>ONRU01000031.1 GCA_900320325.1 uncultured Lachnospiraceae bacterium
GATGACATGGACCAGGGCTGTGCGGATCTGGTCAGGTTTGGCTCCGATCCGGCTGACGATAAAGGTCGTGATACAGTCACCGATATTAACGCCGATGATGACGGCGAACACGCCGCAGAAATTCAGTCCCATTGAACTGGCAAGGGACTGGAGGATACCGACAACCGCAGAGGAACTCTGGATGATCCCTGTAACAACAACACCCGAAAGGAATCCCAGGAAATAATTGTCCTCAAAGGCTGTCAGCAGGCCGCTGAGCGTATCTCCCATCTCACTGACTGCCGCGCTCATATAGATCAGGCCCATGAACAGGATACCGAATCCGATACAGATGGTACCCAGGGTATTCATCCGGTCCCCTTTCAGGAACATGATGCAGACAATGCCCAGGATCAGAGCCATAGGTGCCAGGTTATCCGCCTTGAAAAAATACAGGAAACTTCCTGCGCCGGCATTCAGGTCCATCAGACGGATGATCTGGGCTGTAATAGCCGTACCAACGTTGGCACCCAGAACAATACCGACCGACTGCCGGAAGGTAAGGAACCCCGCTCCGACCAGACCGACCGTCAAAACGATGGTCGCTGTAGAGGACTGGATCATGCATCGGTAACGCGGGCCAGCGCCTTTTTCATAGCGCCGCCGGAAGAGCTTTTCAGTCCGTCGCCCATCAGGCGCATTCCGTAAAGGAACATGGACAGCCCGCCCAGAAGCGCGATCACTTTATAAAATATATCCACGTTTTCTTTCTCCTTCTTAAGAAAAATCCGGTAGGCTTAAGAGCCCGCCGTTCCGCATCATTATAACATGCCGGAAGCGCCTGAAAAATCAGTTTGTATACACGTTTAACATGTTTTTAACATATTCTTCTTTTTTTCTATATTTGAACGCTCTTCACGACACCTGTCACTTTCCGGATTGCCCCGAAACATCCGGATCTGTGCTATACTGAGTAGGCACACGAAACAATAGAAAAGGAGAAACCATATGCGTTCTGAAACCCAACAGGCATTACATAAAATCCGGGAGACCCTGACCGAGGCGGCCCGCTACGATCACGCGGGATCTCTGCTTAGTTTTGACATGGAAACCATCTGTCCTCCCAAAGCGATGGAGGAGCAGGGCGATCTCGTATCTTTTATCCAGAATAAGGCTTTCTCACTGCGGCATACTCCGGAATTCGAAGATCAGGTCCGGACGCTCTATCAGAACCGGGAGGAACTGGAGGATACAGACCGTATTCTGGCGGAAAGCCTTTTCAGAGAAATGGAGCGGACCAAAAATATCAGTCCCGAACAGGCGCTGGAATTTTCCAAGGTTTATAACAAGGCCTATGTGGACTGGATCCAGGCAAAGAACAAAGCGGATTTTTCTCTCTATGTTCCATCCCTGAAAGCGGTGCGGGAAGCGGATCTGAAGAAACAGTCCCTGCTGGAGCACCCTTCTCCCGTTGCCTATGACGATCTGCTGGATGTTTACGAAAGAGGTATGACCAGCGGACAGCTGGATGTCATCTTCGACGCCTGCCGGGAGCGTCTGGTCCCCCTGCTGAAGAGAATCCTGTCCTCTGAAAAGAAGATCCGGACGGATTTCACCTGCCGCAGGACGGATGAGAAAGCCCAGGAGACGGCCGCCCGTTACCTGCTGCGGACCATGGGATACGATTTTGAAAGAGGCCTCCTGACCACAACGGAACACCCCTTTACCGATACGCCCGGCCGGGATGATGTCAGGGTCACCACTCACTATTTCCCTGAAAACTTTATGTCCAGCATGTACAGCGTGATCCATGAAGGCGGCCATGCCCTCTTTGACCAGAACCAGCCCCGCGCCCACTGGGACCATTTCATTACCGGTGAAAAGACCATGGGGCAGCACGAGTCCGTCTCCCGCTTCTATGAGAACCGCATCGGCCGGTCCGAAGCTTTTATCCGTCTGGTCTTTCCCGAACTGCAGAAGATCATGCCGGAGACCCTGGGCGATGTCAGCAGCCGGGAGCTTTACGAAGCCGTCAACCGGGTACGTCCCACCCTGATCCGTACGGAATCGGATGAGTTTACTTATACCTTCCATATTATGATCCGCTACGAGATCGAAAAAATGATCGTAGGCGGCCAGGCAAAAATCGAGGACCTGCCCCGGATCTGGAATGCTAAATATGAAGAATACCTGGGCGTCCGGCCCGCGAATGACCGGGAAGGCGTTCTGCAGGATGTCCACTGGACTACCGGCTTCGGCTATTTCCCCACCTACGCGCTGGGCAATTTCTATAACGCCATGTATTACAATCAGATGGCGAAGGAAATCGATATCGACGCCGTCGTAGAGGCCGGACGCTTCGATCTGATCAACGGCTGGATGCGGGATCATGTCTTTAACATCGCCGACCGCATGGCTCCTTCGGAATGGATCCGCGCGATCACGGGCAGGTCCCTTACGCCGGACGATTTCCTGGACTACCTGGAATCCAAATATACCGCCCTCTACGAACTGTAAGGAATGGGGCACGCCAAAAGGGCACATCCGTGTGGATGTGCCCTTTTTGTTGTCCCGGACCATCGGGTCCGGCTTATTTGTCAGATGAGATTATCTGCCGAACTGGCAGTCGTTGTTGCCGGAATCAGCGGTCCACATCTCAAGCATGTTGATGGGATCGTTGAAGTCAGCCAGCCAGCCTTCACGCGCGAAGTCGAAGTTACCCTGTTTTCTTTCATCCAGGAATACATTCCACTCACGGGTGTCTATCTTCATGTTGATGCCGATCTCAGCCAGATCCTGCTGCATGATCTGCGCGATGCCGATGTGGCCTGTGCCGTCATTGGTCAGGTATGTGATGTTGATCGGAGTGGACTCGGAGAGCATTCCGTTGTCATCGAACTCATAGCCCGCGTACTCAAGCAGAGCGATCGCTTCGTCAACGGCGTCATCGGAAACTTCTTCCGGATAATAGCCTTCCTGATCCTCTACAGGGAAGGTATAGGAATCGCTGTTGCCCTTGAAGATGCCGCCGTTGCCGTCAGCCATGCCGGCAGGGATATAGGAAGTAGCGACCTTCTGGCCTGTCTGGCCGACAGTCTCAACGATGTAGGGACGGTCAATGAGGATCGCGAACGCTTTTCTCATGGCGATAGCCTGGTCAACAGTCTTGCCTTCGAAAATAGGGCTGTTTACGTTGAACGCCGCATAGTAGGTGCCCAGGTTGTCGATTACGTGGAAGTCATCGTTCTCCTTCAGGGAAGCGATCTCATTGGTGGGAACTGTGTCCGCGAAATCAAGGTCGCCGGAGTTGTAGGCTGCCAGGATAGCGGTATCATCCGCGGAAAGCATCAGGTCGATCTCGGGGATGGTAACTTCGTCAGCTCTGTAGTAGTTGTCATTCTTGACCAGAACGATGGACTCTTCATGCTTCCATTCCTTCATGGTGTAAGCGCCGTTGGTAACGAAGCCTGCTTCTGATGCCCATGCGCCGGGGTTGGTCTCCCAGCCTTCCGCTGCTTCTACCTGTGCCTGAGGAACGGGAAGATACGCGGGGAATGCCGCAAGGTCAAGGAAATAAGCGCAGGGAGCGACCAGGTTGACTGTCAGGGTCTTGCCGTCTTCGGAAGCGGTAACATCCAGGGCCCCGTCATCTGTTTTCGCGATGGCATCGAACATGTAGCCATAGTCAGCGGCCGTCTCGGGAGCGGCAGCTCTCTTCCAGGAATATTCGAAATCCTTTGCGGTCAGATCTGTGCCGTCGGACCACTTCAGGCCGTCACGCAGGGTGAAGGTATAGGTCAGGCCGTCTTCGGATACTTCGGTATTCTCAGCCAGTGCGGGCTGGAGATTGCCGTCAGCGTCATAAGTGTAAAGGCCCTCGAACATATTGACTGCCAGGCAGGCGCCGTCAACAGAAGAGTTCAGTGCGGGATCGACCTTGGCGGGCTCGGAAGCCAGATTGATCTTGAGAACGTCTCTGGGGCAGGTCGCGAACTGGAAGTATTTGAAGCCGAACAGGTTGGAGTAAATACCTTCCACATCGGTCTTCTGCAGATACAGATCATTATAATAGTAGATCGGAATAACAGCTGCGGTACCCATCAGGATATCTTCTGCCTTGTGCATCAGAGCGACACGGTTTTCCATATCTGTGGTGGTCTTGATCTCTTTGATCAGGGCTTCATACTCGGACCAGTCGGGAGCGGATTTACCCTCCGCGATGGCGGTATAGGTAACGCCTTCGGGAGTAGGATAAATGGTGGACTCGACAGGTTCACCAGCCTCACCGGCGTCTTCCGTGGCGGCTGCCGCGGTCGTATCAGCTGCCGGGGTCGTCGCAGTACTGCTTCCGCCGCCGCAGGCAGTCAGCAGGGTCGCAGCAGTCGCAACTGAAATGATCAGTGCTAATAAGCGTTTTTTCATAATTGTTCCTCCTTAATGTGTTTTGGGGCAGCCTGGAGCCGCCTCCTTTTTATGTGCAGATCCGTATGCCTGCCGTGCCCCCGTCTGCCTGTCAGGGGGTCGGCAGCGCTTACGGATAAAGCATCCTGTTTATCATACCACTATTTGTTCCAGCATGCCACCATATGACCGCCTCCCCTGTCTGTCAGAGACGGACATTCTTTGGCGCACTGTTCCGTCGCGAAACGGCATCTGGTACGGAAAGCGCAGCCGGAAGGCATATTCAGCGGGCTGGGAACATCGCCTTCCAGAATAATACGGCTGGAAGACTTGGCGATCTTGGGATCCGGAATCGGAACCGCCGACAGCAGGGACTGGGTATAAGGATGGATCGGGGCGTCGGACAGCTCATCCGCGTCCGCGGTCTCCACGACCCTGCCCAGATACATGACCGCGATCCTGTTGGAAATATGTCTGACGACCAGCAGGTCATGGGCGATAAAGAGATAGGCGACGCCCAGCTTTTCCTGCAGCTCTTCGAACATGTTGATGACCTGGGCCTGGATGGAAACGTCCAGAGCGGAAACCGCCTCGTCACAGACGATGAACTTGGGATCCACCGCCAGGGCCCGGGCGATACCGATACGCTGTCTCTGGCCGCCGGAGAACTCATGTACATAACGGGTCGCGTGTTCGGCGTTCAGTCCGACCAGCTCCATCAGGCTCAGGATCTTGTCCCGGCGGTCCTTACTGTTGGCGCAGAGCTTATGGACATCCAGAGGCTCACCGATGATCTCTTCGACCGTCATACGGGGATCCAGTGAGGAATAGGGATCCTGGAAGACCATCTGCATTTTGGATCTGTACTGCAGCATATTCTGATCCGTGATCAGATTGCCGTCATAATAGATCTCGCCGCCGGTAGGTTTATAGAGGCGCAGCAGGGTACGGCCGACCGTAGTCTTGCCGCAGCCGGATTCGCCGACCAGGCCCAGGGTCTCGCCGGGCTTGATGGAGAAGTTGACGCCGTCGACCGCTTTGAGCATGGTCTTTTTGAACATGCCGGTCCGGATAGGGAAATATTGCTTGAGATCTTTGACTTCTACCAGATATTCACTGCTCATGCCAGGGCCTCCTCTCTGTATTTTTTGTCACGGACATTGATCCAGCAGGAAGCCAGATGCGTGTCGTCGATCCTGAGTTCCGGGGGCACCTGCTTCAGGCAGACCTTCATGGCAGCGTCACAGCGGGCGCAGAAGGCGCAGCCCTCGGGCATATTCAGGAGGTTAATGGGCGATCCGGCGATGGGGACCAGCTTTTTCTTCATATTGCTGGCGGAAGGGATGGACCGGAGCAGGCCTTTGGTATATTCATGGCAGGGATTATAGAAAATATCCTCTGCCGTGCCGCGCTCACAGATCCGGCCGCCGTACATGACAACGATCTCATCGGACATCTGGGCAATGACACCCAGGTCATGGGTAACGATGATGATGGCCATGCCCAGCTTTTTCTGCAGATCCATCATCAGCTCCAGGATCTGGGCCTGGATGGTAACGTCCAGGGCTGTAGTGGGCTCATCCGCGATCAGGATGGAAGGCTCGGAGACCAGGGCCATGGCGATCATGACACGCTGGCGCATGCCGCCCGAAAGCTCATGGGGATACTGTTTCAGTCTGCGGCCCGCCTCATTGATGCCGACCAGTTCCAGCATCTCCCTGGCCTTTTCGTCGGCCTCTTTCTGGCTGACATTCTTGTTATGGGTCCGGATGGCCTCTGTAATCTGGTTGCCTACCGTATAAACGGGGTTCAGGCTGGTCATGGGATCCTGGAAGATCATGGAACAGTGCTTGCCGCGGAAGTCTTCCATCTGTTTGGCTGAATAATTTGTAATATCTTCTCCTTTGAAAAGGACCTTGCCCTGGGTGATATGGCCGTTGCCGTCCAGGATCTGCATGATGGAATAGGCGGAAACAGATTTGCCTGATCCGGATTCACCGACGATGCCCAGGCTCCTGCCGGCCTCCAGTGTATAACTGACACCGTTGACCGCCTTCACTTCACCTTTGTCGGTCTTAAAGGAGGTATGCAGATCGATGACCTGCAGAAGAGGTGCTTGTTTTTCTGTATTTGTACTCATTATTTACCAGCTTTCCTTTCAGCTTGTTTCGATTTGCCGTTTGACAGGTCCCGTATCTTATTTGCTGCGCAGCTTGGGATCGAACGCGTCGCGCAGGCCGTCGCCCAGAAGATTGAAGGCCAGAACGATCAGAACGATCAGGACAGCGGGATATACCAGCTGCATGGGATAGGTCTGCAGGCCTTCTCTGGCGGAGTTTGCCAGGGATCCCAGCGAAGGCATCGGGGCGTTTACGCCCATTCCGATGAAGGAAAGGAAGCTCTCGGTAAAGATCGCGGAAGGAATCTGCAGGGCTGTGGTAATAATAATGACGCTGATGCAGTTGGGAATAATATGTTTGCGGATGATGTGGGCGGGCTTGGCGCCGATCGAGCGGGCCGCCAGCACATAATCGTTATTCTTGATGGTCAGGATCTGGCCGCGGACCAGTCTGGCCATGCCGACCCAGTAGAGCAGTCCGAATACGATGAAAATACAGATCATATTGGTGCCCAGGGCATTGATCAGCGGGTTCGATGTATTTTCCAGGATCGGCTGCAGGACCGTGGCCAGCAAAATGATGATCAGCATGTCCGGCAGCGAATATATGATATCGACGATACGCATCATGATCAGGTCCGCCCTGCCTCCCGCGTATCCGGCAATGGACCCGTATATGACGCCGATGATCAGTACCAGGATGGAGGCGAACAGACCGACCGTCAGGGAGATGCGGGCGCCGTAAACGACACGGATGAAGTAATCCCTGCCTAGGGAGTCAGTGCCCATAATGTGAGGGAATACCTTGCCGCCCTGATCAATAAATTCCTGTTCCTTTTCGGAATACTCAAAGGCGGACAGGTTCTTATTGCCCCGGTCTCTCTTGCCATTGACCCGGATGATATCGGAATACGTATAGGGAACGACCAGAGGCGCTATGGTGATGGTCAGGACCACCAGCAGGAGAACGATGATGGAGCCGACAGCCAGAGGATTCTTCATGAGCTTGCGCATACCGTCCTTGAAAAAGGTGGTGGATTCACTCATGACATCGGCCTGCCGTTTCTCTTCATCCGTAGCAGGTTCAAACAGTGCAGGATCGATCTGCAGGCTTAAAGGATTGACTTTTGTTTCTTCCATGTTCTTGCTCCTCTCTTTCGTCAGTCAAGCGTGATTCTCGGGTCAACGATCTTGTACGCGATATCGCTGAGCAGGTTGCAGATGACCATTACGACTGCCAGGAAAATGGTAGTAGCCATGATCATCGGATAGTCACGGTTGCTGATGGACTTGACGAACTGCTGTCCCAGGCCGCCGATGGTAAAGATGTTCTCAACGACCAGGGAACCCGTCAGGATGTAGGCCAGCATGGGGCCAACATATGTGATGACAGGAATCAGGGCGTTACGGAGCGCGTGTTTGAAGATGACTTTGACCATGGGCACGCCCTTGGCCCTGGCAGTCCTGATATAATCCTGTCCCAGGGAGTCCAGCATGGAGGTCTTGGTCAGTCTGGTCACGTAAGCCATAGGGTAGGCCATCAGCGCGATGACCGGCAGGATCAGGCTCTTATTGGAGGCGTCCCAGACCGGCAGCCACTTCAGGGTGATACAGAAGACCAGCATCAGGAAAGTCGCGAAAACGAAAGAAGGCATTGCCGTGAACAGCGTTGTGAAGAAAACAATGACACGGTCGATCAGGCGGTTCCGGAACAGGGCCGCGAGGGATCCCAGTACAATGCCGCAGGCGACCGCGCAGACCGCCGCTGTAGCGCCCAGGCGGGCGGATACCTTAAAGCAGGAAAACAGGGTGCCGCTGATATCACGGCCTGTTTTCAAGGATACGCCGAAATCTCCGTGCAGAAGGTTCCGCATATAAAGGACAAACTGGACAGGTACCGGTTTGTCCAGATTATAGCGTTCCATCAGAACAGCTTTGGTGGCTTCTGAAAGCGCTTTTTCAGAGTTGAATGGTCCGCCGGGAATGGCATTCATGGCAAAGAATGTGATTGCGCAGATGACCAGAACACTGACAATCGCCAGAAGAATACGTTTTACTACATAACGAGTCATGATTTGGAAAACCCCTTTCATTAAAATGTGTCTTGGATTGCTGCATGCCGGTCTGCCGGCGACGGCAGACTGCGGCACTTTCATGTAACAAAGTACAAGGCAGTTAAAGAAAGAGACAATGCTTCATCCGTAAGGGACATATACCACTGTCTCCACTTCACCTAATTATAGTGTTAACATGTACAAGATACAAGGACGCAGAAGGCAAATTCTGCATATTTTCCCCAATAATGTACGGGGATTTATGGGAAAGGCGCCGGAATCGCCCGGATTTTCACGTCCGTTCTGTATATCTTGACCAAATCACCGGAAAGCATTTATTCTAATTATAAAGATACACACATTTCCCGCCTTCCGAGACGGGATTCCAAGCATCTGTCATACAGAGGTCCTCGCGCCGCGGCCGCAGCCTCTGGTTCCTGTTCCCTGCAGGAATCGCAGCCGAAAAGGAGTTTCTATGTCTATCGCCGAAATTCTCACCAAATTTGACGACATCCTCTACACCTGGTGCCTGATCTACATGCTGGCGGGCGCCGGCATCTACTTCACGGTCCGCACCCGCTTTGTACAGCTCCGCCTGCTGGGAGACTGCTTCAAATGTATGTTTGAAAAGAAGTCCTCCGATAAGGGTATCTCTTCCTTCCAGGCGCTGATGATCGCCACCGCCTCCCGTGTCGGCACCGGCAATATGGCAGGTGTCGCGACCGCCATTGTCCTGGGCGGTCCCGGCGCGGCCTTCTGGATGTGGCTGATGGCCCTGCTGGGCGCGGCCTCCGCTTTTATCGAAAGTACTCTGGCGCAGATCTATAAGACCCGCGAAGAGGACGGCAGCTTTAAAGGCGGTCCCGCCTATTATATCGAGCGTGCCCTGCATGCCCGCTGGCTGGGCATTATCTTTGCCATCTCTCTGATCGCCACCTTTGCTTTCGGTTTCAACGGCCTGCAGGCCTATAACATTGTATCTACCATGGAGTACTATTTCCCGGACCTGCACAGCTCACCGGTCCCCCTGACCATCGGCTGTATCCTGTTCGCGGCTTCCCTGTATCTGTTCTTTGCCGGCGCCGAAAAGATCGGCTGGCTTTCCTCCGTCCTGGTCCCGATCATGTCCGGCCTCTATATCGTCATGGGCATCCTGATCATTATCCTGAATATAGGTGAGATTCCCGCGGTCCTGGCCTCTGTGATGCGTTCCGCCTTTGATTTCAGGGCCATTTTCAGCGGCTTTACCGGTTCCTGCATGGTCTACGGTATCAAGCGGGGCCTCTTCTCCAATGAAGCAGGTATGGGTTCCGCGCCCAACGCCTCTGCTTCCGCTGAGGTCTCCCATCCGGCCAAACAGGGCCTGGCCCAGATCATTTCCGTCTATATTGACACCCTGATGATCTGTTCCGCCACCGTATTCATCCTGCTCCTGACCGGTGTGTACAAGACCGACAGCTCCCTGAACGGCATCCCGCTCCTGCAGCAGAGTGTAGCCCACCAGTTCGGTACCTGGGCCATCCATGTGATCACCATCGCCGTCTGCATGTTTGCCTTCACTTCCATCGTCGGCAATTATTTCTACGCGGAGGCCAACATCCTCTTTATCAGCAAAAACAAGGTATTCCTGACCATCTTCCGGATTGCCGCCGCTTTCATGGTACTGCTCGGCGCCCTGAACAGCATGGATATCGCCTGGAGTCTGGCGGACATCACCATGGGCCTGGAGGCCGTCGTCAATATCATCGCCATCTTCCTCCTGTCCCGGACCGCCTTTAACTGCCTGCGGGATTACGAAGACCAGAAGGCAAAGGGCATCGACCCGGTCTTCCATGAAAAGAATATCGGTCTGGATAATACGGACGTCTGGAAATGATCTGCTCTGCCGTATGCCCGCCGCGGCCCGGCCACAAGGATTACGACAGTCCAAAAAACAGGGTTCCAAAAAAACAGATATGCTTCAATATATTTACTTCAATAGATATACTTCAATAAAGAAGCACCCGCGCGGTCAGTTCCCGCGCGGGTGCTTCTTTCTCATCCCAGTTCCCTGTGTTTACCGGGTCACTGTTTATCGTTTCTGAATGGTCTCAAAGCCGTCCTTCATGCCGCTGGATCTCCGTGGGACCGGGTTCCCGTAATTCAATACCTGACCTCCGCCGGACGGTTCATTCACTGTCCGGACCTTTGTATTCCAGACAAAGCATGGTCATGTCATCAAACTGCTCCGCTCCCTGGACAAAGTCCTCAACGGCCGCTTTGACATTTGCCAGGATCTGTTTCGGCGCCGCCTTGGTGTCCTGGTTCAGAGCGTCCAGCATCTTCTGCGTCCCGAACATTTTATAATCGCTGTCCGAGGCTTCGGGGATACCGTCCGTATACAGGAACAGTTTGTCCCCGGGTTCGAGCGTGATCGTGTATTCCCGGTATTTGATGCCCTGCATTCCGCCGATGACCAGGCCGTGCTTATCCCTGAGGAGACTGAACTTTCCGTCCTTCATCACGGCAGGATATTCATGGCCCGCGTTCGCGGCCGTGATCGTACCGGTGCTGATCTCCAGAATACCCGTCCAGACCGTCACGAACATATCCTCCTGATTACTGGAGCAGATAGCTTCGTTGGTCTTGACCAGAATATCTCCGGCGCTCTTTCCCAGCATGGCGCAGCTCTGGAGGATGACCTTGGAAATCATCATGAACAGGGCCGCCGGTATACCCTTGCCGCTGACATCCGCCATGACCATACACAGGTGGTCGGGGTCGATCAGGAAGAAATCATAGAAATCACCGCCGACTTCTCTGGCCGGTTCCATAGACGCGTAAATATCAAATTCCCTGCGCCCCGGGAAAGGCGGGAATACGTTGGGCAGCATACTGTTCTGGATCCGGTTGGCCATCTGCAGCTCTGTGCTGACCCGTTCCTTCTCCCTGGTGATCTGAGTAATATCCTGTATATACTGTCTGGTCTTTCTGGACTGGTCCTCAAAAGCCTCCGCCAGGATCTGAATCTCATCATCCGTCCGATAGGCATCCTTCATTTCGAAGATCTGGCCTGACTGACCGGCCTTACGGACGTCTCTGGTCATTTCCTCTATAGGTCTGACGATCCTCCGGGCGGCCGCGATCGCGGCGCCGCAGCAGAGCAGGACGGTCAGGAGCAGGGCGACTGCTGCCCTTCGCAGCGTGCCCGCGACTTCTTTCCTGAATCGTGTCCTTGATCCCTGATTGATCTTGTCGTAGTCCTTCAGCAGCTGCTTTTCAGGCTGTTCCGTGATTTCCCTGTCAATGACCGAAATGACAGCCCAGCCCACCGTCGGCATAGGCGTACCGGACATATAATACACCCGGTCGTCCAGCTTGATGAGCGTCAGTTCTGTCTGCATTACCAGCGCTTTCCTGGCCAGGCTCGCCAGCCCGGTGTTCTCATTTTCCCGCAGATCCGGAGCTACTTCCTCCAGGGACGCGGAAAAGATACCTTCCTCCTCAGAGGAAAGAATGATCTGGCCTTTATCATTCAAAATAAAGACAATGCCCTCACTGTTGGGGGACTCGATGAAGTCCTGCATATTCTCCAGGAAGATATCAATGCCGACCACGCCTGCCAGCCGGCCGTCCGTGTAAACAGGCGCGGAACAGGTGACACAGTACAGGCCGCTGTAAGCATCCTCGATCACACCCGTAAAGTATATGTCTCCTTTTTCCGCCGCCCCCCTGTACCAGGGCCTCTGGCGCACCGGGAAAGGAATCGGATTCCCGTCCTCATCGATCTTATCGGACGCCATCGTATCGACCGCCAGATGCGTGCCGTCTTCCAGTCCGATGTAACATCTGCTGATCTTCTCGGAATTATCGACCATGGCTGTCATGGGGCCGCTCAGATTGGCCACCATCTTCAGGTTTTCTGACTGTGTGATGTCAACGCCTTCCTCGCCAAGCCCCATGACAGTGGTGGTACCGTCCGCGGACGGGTCCGGGGGACGAACCTCTATGGGGGTAAGACTGCCCGGATTTGTCAGCACCCCTTCCGCCATGGTCTGAAGGGTCGAAACATTATGGACGATCTCCAGAAAGTCATTGTCCGCGATACTGGCCTGCAGGGCGTTCGTAGAGACAAATGTCTCTTTCAGTACATTCGTCATCGTTTTTTTCGAGCTGGTGGAAATGGCCTGCTCCTGCTCCTGCCGGGTCTCCTCTATGACACCTGTCAGTATTGACCCCAGATACGCGGTTGTAGAGGCGAAAAGAACGAAAGCCACGATCAGGATGGAAATGACAAGCATGACCAGCCTTCTCTGGAGCCCTCCGATCGAAATACCGAAAACCTTTATCATAAATATTCCCCTTTATCAAGAAATACGGAAAAATACCTGTTTACCGTACCTTTTATTATATCATGCGGGTCTTTCAAATGGAAAGAAGAATGGATTTGGAATCCTGTCCCGAAAGTGTTATGATATCTGCCATACCTGTACAAGCTGTCATATGTCCGAAGGAGAACCTGTCCATGCAGACCGAACGCTATACGCAAAGTGAACACATGAAAGGCATCATCTGCATTATTCTGGCCGCCTTTTTCTTCTCCCTGATGAGCGTTTTCGTAAAGCTGTCCGGGGATGTCCCTACCATGCAGAAATCCCTCTTCCGCAATCTGATCGCCGCGTTGATCGCTTTTGTCACCCTGGCCGGGACGCCGGAAAAATTCTCCATCCGCAGGGACTGTATCGGCGGCCTGCTCCTGCGTTCCCTGTTCGGCACGATCGGCATTCTCTGCAATTTCTGGGCCATAGACCACATGATCATCTCCGACGCCAACATGCTCAACAAGCTGTCTCCCTTTTTTGCCATTATCATGTCCTGCTTCATTCTGAAGGAGTTCCCGGCAAAACGGGAATGGCTGCTGGTCGCCGCCGCTTTCGCAGGAGCCTTATTTGTGATCAAGCCCACGGCAGGCGTCGCCAGTTTCCCGGCTCTGGTCGGGGCTCTGGGAGGCTTCGCGGCCGGGACCGCCTACACTTTTGTCAGGAAAATCAGCACGCAGGGAGAACGCGGTCCGGTGATCGTCATGTTCTTCTCCGCTTTTTCCTGTTTAAGCGTGCTGCCCTTTGTTCTGGCGGATTTCCGTCCCATGACCCTTTTCCAGACCCTGATGCTGCTGGGCGCCGGCGTCTCGGCCGCCGGAGGCCAGATGTCCGTAACAGCCGCCTACCGGCACGCTCCCGCCAGAGAGATCTCCATCTTTGATTATTCCCAGATTCTCTGGGCCGCCCTGTTCGGCTTCCTGCTCTTCGGCACGGTACCGGATCTGTTCAGCGTCATCGGCTATGTCATTATCATAACCGCCGCCGTGATCCGCTGGCACTGGAGCCGCAGGACCGGCTGAAGCCAAAACCAATATATGCCCGGAATGGATCCTCAGATCTGTTCCGGGCATTATTCTTCCCTTTCACTGATCGGACGCGCGATTTCTCCGGTCCTTCTCCATCTCATCCCATACATCCCCGACTGCTTCCAGAATCTGTCCGGCGGCTTCCGGATCTTCAATGATCCGGGCATAGCCCCGCAGGGTCCGGGCCTTGGAATACAGGCTGACCGCGTGGTGACTGACGAAGATCCTTGCCTTGCGCTTGCCGTTCCTGGCTTCCTGGATCACATTGGTGCCGGCGGAATTGCCGTCCAGGGCAACCACAACGGAAGGGCGGCGCTTGAATATTTCATAGGAATAACTCTTATACAGACCCATGCCGACCGACTCGATGGAAATACGGATGCCGGCTCCGCTCCTGCGCAGACGGCGGACCTCTTCCTCTGTCAGCTGTGTCGGTACCATGGCGAAAATCTCGAACCGGTCGCCGCACATCTTAACCAGTTCTCTCTCATAAGCCAGCATTCTGTAGCCGATCACAAAAAAGACCTTCTCCGGATCCAGGCCCTGCGAGATCCGTTTCAGCAGTTCCACAGCCCAGTCCTGCATACGGGTCGACCGTCTGTCCGTATTAAAAGAGCCTCCCAGTACAATGACCGGGACTTTTTCCACCGGCATTTCTCTGACCCGGTCTCCCAGACAGTCCAGGCTTTCCAGACGTCCGCGGCCGATCATAAGGGGATGGTCCGGCACAGGCTCCCGGCGGATCCGTTCCTCCAGCCACGCTTCCGGGGCTCTGTTTCCGCGCAGGGCGGCGAAAGCCGCCTCCTTACGGCGGAACGTATCCAGACTGGCGGCCAGGACCCGGTCCTCGGCCTGCTTCATGGCCATCATATCTTCATAGGAAAGATCCAGCAGGCGTTCAAGGGCCAGCTGCTCATCAATGGAATCAGTACCGTACAGGGCGCCGCCGTCCGTCCCCTGTACGCAGGCGATCCCGTCCTGCAGATACTGCTTCAGCGGATGATGGCGGAGAATACTGAGATTGTTGAGACGGACGTTGGAAGTCAGCTGAAATTCCAGGACAGCGCCGGCTTCCCGCAGGTCGCGGATCAGCTGACGGCCTCTGGCGGATTTCAGGTTGGCCGTATACAGGCCGTGTCCGATCCGCACAGGCGGCATGGGCTGGCCCGGTGCCAGGGACTCCCGTACACAGCGCAGGCTTCCTGCCACGTTACTGCGCAGAGAATCATTTTCACCGGCATGGATCCGGATGACAAAGCCGGGACAGCTGCCCGCGATGGCGACCAGTTCCCGGATCAGCGGCTGCAGATCCCGGATATCATTGATCTCCTCACCGATGATGTCAGAGCCCGCCACGTAGGGATCACAGGCGACGGCCCGCAGGGTCCGGACCTGGTCCTGGACCACCCGCTGGGGTTCGACCTGATCCCGGACAATGGTCAGAGGGATCCGGCGGAAAGAGGCCAGGAACCGCAGAACAACGCCGGTCTCCCGGGTAATGGCAGGCATGCAGGCATGGATCTGTCCCAGCAGCCCCGCCGCCTGGTCAGGCTTGACCAGGCCGGTATCGGAGATCTCCATATAACAGATGCCCCGCCTGCTGCATCCACGGGCGATCCAGAGCAGTTTATCCTGCAGCAGAGAATAGGAAGCGTACTGAGGATCCTTTCTGTCCTTTTCCATCTGCCGCAAAGCCTCTTCAATTTCTCTGTCCGGAACCGGCGGATAAGCTGTCAGATCCACCGGATCTTCCGCGGCCTGCCCCTTTGTAAAGACATACCGGTACAGATAGACCTTCTCCAGATTGGAGAAGACAGCCTGGCCGTCTTTGAGGATGGCCAGGGAAGCCCGGATCAGGGGCAGGTTATAGGCGGCGTTTTCCGGATCTGCCAGAATAAAGTCCGCGAAATTGATAAAGGTATTGTCATTGATCCTGCGGGTCAGATATTTGCCCTGCAGCGGAGAATCCGCGAACCGCTGCGCGGTAACAGCCCTTCTCCGGGCCAGAATGGCTTCCTGGGCCGGCGTGCAGCGCAGCTTCAGCTTTCGGATATAATAGAGGGGATAACGGATCTGATGATGAATGCCCAGAGCAATCAGAATGTCCGGATCCAGGTTGGCGTTCATATGCGTATGCAGGTCCGTGTGGAACTTATAATCCCTGGGGATATAGGTCTTGACCAGGGTCTGCCAGGTACCCAGGCCGTATTTTTTGGTCTGGCTCATCAGGGTCTTGGCGATGGCAGGTATGGAGGCCTTGCGTTCAATGGTCCCATCCGGATAAATATTTGCCACCTTGGTATCCCCCAGCCGGAGTATATAGACCGCCCTGTTACAGTCGTCTATATAGCAGGGGATCTGCCCCTTTACGATCTTGAGACCATTCTCATCGAAGCTGATCTCCAGACCGCACAGACGGGCCAGGTTGGTGATCAGGTTGCCGGTCGCGTGGTTCGGGGTGCGCAGTACATAGGAAAGATCCTCCCCTTCCTGATTGATATCTACTATGATGTCTTTTTCCTTATCCAGATAGAAATGTCCGAATACTGCCATGCTATGTCTCCTGCCTGTTACTTCCGTTCTGCCCTGCCGGGTTTAATATTTCCCTTTTCGATATGTTCCTGAATGATGGCGTCCGTCAGCCGGAAAAGGGTCTCCGAACCCAGACGGTTTTTGGACTGACGTCCCCTGACCTGGTCGGCGTTCACCTGATGTTCCCGCCAGTCACCTCCGTCATTGCTGTTGTTGAGCATCAGGGGCTGCAGATTGTCCATGACATGGGCAAATCTGGATTCTGCCGTCTCATAGGCCTCGAACTCGTCAAAC
>ONRU01000102.1 GCA_900320325.1 uncultured Lachnospiraceae bacterium
GCCAAATACTTTACCAGAAACGGCCAGGACATTCATAAAGTAGGCATCACGCCGGATGTCGTAGTGGAATTCGACAGCGAGGCCTACCAAAAGGACGAGACAGACAATCAGAAGGACAAGGCGGTCGAGATCCTGACCAAAGAACTGGGAGGCTGACCGGCAGGCCTGCCGCCCGTAAATGAAAGGATGGAGCCTTGAAAGAACCCAGATTCAGGCATGAACTCAAATATCTGTGCTCCGACGCGGAACTGGCCATGCTCCGGGTCAGGCTGACCGGCCTGATGCGGCCCGACCCCCATGCCGGTCCGGACGGCTGCTACCTGATCCGCAGCGTCTATATGGACACCTTATATGACAGCTGCCGCCAGGCAAATGAGGACGGGGTCGATCCCCGGGAGAAATGGAGGATCCGCAGCTACAACCGGTCCGCGGACCGGATCTCTCTGGAATGCAAGCGCAGGGAGAGCGGCATGATCCTGAAGAAGAGCTGTCTGCTGACGCCGAATCAGTTCCGGGATCTGATGGAGGGCAGGCCCCTGCCGGTATCGGACTGCAACCCGGCCCTGCTCAACCGCTTTCTGATCGAACGCCGGACCCGCTTCTTTACGCCCAGGGTCATTGTTTCCTATCAGCGGCGGCCTTTCATCTGTCCCCAGGGCAATGTCAGGGTCACTTTTGACCGGAACATAGCGGCCTCTGCCTCTTTTGACAGATTTTTTGAGCGTTCCCTGCCGCAGCGGCCCATCCTGCAGGCCGGCATGCAGCTGCTGGAGGTCAAATATGACGACTATCTGCCCGATCATATTTACCATGCGGTCCAGATGACCAGCATGCGGCAGGAAACATTTTCCAAATATTATTTGTGCAGGCACTATTATCACGGAGGAAGAGAGCATGTCATTTGAGGATATTTTTAAAAAGTCATTTCTGGAAGGCTATTCCACGATCGAGATCAACACCGCGACCATTCTGGTGGCCCTGTTCTTTTCCCTGATCCTGGGCCTGTATATCTTTTTCTGCTATAGGGTCATGACCCGCAGGACTTTCTATTCCAGGAATTTCAACATTTCTCTGGTGGCTCTGACTCTGATCACGTCCGCCATCATTCTGACCATCCAGTCCAGCGTTGTCGTATCCCTGGGTATGGTGGGCGCTCTTTCCATCGTCCGTTTCCGTACGGCCATCAAGGATCCCATGGATCTGGTATTTCTGTTCTGGGCCATCAGTGTGGGCATCATCTGCGGCGCCGGCCTGTCGGAAATCGCCATTTTGTCCTCGCTGGCGGTCACCCTGATCCTTTATATCCTGAATCTTGTACCGGTGGGCAAAGCCCCCATGATCCTGGTCATCAGCGCGGCCTACTCGGAGGATACAGACCGTAAAATTGCCCGGATCGTCAAAGCATGTTTCCCCCACTATAAAGAAAAGACCCGGACGCTGACGGACGGCCAGCTGGACCTGGTCATCGAGCTGAGAACAGAGGAAGGCGCGAAGCTGACGGCGGATCTTGCCGCGCTGGAGGGCGTCAGCTCGGTTTCCCTGCTGACCCATGACGGCGAAGTGACCTTCTGACCTGCCTGCGGAGGCGATCTATGAAAAACAGGAACAGACAGACTTTGCTGTGTTTCCTGCTTGTTTTTCTGCCTCTGGCTGTGCTGATTCCGGTTTTCCTGGGTATGGAAGCCCGAAAGGAAGAAAAGGGCGCGGGCGCGGCCCGGTCCTCCCCTTTTTCATGGATCCGGATTACGACAGCTCCCCAGGCAGACAGCGCGGAGAGCACGGACGGACAGACCTTCATGCTGACAGAAGGAGCGGAGCGGGACCTGTGGATGGCCCTGCTGCCTTCCGGTGCCGGGAGAATGGACCTGCGGGTAACATTCTCCGCTTTTGATGCCATGATTCTGGACGGGGAGACCCGGCTGCGGAGCGGGGATCCCCTGCCGGCGGATGCTGCCGGCCATACATACCGGGTATCCCTGGAGAAAAAGGGAATCGTCTTTGAAGAGGGAAAGATCCTGTTTCTGGAGGGATCCGGTACCCCTTCTGTTTATATAGAGACCCGGAGCGGAGGGATGAAGCGGATTGACGCGGACCGGTCCTATACCGAATCGGCGGTCTATACAGTGCGGACAGCGGACGGCGCGGTCCAGAGCGGGGGCAGCTGCCGGATCCACGGCAGGGGCCATTCCAGCTGGGATATGGACAAAAAATCCTACAGCCTGAACCTGGAGGAAGCGGCGGGCCTGCTGGGCATGGCGCCTGCCGGCAAATGGGCCCTGGTTTCCAATGCCATGGATGATTCCATGCTGCGCAGCTGGACAGCCTATCAGCTGGCCGCGGCCATGGGAATGGAATATACGCCGGAATGCCGCTTTGTGGATCTTTATCTGAACGGCTCCTATAACGGTGTCTATCTGCTGGCCCAGCGGGTCAACGCGGACGGGGGATCTGTCGGCATCCGGAATCTGGGCAGGCTGAATGAGCAGCACAACCGCGGCGGCAGTCCCACAGGTACCGTGAAGGTCGTGAAGGAGGATGGCCTGGACGACATGCAGTACTGCACCTGGAGAGGGCAGCCGGAGGATATCAGCGGCGGCTATCTGCTGGAATGTGACGGCAGGTACGCGGATAAAGACAGCTGGTTCCTGACCGAATGGAACAATATTTCGGTGGAATGTCCGGAGCAGTGCACCCGGGAGGAAATGGAGTATATCAGCGCCCTGGTCCGGGACGCGGAGTCCAGCCTTCTGGAAAGTGATATGCGGCGCAAGTCTTCCGGACGCCGGCAGTGGCGGGAATGTTTTGACCAGCGCTCCTGGGCAGCCATGTATATCATGCAGGAATTCATGGTCCAGTATGATACGGAGAATTACAGTTTTTTCTTTTATAAAAAAGACGGGGACGACCTGCTGTACGCGGGTCCGGTCTGGGATTTTGACCTGAGTATGGGACGGCTCTGGTGGGCGGACCTGCCCCAGACCACCCAGCGCTGCCGGTGGATCCGCAACGCCAGAAGGGCCTGGCTGAGTATGCTCATGGCCAAACCGGGTTTCAAAGCCACAGCGGATGCGCTGTATCTGGACAGCTTCCGGCCGGCCCTGCTGCAGCTGTTGAAAGAGGATCTGCCCAGGCAGGCTGACGCCATGGCTTCTTCGGTGGCCATGGACCGGATCCGGTGGGGCGCGGAGGATCCCGATGCGGCTGTCCGGAAATGGCAGGAAGATGTGTCCGGCATCCGCAGCTGGATGCGGGGACGGGACGAATTCGTCTGCGACTATTATCAGGATCCCGACAGCTACAGTTGGGTGATCTTTGAATATACGGACTATAATATTTCCTGTTATGTAAAGACCGGCAGGCCCCTGGGATTCGATCCGGCCGCCCAGACCGGAGAAGCGGCCAGTCTGGAATATGGCGTCACCTACGCCCCCATCATCGGCTGGGAGATGCCGGACGGCACGCCGGTCACCGCCGATACCCGTATCGACCGGCAGGAAGTCATCCTGACCCCTGTCCGGGGCAGTCCCTGAAAACAGAGCGGCAGTTCCGGAAGCCGGTTCCCGCCGCGGGACGGCGCGGGGCGTGGAAAGACAAACGGGATGGTCCGGAAGAAGAACGGGACAAAATACCATACGGGAGGAAAGAAATGGGAAACGACTGTGATACATGCGCTTTTTACACTTATGACCAGGATTACGAAGACTATGTCTGCGATGTGGACATGGACGAGGATGAATACGCCCGTTTCCTGTCGGACCGCCATTATCACTGCCCCTACTACCGTAACGGGGATGAATACGCTGTGGTCCGCCATCAGATGTAAGAGCGGACAAAAGCCCGGGAGACCGGGCTTTTCTGATGCCCGGATTTCCCGGCCCCCCCTGCCCGCTTTCCGGAGGCTTAACAGAATTTGCCTGTCCCCGCGGTCAAAACCGCATGTTAGGAGTCCTGTACATATGGTATAATATTTCCTGAAAATGCTTACGGCGGGACGGGACTTCCGGCGGCCGGGCTCCTGCCGGACCGGCAGGTGATTTTGTTCATACTAAATTGTTTTGCAGACAGGTTCTGCAGAAGGAGGATTATATGGGACTTATTTTAGCAGCAGCAGCTTCTGTCAGCTCCGTACTCGGCGATCAGTGGAAGGAGTTTTTCTACTGTAAGGATATGGGACAGGAGGTCCTGGCCCGCAAAGGCGAGCGCAATCACGGCAAGAGCGGTCTGATGAACCGGGGCGGCAGTGACAACGTCATTACGGACGGATCTACGGTAGTTGTCAGTGACGGACAGTGCCTGATCATCGTTGACCAGGGCGCGGTCGCGGATGTCTGCGCGGAGCCCGGCGTCTATACCTATCAGACAGGAACCTCTCCCAGCCTCTTTTCCGGCAATCTGGGCGAAGGCATTAAGAATACCTTCAGTGAGCTGGTCGGCCGTGTCGCTGCCGGCGGCGTGACCTCCAAAGACCAGAGGATCTACTATTTCAACACCAGGAATATCATGGGCAACAAGTACGGCACTGCTTCCCCGGTCCCCTTCCGCGTTGTAGACAGGAACATCGGACTGGACGTGGATATCTCCGTCAAGTGCTTCGGTGAATACAGCTACAGGATCTCGGATCCCCTGCTCTTCTATAAGAACATCAGCGGCAACGTGGACGGCGACTTTACCCGTGACCGGATCGCCAGCCAGTTAAAGAGCGAACTGCTGACCGCCCTGCAGCCTGCTTTCGCCAGGATCTCCGACATGGGCATCCGCTACAGCTCCCTGCCCGGACATACCAGTGAGATGTCTCAGGTCCTCAATGAAGAGCTGTCCTCCAAGTGGGGCCAGGTCTATGGCATCCAGATCGTTACCTTCGGCGTCAACAGTGTCAAGGCGTCCGAAGAAGATGAGAAGATGATCAAGGAACTGCAGAAGAACGCGGTCTACCGCAACGCCGAAATGGGCGCGGCGGCCCTGGTCGGCGCCCAGGCCCAGGCCATGCAGGACGCGGCCAAGAATCCCAACGGGGCCATGATGGGCTTCGCGGGCCTGAATATGGCTCAGCAGTCCGGCGGCTTCAATGCCCAGGCCCTCTATCAGATGGGCGCCCAGCAGGCCCAGCAGTCCCAGCAGCCTCCGCAGATGCAGCCCGCCGGCGCCTGGATCTGCACCAACTGCGGACAGCAGGGCAATACCGGCAAGTTCTGCAGCAACTGCGGCAGCCCCAAACCCGCCGACAACGGCGCCTGGATCTGCACCAACTGCGGACAGCAAGGCAACACCGGCAAATTCTGCGGCAACTGCGGCAGCCCCAGACCCTGAACGAACTGACAGAAAGGGGGACCAATGCCAGAACAGGTAACCAATTACCAGTGTCCGGCCTGTACCGGCCCACTGCATTTTGACTCTACGCTCGGAAAACTGAAATGCGATTTCTGCGAAAGTGTATTTGAGACCGCCGAGATCGAGAAAATGTACGCGGACGCCAACCGCAGGGCAGCGGAGGCTTCCGCGCAGGCGGCGGAAGCCCATAAAAAAGCAGAAGAGCAGGCGGCGAAGGACCAGGCGATGGGGGCGGAACCTTCTCAGGAATGGAACGACGCCGGCCTGCATGCCTACAACTGCACTGCCTGCGGCGCGGAGCTGGTCTGCGACGCCAATACCGCGGCCACCAGCTGTCCTTACTGCGGCAATCCGGCCATCATTCCCGGCCAGTTTTCCGGCATGCTCAAACCCGATTACGTCATTCCCTTTGCCAGGAACAAACAGGACGCGGTCAATACCCTGACTTCCTATTACAAGGGAAAACTCCTCCTGCCCCGGTCCTTCACGGCCGGCAACCACATCGAGGAGGTCAAGGGCGTCTATGTCCCCTTCTGGCTTTACAACGGCAGCGTGGATGCCCGGGCTTCCTACCGGATGGAACGAAGGCGTGTCATGCAGCAGGGGGACGTGGAGATCACCCAGACCGAGCATTTCACCGGCGAGCGCAGCGG
>ONRU01000009.1 GCA_900320325.1 uncultured Lachnospiraceae bacterium
GTATCAAAACTGATGAAATAGCCGCCCAGGGGCTTGGTCCATCTGCCGATGCCCAGACCGCCCAGATTGGTTTCCAGGGTATTTTCGACCATTTCGAACTTGGGACGCAGGATATCCGCGTGCTTTTTCATATGTTCGATCATGCCATGGATATTTCCGAAGAAACGGACATGACGCAGCTGGTTGACCTTGTCGTGGCCGATGGTCTGGAAGCGCATCTGCTCCTTGATATCCTCCAGGTTGTTGGGGGAAGCGGCCAGGGCCGCGATGCCGCTGCCGGGGAAGGTGATCTTGGAGGTGGAGGCGAATTTATAGACCAGATCCGGATTGCCGGCCCGTTTGCACTGGGAAAGGATCTCCAGTATATGGTCCTGGCGGTCATCGTACAGATGGTGGATCCCGTAGGCGTTGTCCCAGAAAATACGGAAGTCTTTCGCGGCGGGCTTCAGACGGGCCAGCCTGCGGACCGTATGATCGGAATAGGAGATACCGGTCGGGTTGGCGTACTTGGGAACACACCAGATGCCCTTGATGGCTTCATCTTCTGAGACCATCTTCTCTACGATATCCATATCGGGACCTTCATCATTCATGGGCACCGGGATCATCATAATGCCGAAATACTGGGTGATGGCAAAGTGTCTGTCATAACCGGGGACCGGGCAGAGGAATTTGACCTGGTCCAGCTTGCACCAGGGGGTATTGCCCATAATGCCGTGGGTCATGGCCCTGGAGATCGTATCATACATGACGTTCAGGGAGGAGTTGCCGTAGATAATGATATTGTCCGGATTGTTCTCCATCATGTCGGACAGCAGTTCCTTGGCTTCCTTGATACCTTCCAGAACACCGTAATTCCGGCAGTCCGTACCGTCCTCACAGTTCATATCTGAATCTGAAGAAAGAACATCCATCATTCCCATGGACAGATCCAGCTGTTCAAGGCAGGGCTTGCCCCGGCTCATGTCAAGATTCAGCTCCATCTTCTGGAACTGGCGATACTGCTTCTTGAGTTCAGCAGCTTCTGCCTGGAGTTCTTCGGGCGTCATTTCCAAATAACTTTTCAAATTGGGACCTCCTTCTGCTGTTTTTTTGCATACACGAATACTTGAATCAATGAAAGCATTATACCTGTTTCACGGAATTAGCGCAAGAAAAAACCCGCCGCCGGAGGGGAGAGGGTCAAAAAAAGTCCTTTCTCCGGGGGAAAAGCGGTCTTGCGGGCATCGTCCCGCGCGCCCGTTACGGGACAGCGGCAGGCACGCCATCCGATAGAAATCAGTTGCCTTGAAGGACTTTCCTTATTATAATAACTATATTTGAATTGAGAAATGAAAATTGCGGGAGTATACCCTGCCGCCTGCGGCAGGCATTCCCGATGGAAAAAATCAAACCGTATTCCTACGATAACGGAAAAGGAGACCTATGGATTTTATCTATATGAAAAAATCAGGCCGGAAACGGAAAAATGTTTCCGACTATGACCGCGGCGGCTCCGGCGGCGGCCGCGGGGACGGCGGCCGGGGAAACGGACGCGGCAATGACAATTCCGGCGGCGGTGAGCCGGGCGGACAGCAGCCCCGGCAGAATCTGTTCATCCTGCTGATCGCGGCTCTGATCACCCTGGCGGCCATCAGCTGGTTCATGCAGGGCAACACCCAGAAGCAGGAGATCACCTATTCGAAATTTCTGGAGTATGTGGAAGAGGGCAAGGTCGAGGAGGTCGAGATCCAGTCCGACCGTCTGGAGATCCACCTGCGGGACAGCCAGGCGGTCCAGTATACCGGTAAGGCCGAGGACGATACCACTCTGACGGCCCGCCTGGAGAGCAAGGGCATTACAGTGGAGGCGGATATCCCGGACAGCTCCGGCTATCTGCTCAGTATTCTGCTCTCTTATGTGGTACCCATCGCCCTGATGTGGTTCCTGCTCCGCTTCCTCTTTACCAGAATGGGCAGCGGCGGCCTGATGGGCAATGTAGGCAAGACGACAGCCAAGGAATATGTCCAGAAGGATACCGGCATCACCTTTAAGGATGTGGCCGGAGAGGACGAGGCCAAGGAATCCCTGCAGGAAGTCGTGGACTTCCTCCACAATCCCCAGCGTTACGCGGGCATCGGCGCAAAGCTCCCCAAGGGAGCCCTGCTGGTAGGCCCTCCCGGCACAGGCAAGACCCTGCTGGCCAAGGCCGTAGCCGGCGAAGCCCATGTGCCTTTCTTTTCCCTGACCGGCTCTGATTTCATCGAGCTTTATGTCGGTGTCGGCGCTTCCCGTGTCAGGGATCTGTTCAAGGAGGCGACCAAGAACGCCCCCTGTATCATTTTCATTGACGAGATCGACGCCATCGGCCGCAGCAGAGACAGCCGGTTCGGCGGCGGCAACGAAGAGAGGGAACAGACCCTCAACCAGCTCCTGTCGGAAATGGATGGTTTCGATACCTCCAAGGGTATCCTGGTCATCGGCGCCACCAACCGGCCCGAGATCCTGGACAAGGCACTGCTCCGTCCCGGCCGTTTTGACCGGCGGATCATCGTGGACCGGCCCGACCTCAAGGGCAGGGTGGCCATCCTCAAGGTCCATGCCAAGGGCGTCCATATGGACGAGACGGTTGATTTCAACGAGATCGCCCTGGCAACCAGCGGCGCCGTCGGCTCCGACCTGGCCAACATGATCAATGAAGCCGCCATCAACGCGGTCAAGAAGGGCAGGGACCGTGTCAATCAGCAGGATCTGTTCGAAGCCGTGGAGCAGGTCCTGGTCGGCAAGGAAAAGAAGGACCGGATCATGAGCAAGGAGGAGAGAAGGATCGTCTCCTACCACGAATGCGGTCACGCCCTTGTGGCGGCGGTCCAGAAAAATTCCGAACCGGTCCAGAAGATTACCATCGTGCCCCGGACCATGGGTGCGCTGGGCTATGTCATGCAGGTTCCCGAGGAGGAAAAATACCTCAACAGCAAGGATGAGCTGCATGATATGATCGTCGGCCTCCTGGGCGGCAGGGCCGCGGAGGAACTGAAATTCCACAGCATTACCACCGGCGCGTCCAACGATATCGAGCGCGCGACGGCCCTGGCCAGAAACATGGTCACCCAGTACGGTATGAGCGACCGCTTCGGCGTCATGGGACTGGCTACGGTGGAGAGCCAGTATCTGGAAGGACGCGCGGTCCTCAACTGTTCGGACGCTACGGCAGCGGCTGTGGATGAGGAAGTCCGCCGCATGCTGGAGGAATGCTATGTACAGGCCAGAGCCATTCTGGCCGACAACATGGACGCGCTGGATAAGATTGCCGGTTTCCTGATCGAAAAAGAGACCATTACCGGCAAAGAATTCATGAAGCTTTACCGGGAAGCCAAGGGCATTCCCGAACCCGAAGAGGAAAAAACCGGAGATCCGGCGCAGGAAGCCGCGCCTGCGGCTGTCTCGGAAAAGCCGGCGTCCGCTCCCATCCTTGTGGATCCTTCCCTGCAGAAGGGACAGGAAAAAGCGGAGGAGGAGAATCCGGACAGCTCTTCCGCCGGAAGCGGAACCTCTGACTGGAGCAGAGCCTACAGCTCCTTCGGCGCTCCTCTGGGAGAGGCTGAAAAGGATACGGATTCTTTCCGTCAGGATATCACGTGGCCGGAGGAACCTGCCCGCCCCGAAGACGGGGACAGCCATGGAGAGGAAGATGACACGGACAGTGCCGGCGGACAGGACGGCACGGACGCGGACTCTGTCAAAGGAAAATATTCCAGGATTTCTCTGGACGACCTGGATCTTTGATGAACAGGACATATTCATTGATGCAAAAATCAGATCATCTGACAAATCAGATGATCTGATTTTGGGACTGTATCCCGCCGCCTTCAAGCGGCGGGATATGTATCAACGGGAAAAACAGGAACCGGATCTTTCATGTTCGATTTTCAGGAAGAATTGAAAAAACTCCCGCATCAGCCGGGCGTATATATCATGCACGATGAGAAGGACGCAATCATTTATGTGGGGAAGGCCATAGATCTCCATAATCGTGTCCGCTCTTATTTTCGCAGGATCGTGGGCCGGGGACCCCAGATCGACCGTATGGTAAAACAGATCGACCGTTTTGAGTATATCGTGACCGATTCCGAGCTGGAAGCCCTGATCCTGGAGAACAACCTGATCAAGGAGCACCGGCCCAGATACAATACCATGCTCAAGGACGATAAGACCTATCCGTATATCAAGGTCAGTGTCCAGGAGGCGTATCCCCGCCTGCTCTTTGCCAGGCAGATGAAAAAGGACAAAGCCAGATATTTCGGGCCTTTTACCAGCGCCCAGGCGGTCAAGGAGACCATCGAGCTTCTGAACCGCATGTATTCCCTGCGGGACTGCAGCCGGGTCCTGCCCCGGGATATCGGAAAGGACCGGCCCTGCCTCAATTACCATATGGGACGCTGCAGCGCCCCCTGTACCGGACAGGTGGACGGGGAGGAATACCGGGAGCGGGTCGGCCTGGCCCTGGAATTTCTGGGCGGCAACTACAAGCCTGTCATCTCGGACCTGCAGGGAAAAATGGAAAAGGCCTCGGAGGAAATGCGCTTTGAGGACGCGGTCCGTTACCGTGATCTGCTGCGCAGTGTCAAAGCTGTCTCCCAGAAACAGAAGATGTCGGAGGGGATCGGCGAGGACCGGGATATCCTGGGCGTGGCCCTGGAGCGGGAGAACGCGGATGCCGACGGGGTCATCCAGACCTTCTTCATCCGGGACGGCCGTCTGATCGGCCGGGACCATTTCTATATGACCCATGTAGCCGGCCGGACCCGGGAGGATATCCTGTCGGAATTCATTGTCCAGTTCTATGCCGGCACGCCCTTTATCCCCCGGGAGATCATGCTGCCGGTCCGGCCCGCCGACGCGGCCCTGCTGGAGCAGTGGCTGTCCGACAGAAAGGGCAGTAAAGTCAGTCTCCGGGTCCCGCAGAAGGGACAAAAGGAAAAACTGGTGGAGCTGG
The DNA here is from genome assembly GCA_900320325.1 of uncultured Lachnospiraceae bacterium. GTDB lineage: Bacteria > Bacillota > Clostridia > Lachnospirales > Lachnospiraceae > CAG-791. The sequence goes on from ONRU01000009.1 coordinate 4,976, forward strand.
CGGTCCAGAACGCGGAACTGATCCTCAGCAAGGACAGGGAGCGCCTCAAACGGGAGGAGGGCCGTACCATCGGCGCGGTCCGGGAACTGGCGGACCTGCTGGGCCTGGACAGGGCGGACCGTATGGAGGCTTATGATATTTCCAACATCAGCGGCTTCGCCAATGTCGGTTCCATGGTCGTCTATGAAAAGGGCAGGCCCAAACGGAGTGATTACCGTAAATTCCGCATCAAATCCGTGGCCGGACCCAATGATTACGCCTGCATGAAGGAAGTCCTGACCCGGCGTTTCCGCCATGGCATGGAGGAACAGAAAATCCTGGAGGAGGGAGACCTGGACAGGACCTTCGGCAGCTTTTCCAGGTTCCCGGACCTGCTGATGATGGACGGCGGCCGGGGTCAGGTCAATATTGCCCTGGCGGTCCTGAAGGAGCTGGGCCTGGAGATCCCGGTCTGCGGTATGGTCAAGGATGACAGTCACAGGACCCGCGGCCTGTATTTCAACAACGTGGAGATTCCCATTGAAAAGGACAGCGAAGCCTTTAAGCTGATCACCCGAATCCAGGACGAAGCCCACCGCTTTGCTATTGAATATCACAGATCCCTGCGGAGCAAGGCCCAGGTCACATCCCGCCTGGATCAGATCCCCGGCGTCGGGCCGGTCCGCAAGAAAGCCCTGATGCGGCGCTTTGCCTCCATCGGAGAACTCAGGGAAGCGGATGTGGAAACGCTGGAGCAGATTCCGGAGATCAATCACCGCCAGGCCCTGGCCATATGGGAATATTTCCATACAGGGGACGGACAGGAGGACGCCAAAGCGTAATACGCGGCGAAAGCGTGACAAGCCGCCATGGCAGCGGTGGTACAGTTTCCCTGTCCTGTGGTAGAATAATACTGTTCAGAGAGTTAACGGAATTCGTCCGGCAGGAAGGGAAAAAGAGGGATTATTATGTCAATTGTAAGACTGAGCGAGCTCATGGCCAAAATGAAGCTCCAGAATCTGACACCGGAAATAGACCCCGGCAGCGTCCAGGTCCGGCAGCCTGATATCAACAGGCCGGCGATTCAGCTGACCGGATATTTTGAGCATTTCGCCGTGGACAGGATCCAGATCTGCGGTCTGGTGGAGCATGCCTATATGGCAGGAATGACCGCAGAGCAGAAACAGTATATTTTTGAGCGGCTCATGTCTTTTGATATACCTGCCGTCGTATTCTGCAGGGACCTGCGGCCGGACCCCATTTTTCTGGAGTGCGCGGTCCGTCACGGCGTCCCGGTCCTGGTGACCCGGCAGGCCACCAGCTCCTTTATGGCGGAAGCCATCCGCTGGCTCAATGTAAGACTTGCGCCCTTTATTACCGTCCACGGTGTTCTGGTAGACGTTTACGGCGTGGGCCTTCTGATCACCGGCGAGAGCGGCATTGGTAAGTCGGAAGCGGCTCTGGAGCTGATCAAGCGCGGCCATCGTCTGATCTCGGACGATGTCGTTGAGATCCGCAGAGTCAGTGAAGACACCCTGATCGGCCGGGCACCGGCCATCACCAAGCACTTTATTGAGCTTCGGGGCATCGGGATCATCGATGTCAAGACCCTGTTTGGTGTATCCAGTGTCAGAGAGACCCAGAACATAGATCTGGTCATTGAGCTGGAGGACTGGGACAGGGATAAGGAATATGACCGGCTGGGCCTGCAGGAGAACTATGTGGAATATCTGGGCAACCGGGTCGTCTGCCACAGGCTTCCCATCCGGCCCGGACGAAACCTGGCCATTATCTGCGAGGCCGCGGCGGTCAACCATCGTCAGAAGCTGATGGGTTATAACGCGGCCCAGGAATTATATAACAGAGTCAATGCTTCCCTGACCAGGGGAAGCCTGGAAGATGAGGATGAATGAGCGTGATAAGACCGGAACTAATTAAAGAACTCGGGCAGATCCTTCCGCCCGGCCAGATCATGACAGAGGAACCTATGGCCGACCACTGCTCCTTCCGCACAGGAGGTCCCGCGGACCTGCTGCTGCGGGCGGGAACGGCAGCGCAGCTGACAGGGGTCCTGGCTCTGCTGCGCGGGGCCGGCGTCCCGGTCTTTCTGCTGGGCAGAGGGACCAATCTCCTGGTGGGTGACGGCGGCTTCCGGGGCGCGGTGGTCACCATGACAGATACGGGCGGAAAGCCCGTTACAGACACAACAGATCAGCCCCTGCCGGCGGAAGAGGATCCGGGCGCGGGTGCCCTGAACCGGATTTCCGTGCAGGGCCGTCAGCTGACGGCCGGCGCCGGGACTACCCTGCAGAAAATTGCCCTGACCGCGGCCGCCCACGGCCTGTCCGGCCTTGAATTCGCGGCCGGCATTCCCGGTTCTGTCGGCGGCGGCATCGTAATGAATGCCGGTGCCTACGGGGGAGAGATGCGCCAGTGCGTATCCGCGGTGACCATGCTTCCCATGGAAGGGGACTCGTCAGAGCCTTTTACCTATACAGGTGAGCAGATGGAATTCGGCTACAGGACCTCTGTCCTGAAACGGATCCGGGCAGCTGTGACAGAAGCGGTCTTTACTCTGGAGGAAGACGATCCGGAAGCCATCCGGGCCAGGATCCGGGAAATGGCCATGAAACGGCGGGACAAACAGCCGCTGGAATATCCCAGTGCCGGCAGCACCTTTAAAAGGCCGGAGGGATATTTTGCCGGCAAGCTGATCATGGACGCGGGCCTGCGGGGCTATCGCTGCGGCGACGCCCAGGTATCTGAAAAACACTGCGGCTTTGTCATCAACCGGGGACACGCCACGTCCGCCCAGATCCTGCAGGTCATCGAGGATGTCAGCCGCAGGGTCTATGAGGACACCGGGATCCGGCTGCAGAGAGAGGTCATTTGTCTGGGAGAATTCTGAGGGCGCCGGAGCCGCCCTTTGAGAAAGGCGGAAAATATGTCATTTTCTGGAGACGTTCGGACGCAGATCGCCGGAATCATCCCGGGACCTGCCCACTGCAGGCTGGCGGAGCTGGCCGTGCTGCTTGCCCTGTCCGCTTCTTTTACCTGGACCCCGGATACGGGCCTGCGGCTTGAAATCAGCGCGGATAAAGGCGCGGCAGGCAGAAAATGCTTTACTTTATTACGAAAACAGATTAATATTAACAGCAGATTGCGCAGTATGGTGCAGAATCAGAGCGACAGCTTTCAATGCAGCATACAGGGAGCGGACGCGCAGGAGGAACTGGAAAAGCTGGCAGCCGTCCTTGGCTATGAGGACAGGACCAGACCTTTCGGACAGGAAGGGACCAGGATCCCCGGGGCTTTACTGGAGCGGGAATGCTGCAGGAGAGCCTTTTTGAGAGCAGCTTTCCTGTGTGTGGGATCAATGAGCGACCCGGAGAAGGAATACCATCTGGAATTTGCCTGTACGGAGGGTGATACGGCGGAGCAGATCCGGGAGGTCCTGAACGGCTTCGGCACGGGCGCTAAAGTAATCCGGCGGAAAAAGTATCATGTCGTATATCTGAAAGACTCTGAAGAGATCGCACAGGTCCTGGGTCTGATCGGTGCCCACGTTTCCCTGATGGAACTGGAGAACCGGCGGATCATGAAGGAAGTACGCAACAGTGTGAACCGCAGGGTCAACTGTGAAACAGCTAACATCAGCAAAACGGTGAACGCGGCACAAAACCAGATCCGGGATATCCAATTCCTGGAACGGGAAGGCAGGCTCAGAGAACTCCCTGAAGGCCTTCGCAAAATCGCGGAACTCAGACTCGAGTATCCGGAAGTCTCCATGTCGGAACTCGGGCGCATGTGTTCCCCGCCGATCAGTAAATCGGGTGTCAGCCACAGACTCAGAAAATTATCTGAACATGCACAGAGACTGCAGGGAGGTTATTAATCGGATACAGATCAGACAAGGAGACTACTGTAATGCTTAAGAAATCAATCAGAATATCTCGAGCGGACGGCCTCGAGGCAAGATCCTTCGCAAAACTTGTCCAGGTGGCCAGTAAATACGACAGCAGGATCTACATGGAAACCGAGACCAAGCGCGTGAATGCCAAAAGCATCATGGGCATGATGTCTCTGGAACCCGCAGCGGATGAGGTGATCATCATCTCCGCGGACGGTGCGGATGAAGCGGAAGCTGTCAGTGAGCTTGAGGGATTTCTTGTTGAGAATACCGCAGTTTGAGCAGTAAAGAACGGGCAGGGCGTGTGAAAGCGTCCTGCCTTTTTTAAATCGTGTCCCCGCATGTCTGTATTTCTTACAGGCGGAGTCTGTTCAAAAACTGTTTACAAAAAATGAAGTGCCCGGAAGGCTGTATTACGTAAAAAAAGACGGTCCTGAAGAACCGCCGCAAAAAAAGCCCCATAACGAAGGAGGTGCCAGATATCCGAAGATATCTGGCATATTATGAAAAAGATAATCTGATGTAACTTGACAGCTACAGTGGGAAGATGTCTTGTTTGTATGGTCTAATCATACCTGTTACAAGTGACTGAAAAATGAGAACGTTTTTAAAAATGCTTTAATAAAATGTGAACAAACCATGAACATGACCGCCGGGGGCCCGGAGAGGATTTGCAATTCGGGAAAGGCGGTTGTAAGATGTGTTCTGTGGAAACAGGACAGGAAAGGACAGCAGGCGGGACTGTATGACACGAACTGACGAAAAAAGACCCGGACGCATATGTTTTCTGTGCAGGCCTGCCCGCGGCCGGACGGATCCGGCGGGCGCCGAACTGGAGGCCGCGCGGACCGGACTGGCCGGAATGGGATTTTCCTGCCGGATCATCCGGACTGGCAGTCCCGGGCAGGCTGCCGCTGCGGTCCGTGATATGGAGGAGACTCTGTTCGTAACGGACAGCGGTGAGATTCTGGCAGCCCTGCGGGAACAGGGAAAGAACGCGGCCGGCTATCTGCACAGCGGCAACCCCGGTGAATCCTTCCCAGGGGCCGATTATCTGATCCAGGAGCCCGGATGGATTGACGCGGATTCCTGGAACAAGATCTACCAGCGCCTGTCCGGATATCCCTGGTTCATCCTGGAAACGGACCGCTGCCTGGTCCGGGAATTTGTCCCGGAGGATCTGGACGCCATCTATGATCTCTATGATGAAGAAGCCCTGCGCTGGCTGCAGCCCCCTTCAGAGGACCGGGGCAGGGAACAGGAAATCCTGAAAGCCTATATTTCCAGAATCTATGGCCTGTATGGCTATGGCCACTGGGCCATCCTGTATAAAGAGACCGGACAGCTGATCGGCAGGACCGGCTTTTCGGCGCCCACGGCCGCGGACAGCCTGGGAGAGGACGCCTGTTTCGGATACCTGACCGCGGGCCCTTTCCGCAGGCAGGGACTGACCCTGGAAGTCTGCAGGGCCCTGCTGGGCTACGGCTTTACCATGCTGGGATTTGAGACCGTATCCGCCGGCGCTGACAGGGAGAATACCGCCTCCCTGGCCATGCTGGAGCGGCTCGGCTTCCGGGCGCGGGCGGAACGGCAGGGACAGATATTTTATCTTTTACAAAAAGAAGCTTTTTTACATAACAGCCTTGGAGAGAAGGCGGGAGGACAAACATGATCAACAAACACTACCTTGGAATGCTTTCAAACAAATCCGTGATCCGTGAGCTTTCGGAATACGCGACGGCCAGAGGGAAAGAGATCGGCTACGAAAATGTATTTGACTACAGCCTGGGCAATCCCTCTGTCCCCGCCCCTGACAGCTTCCGGGAAGCCTGCGTCCGCTATCTGCAGGAAGAGGATCCCGTCAAACTGCACGGCTACGCCCCGACCACAGGCCTGCCTTCCGTCAAGGAAAAAGTGGCGGCCTCCCTCAACCGCCGTTTCGGCATGCAGTACGGCCCCAATCATATTTTCCCGACGGCCGGCGCGGCCGGATCCCTGGCCCACGCCCTGCGGGCCGTGACCCAGCCCGGCGACGAGGTCATCGTATTTGCCCCCTTCTTCCCCGAGTATTATCCCTATATCAATGAGACCGGGGCCCGGATCAAGATCGTGGAGCCCGAGACGGAACATTTCCAGATCAACTTTGAGGACCTGGAGGAAAAGCTGACCCCTTCCGTGGCGGCGGTCCTGATCAACTCCCCCAATAATCCGTCCGGCGCCATCTACACGGAAGAGACCCTGACCCGCCTGGCGGACGTGCTGAAACGCAAATCCCGGGAATTCGGTCACAATGTTTTCCTGATCTCGGATGAGCCTTACCGGGAGATCGTTTTTGACGGAAAGCAGACACCCTATACGGCCAGATATTATGACCATACCCTGACCTGCTATTCCTTCTCCAAATCCCTGTCCGTTCCCGGCGAGCGTATCGGTTATGTGGCAGTCAATCCCGCCTGCGAGGAGGCGGACAACATCGTCGCCATGTGCGGCCAGATCTCCAGAGGCATCGGCCACAACTGCCCGTCCTCCCTGATCACCCTGGCCATGGGCGATACCGTGGATGACACATCCGATCTGTCTGTCTATGAGAAGAACATGAACCTGCTCTATGACGCCCTGACAGATCTGGGATTCACGGTCACACGGCCCGGCGGCACCTTCTATATCATGCCCAAAGCCCTGGAAGAGGACGCGGTCGCTTTCTGTAAGAAAGCCCTCAAATATGACCTGATCCTGGTCCCCGCCGACAGCTTCCACGCCCCCGGCTTCTTCCGTATGGCCTATTGTATCGATACGGAAAAGGTCGAGCGGTCCATCCCGGCCCTGCGCAGATTCGTAGAAGAGACCTACGGCATCCGCAGGTAAAAGGAAATGACCGGAAAGAACTGAAAAAGAAACAGGAAAAATAAGCGAAGACGCCCGGCCAAAAAGCCGGACGTCTTTTTGTATCTGCCGAATCCCAAAAGCAGGGACTTTGCCCTGTTTTTGCGGCTTTCACAGATTTTTCATAAATTTCCTTAAAGAGGCAGTTGACATCCCAATGCTTCGGTGCTATTTTAATGTTCGAAAGATGTTAGCACTCAGCCGAGTCGAGTGCTAACAAACCGGAAAGCAAAGCAAAGGAGGAAGCTGTATGGAACTGCAGGGCCGCAAGATGAAAATATTGCAGGCCATTATCCGGAACTATCTGGAGACCGGCGAACCGGTCGGAAGCAGAACGATTTCCAAATATACAGATCTGCACCTGAGCAGCGCGACCATCCGCAATGAGATGTCTGACCTGGAGGAAATGGGACTGATCAAGCAGCCCCACACATCCGCGGGCAGGATCCCGACGGATGCCGGTTACAGAATCTACGTTGACAACATGCTGCAGGAGGAAAAAGCCGAGGTCGAGGAGATGAAAAGTGTCCTGCTGGAAAAGCAGGATAAGCTCGAGACCCAGCTGAAGCAGGTGGCCAGGCTGCTGGCAGCCAATACCCAGTACGCGTCCATGGTCACGACGCCCTCCGTCAGGCAGAACAAGATCAAGTTCATCCAGCTTTCCCAGATCGATCCGGCCAATGTCCTGGCAGTCATTGTTTTAGAAGGAAACATGATCCGCAATACAATGATCCGGGTCGACAGGGAACTATCTCAGGAACAGCTGCTGAAGCTGAACCTGCTGCTCAATACCAACCTGTGCGGGCTGCCGGTGGAGGATATCACCCTGGGCCTGATCGAATCGATCAAGCGCAGCGCCGGAATCCATACGGAGATCATCAGCGATGTCATTGACGCGGCAGCCGAGATCGTCCACAAGGAGGAGGAACTCCAGATCTACACCAGCGGCGCCAATAACATCTTCCGATACCCGGAGCTGACCGATAATCAGAAAGCCAGCGAGATCATCAGCAACTTCGAAGAGAAGCAGGTGCTGGGGACCCTGGTCCGGGATCAGCTCTCCGGCCAGGAGGAGACAGGCGTACAGGTCTATATCGGCAATGAGATGTCGATTCCCAGCCTGCGGGACTGCAGCGTGGTCACGGCCACCTATGAGCTGGGGGACGGCATGAAGGGGACGGTCGGTATTATCGGTCCCAAGCGCATGGACTACGACAGAGTCGTCGGCGTGCTGAAAGGCATCAAACAGCAGCTGGACGATCTTTATAAAAAGGAATAGCCGGACCGGAATCCGTATCTGAGAGTACAGAAGGAAGGAACGGGGACAGAAAGGGCATATATGGCAGAGAACGAGAACATAAAGGCGGCGGAAGCTGCGGCAGAAGAAAACGAAAAAGAACAGGATCCCGTACAGGAAACACCGGAAACGGAAGAAATGACAGCGGAGGAAGCGGAAGAGACCGTGGAAGAAACGGAAGCCGAAGAGACCGCGGAAGAGGCGGATCCTGAAGAAGATACCGCCGGACAGAAAGCCGGAAAGGGCTGGTTCGGCAGGAAAAAAGACAGGGAAAAGGAAGCCATGAAGGAAAAGATCGCGTCCCTGGAGGACAGGGTCAGACGCCAGATGGCTGAATTTGACAACTACCGGAAACGGACAGACAAGGAAAAAGAGACCATGTTCTCCATGGGAGAACGCAGCGTGATCGAGAAGCTCCTTCCTACCGTCGACAACTTTGAAAGAGGCCTGGCGGCCCTCACGGAAGAGGAAAAGCAGACCCCCTTCGCGGACGGCATGGACAAGATCTACCGGCAGCTGATCAAACAGCTGGAAGACCTGGGCGTTAAGCCCATCGAAGCGGTCGGTCAGGAGTTCAACCCGGATTATCACAACGCGGTCATGCAGGTAGAAAGCGAAGAATTCGAGGAAGGCATTGTAGCCCAGGAATTCCAGAAAGGTTATCTGTATCATGACAGCGTACTGCGCCACAGTATGGTGGCAGTGGCCAAATAGTAAACCGGCGGAAAGTACCTGTAAATTAGAAACCCTCCATCAATCGATCTGATCGGCTGATGGTTCAGCATAGATTATAAGAATTAAGGAATAGAGCGTTTATATACGCAGAAACGGAGTAAATAATGAGCAAAATTATCGGTATTGACCTTGGAACAACAAACAGCTGCGTAGCAGTTATGGAAGGCGGAAAGCCTACTGTTATCGCCAACAAGGAAGGTTCCAGAACCACACCTTCCGTCGTGGCATTTACAAAGACCGGTGAGAGACTGGTCGGCGAGCCTGCCAAGAGACAGGCCGTTACCAACGCTGACAAGACCATTGCCTCCATCAAGAGAGATATGGGCACAGACAGAGGCCGCACCATTGACGGCAAGAAATATTCTCCTCAGCAGATCTCAGCCATGATCCTGCAGAAGCTGAAAGCGGACGCGGAAGATTATCTGGGCGAGAAGGTCACAGAAGCGGTCATCACAGTTCCCGCTTATTTCAATGACGCGCAGCGTCAGGCGACCAAGGACGCGGGCAGGATTGCGGGCCTGGAAGTAAAGCGTATCATCAACGAGCCTACAGCGGCAGCCCTTGCCTATGGCCTCGACAATGAAAAAGAACAGAAGATCATGGTCTATGACCTGGGCGGCGGTACCTTCGATGTATCCATCATCGAGATCGCGGACGGCGTCATCGAAGTCCTTTCCACCAATGGCGATACCCACCTGGGCGGCGATGACTTCGACCAGAGAGTCATCAACTGGATGATCAAAGAGTTCAAGGCAAAGGAAGGCGTAGACCTGTCCAATGACAAGATGGCTCTGCAGAGACTGAAAGAGGCAGCGGAGAAGGCTAAGAAGGAGCTGTCCAGCGCGACGACTACCAACATCAACCTGCCTTTCATCACCGCTACCGCGGAAGGTCCCAAGCACTTTGATATGGACCTGACAAGGGCCAAATTCGAAGAGCTGATCTCCGATCTGGTAGAGAAGACCGCGGTTCCCGTAAGGAACGCCATGAAGGACGCGGGCCTGAGCAACTCCGATCTGGATAAAGTCCTCCTGGTCGGCGGATCCACCCGTATCCCCTGCGTACAGGATAAGGTACAGCAGCTGACAGGCCATGAGCCCAGCAAGACCCTTAACCCCGACGAGTGCGTTGCCATCGGCGCGGGCATCCAGGGCGGCAAGCTGGCAGGCGATGCCGGCGCGGGCGATATCCTTCTGCTGGATGTTACCCCTCTGACCCTTTCCATCGAGACCATGGGCGGCATTGCGACTCCTCTGATTGAGAGAAATACGACCATCCCCACCAAGAAGAGCCAGGTATTCTCCACCGCGTCTGACAACCAGACCGCTGTTGATATCAACGTTCTCCAGGGTGAGCGTAAATTCGCAAGGGACAACAAGAGCCTCGGCCAGTTCAGACTGGACGGTATCCCGCCTGCAATGCGCGGCGTACCGCAGATTGAAGTTACCTTCGACATCGATGCCAACGGTATCGTAAATGTATCCGCCAAGGATCTGGGTACAGGCAAAGAGCAGCATATCACCATCACAGCCGGCTCCAACATGTCCGATGACGAGATCGAGAGAGCTGTCAAGGAAGCGGCTGAGTACGAAGCGCAGGATAAGAGACGTAAAGAGGCAGTAGACGCCAGGAACGACGCGGACTCCTTCGTATTCCAGACGGAGAAGGCCCTCAAGGAAGCCGGTGACAAGATCGACGCTTCCGCTAAGGCTGCTGTTGAAGCGGACATCGCCGACCTCAAGGCAGTCCTTGACAGGACCCAGAACCAGGTAGACATCAGCGACAGCGACCTGGATGCTCTTAAGAGCGGCAAGGAGAAGCTGATGAACGACGCCCAGCAGCTGTTCGCCCAGATGTATCAGGGCACAGGCGCGGGCGCGCAGGGCGCCGGCCCCGATATGGGCCAGGGCGCGGGCGCAGGCCAGCAGGATGACGACATTATCGACGGCGACTACCGCGAAGTATAAAATTTGATGGCGGCTTAAACGCCACCGCCATCCCCCAATATTATAAAAAAGATAAGTTGCCCAGGCCGCTTCCGGCGGTCTGGGCAGTTGTGAGTAACAGGCAGATATAAGGATAGAGTATGGCAGAACAGAAAAGAGACTATTATGAGGTGCTCGGCGTCAGCAAGGACGCTTCCGAAAATGACCTTAAAAGGGCTTATCGTGAACTGGCCAAAAAATACCATCCGGATATGAATCCGGGTGACAAGAACGCCGAAGCAAAGTTCAAAGAGGCTTCCGAGGCATACGGGGTCCTGTCCGATCCGGAAAAGAGAAGACAGTACGATCAGTTCGGACACGCCGCTTTTGACGGAACGGGCGGCTTTGGCGGCGGCATGGATTTCTCCGGCATGGATTTCTCCGACATCTTCGGAGACCTTTTTGGAGGCATGTTCGGCGGAGGCGGCCGCAGAGGACCTTCCAACGGGCCGGCCAAGGGACAGAATGTCCGGACCAGCGTACGGATCACCTTTATGGAGGCGGTCTTCGGCGTTGAAAAGGAAATCACCCTGAACTTCAAGGAACCCTGCCCCACCTGTGACGGCAGCGGCGCCAAGCCCGGCACGACACCCAAGATGTGCCCCAAGTGCGGCGGCAAGGGACAGGTGGTCTTTACCCAGCAGTCCTTCTTCGGACAGGTCCGCAGCGTGCAGAACTGCCCCGACTGCGGCGGCTCGGGCAAGATCGTGGAAGAGAAATGCCCTGACTGCGGCGGCCTGGGCTACAAGGTCAACCGCAGGACCATTCCTGTCAACATTCCGGCAGGTATCGACAACGGACGCAGTATCCGGATCAGCGGCAAGGGGGAACCCGGCATCAACGGAGGCCCTTACGGCGATCTTCTGATCGAAGTCATCGTGGAAGACCATCCCGTCTTCCTGCGGTCGGACTATGATATCTACAGCACCCAGAAGATATCCTACGCGGTGGCGGCCCTGGGCGGCGATGTCGTGATCGAGACAGTGGACGGCAAGGTAGTCTATAACGTGAAAGCCGGTACACAGACCAATACCAGGATCCGCCTCAGAGGCAAGGGCGTTCCGGTGCTCCGGCGTGAGAATACCAGAGGCGACCACTATGTGACCCTGGTCGTGGATACACCGACCAGACTCAGCAAGGAAGCCAAAGATCTGCTGCGCCAGTTTGACGCCCTGACCGGGGACAGCCTGAACGCGGTCGAAAAGGAGACTTCCGGCGGAGATGTCAAAAAAGAGAACAAGAAAAAGAGATTCTGGGAGAAGTAAGGGCAAAGCAGCAGCCCTCTCCCGGCTGATAAATCCCGGCGGCGCGCCGGACTTTGAAACGGTCCGATGCGCTGCCGGGACATTGTGCGTATAACAGGAGCGCTCTGCCGCGGGCAGGGGACTTTCCTGAAAATAGAGGACAGACATATGAAATGGATGAGGTTCAGAGTCAGAACCAGAAGTGAAGCGGAGGATATCCTGGTCAGCTCCATGATGGATATCGGTATGTATGGAGCCCAGATCGAGGATAATGTACCCCTGACAGCCTCGGAGAAGGAGCAGATGTTCGTGGACATCCTGCCCCAGGCCCGGGAGGACGACGGGACGGCAGTCCTGAGTTTTTATGTGGAAGAAACAGAAAGAGGCACCGTCCTGATCGACGGCGCGGAGAAGACCGGCGACCAGGTCCGCCGGGATATGGAAGGCGTCATTGCCAACCTCCGGGTCTGGACCGGTGATTCCGGCATAGATATCGGGGAAGGAACTGTCTCTGTGGAAGAGACAGAGGATATTGACTGGATCAACAACTGGAAGCAGTATTTCCATCAGTTCTGGATCGATGATATCCTGGTCATTCCTTCCTGGGAACAGCCCGAACAGGAAGAACGGGAACCCCGCCTGACCCTGCATATCGATCCCGGAACTGCCTTCGGTACCGGCATGCACGAGACCACCCAGCTCTGCATCCGACAGATCCGGGAATACCTGACGCCCCAGACCCGGATTCTGGATATCGGGACCGGCAGCGGGATCCTGGCCATCCTGTCCCTGATGCTGGGGGCCGCGTCCGCGACGGGGACCGATCTGGATCCCTGCGCGCCGCCGGCCATCCTGGAGAACATGCGGGCCAACGGCGTGGACCCGGACAAATTCAGGGTCATTCTCGGCAACATGATCGACGAGCAGGGGATCCGGGATCAGGTCGGCTATGAGAAATATGACATTGTGGCCGCCAACATCCTGCCCGATGTGCTGGTCCCCCTGACCCCTTACGCGGCGGCTGCCCTGAAAAAGGGAGGCGTCTATATTACCTCCGGCATCCTGGAGGGCAAAGAGAATCTGGTCGCGGACGCCATGCGCAAAGCGGGCCTGACTGTTACGACGGTGACGGCCCAGGGCGAATGGAGATGCGTCACAGGCAGAAAGTAAGCATGATAAAAGCGGGAGGATCCGATGCTTCATATTTTTGCAGAACCCGGTGACATCAGCGGGGACCGGCTGACCATCACCGGAAAAGAATACAACCATATCCGCAATGTCCTGCGCATGAAGCAGGGAGAGATCATCAGCGTCAGTGACGGACAGGATGGCAGGGATTACCGCTTTGCCATTGACGGATTCACGGACAGCCAGATCCTCTGCCGCCTGGTCTCGGCCGCCGAGTCCGGGGCGGAGCTGCCGGTCCGGGTCGTCCTCTTCCAGGGCATTCCCAAAGGGGACAAGATGGACCTGATCGTGCAGAAGTGTGTGGAGCTGGGCGTGACGGATATCGTGCCCGTGGAGATGAAACGCTGCGTCGTCCGTCTGGACGCCGGCAAAAAGGCCAAAAGGGTCCGGCGCTGGCAGACCATCGCCGAATCGGCCGCCGGCCAGAGCAGGCGCGCGGTCATTCCCCAGGTCCATGAACCCATGACCATGGAGGCGGCCATCCGCTGGGCAGCGGAGAATACCGACGTCCGCCTGCTGCCCTATGAACTGCAGGGGGAAGGCGGGACCCGGGAACTGTTCGACCGGATCCGGCCCGGCAGCGCCGTGTCCGTCTTCATAGGTCCGGAAGGCGGTTTTGAGGCTTCTGAAGTGGAAGCCGCCGGCAGGGCCGGCATCCTGCCCATAACGCTGGGGCCCAGGATCCTGCGGACCGAGACCGCCGCCATGGTGGTCCTTTCCTGGCTGATCTGGCGCTTTGAGATTGCCTGAAGCCGGGATCTGTGTTATGGTAGGGGGCAGTTACGAAAACAGACCAGTGAGAAAACAGCAGTAAAATGAGAGAAATATATCTGGATAATTCCGCGACGACCCGGTGCTTTCCCGAGACCGCGGAACTGATGAACAAGTTATATCTGGAGGAATACGGCAATCCCTCCAGCATGCACCATAAGGGAGTGGAAGCGGAGCGGAGGCTGACCGAGGCTTCCGCCATTCTGGCCGGGATATTGAAAGTCCGTCCCGCTAACCTGATCTATACCTCCTGCGGGACCGAATCCGACAACCTGGCCATCATCGGCGCGGCCATGGCCATGCGGCGCAGCGGACGCCATCTGATTACGACAGTGATCGAACATCCGGCGGTCCTGGAGACCATGCGGTTTCTGGAGGAGCAGGGATTTGAAGTGACATATCTGCCCGTCGATGCCGAGGGACAGGTATCCCCGCAGGCGGTCGAAGCGGCCGTCCGGGAGGACACCATCCTGGTATCGGTCATGCATACCAACAATGAGATCGGCACCGTACAGCCCATAGAGGAGATCGGCGCGGCCGTCAAACGCCGCAATCCCCGCACCCTTTTCCATGTGGACGCTGTCCAGGGCTTCGGCAAGGCCCGGATCCTGCCCAAAAAGGCGCGGATCGACCTCCTGTCTGTCAGCGGCCACAAGATCCACGCCGCCAAGGGCGTCGGCTTCCTGTATATCGGCGACGGCTGCAGGATCCGTCCCATCCTGTTCGGCGGCGGCCAGCAGAAGGGCATGCGGTCCGGCACCCAGAATACGGCCGGTATCGCGGGCATGGCCCTGTCCGCCCGGATCCTCTATGACAGCCTGGACCTGGACAATGAGGAGCTGTGCCGGCTCCGGGACCTGTTCATCTCCCTGGTGACACAGATTCCGGACGCCTTTATCAACGGCATGGGAGCCGCCCGGCGGGCGCCCCATATCATCAGCCTGACCGTGCCCGGCGTCAGGGCCGAGGTCCTGCTCCATGCCCTGGAGGACAAGGGCGTTTATGTATCCTCCGGCAGTGCCTGCGCCACCAACCGGCCCCACCAGTCGGGGACTCTTTCCGCCATCGGCCTGAAGGGAGACCATCTGGACAACACCATCCGGATCAGCCTGTCTGTCATGAATACGGAAGCGGATGTAAGAGAGGCGGCAGCTGCCATCGCGGAGCTGGTCCCTTTCCTGCGCAGATATACCCGCCATTGAGAAGACGGCGGAGCCAGAAAGGAAGAAAGGAATACAGAGATGAAATATCAGTCTTTTCTTATTAAATATGCCGAGATCGGCATTAAGGGCAAGAACCGGAACATGTTCGAGGACGCCCTGGTCCGGCAGATCAAGTCGGCCCTTAAGTTCTGCGAAGGCCGTTTTTCCGTGGTCAAGACTTACGGCAGGATCTTTGTCAACTGTCTGACCGAATATGATTACGACGAAGTGGTCGAGCGGCTCAGCAAAGTCTTCGGAATCTGGGGCATCTGCCCGGTCCGGATCAGCGAAGTCGTGCCCCCGGAGGAACTGATCTCGCAGGCCGTCGATTTTATCAATGAGGAGTATCCGGACGGTGAGCATACCTTTAAGGTCCATACCAGGCGGCTCAATAAGCAGTATCCGATGGATTCCCTGCAGGTCAACGCCGAAGTGGGGCATGCCATTCTGGAGGCGCAGCCCCGTATGAAGGTGGATGTCCATGATCCCGAGATCATGCTCAATATCGAGATCCGGGAGAAGCTCTCCATGTATTCCCATATGATTCCCGGTCCCGGCGGTCTGCCCTGCGGCGTCGGCGGCAAGACCATGCTGCTGCTGTCCGGCGGTATCGATTCTCCGGTCGCCGGCTACATGATCGCCAAGAGAGGCGTCAAGCTGGACGCGGTCTATTTCAACGCCCCGCCTTATACCAGCGAAAGGGCTCTGCGCAAGGTCAAGGACCTGGCAAAGCAGGTGTCGGAATACACAGGCCCCATCTACCTGCACAATATCAACTTTACGGAGATCCAGCTTTATATTTATGAGAAATGTCCCCATGATGAGCTGACCATCATCATGCGCCGCTATATGATGCGGATCGCTGAGCTGCTGGCGAAGCGGAGCGAATGTCTGGGACTGGTCACCGGCGAGAGCATCGGTCAGGTCGCTTCCCAGACCCTGACCGCCCTGGGCGTCACCAATGAAGTATGCACCCTGCCGGTCTTCCGTCCCCTGATCGGTTTTGACAAGGAGGAGATCATCGCGGTCTCCAAGAAGATCGGGACCTATGAGACTTCCATTCTCCCTTATGAGGACTGCTGTACGATCTTCGTGGCCAAACATCCGGTCACAAAGCCCAAAGCGGAAGTGATCCGCGACCATGAGCGCAATCTGGAGGAAAAGATTGACGAAATGGTGGAAAGGGCCCTGCAGACCGATGAGATCATCATTGTCGGCCCCAGGGATGAGCGGATCCTCAAGCACAGAGAGGATCCTCTGGACTGACCGCCGCAAAAAAATACCCCCGCCCCATGCCTGCCGCATGGGTGGGGGTAAACTGTTTTGACGGATCCGGCCCCAATCCGGGCCGGCCTGTGACGCAGGTACCCGGTATCCGTGTCAGCCTGTCTGACAGGTCATCCTACGATATAGGGCTTCAGCGTTTCAAGGATCTTTTCCGAGGCCGCTTCATCCGCGTGGATGTTCAGGTCGATGGGCTTGGACAGATCCAGGGAGAAAATACCCATAATGGACTTGGCGTCGATTACGTATCTGCCGGAGACCAGGTCAAAGTCGGATTCAAATTTGGTGATGTCATTCACAAAAGATTTGACTTTATCAATAGAATTTAAAGAAATTTTTACGGTTTTCATCAGGGTATTACCTCCATATAGATTCATTCTGTATAACCTTAATACTACGTTTCAAAGATAGAAAAGTCAACCGGAGAAAAAGATTTGAAAAGAGCTGCCTACCACAATCTCGGGTGCAAAGTCAACAGCTACGAGCTGGATGTCATGAAAGAACTGCTGGAAAAAAAGGGCTATGAGACGGTCCCTTTTGACCGGGAGGCGGACATATATGTGATCAATACCTGTACTGTTACCAATATTGCCGACCGCAAGAGCCGGCAGATGCTGCACAGGGCCAAAAAGCGCAGTCCCGGCGCGGTCGTGATCGCCGTCGGCTGCTACGTGGAGACGGACCGGGACCGGGTCCGGACAGACCCGGCCATTGACCTGGCCATCGGCAACAACCGTAAGGGACAGATCGCCGAACTGCTGGAGGATTTCCTCCGGACCAGAGAACAGGGCAGTGCGGGACCGGATGGAAAGGCAGAGACAGACGCCCTTTTCGAAACGGACGCGGAGGCCGAGGTTTCGGACTCTGTTTTGGACTCTGGTTTTGACACCGTTCCGGACAAGACCCTGGGCGGCCGGACCATGGCGGACCTGGCGGAGCGGCCGGAATATGAGGACATGCAGCTGACCGCCCCCGGTCACACCCGGGCCTATATCAAGATCCAGGACGGCTGCAACCAGTTCTGCACCTACTGCATCATTCCCTTTGCCCGGGGCCGGATCCGGTCCCGCCGCCCGGAGGAGATCTGCCGGGAGATCCGGGCCCTGGCGTCCGGCGGGATCCGGGAAGTGGTCCTGACCGGCATCCATATCAGTTCCTACGGCCTGGAGTGGGGCGTACAGGGACCTGTCCGTTTTGACCCGGTACGCGCCGGCACGCATCTCCTGGACCTGATCCGGAAGATCAGCGCGATCCCGGGGATCGAAAGGATCCGGCTGGGATCTCTGGAACCCAGGATCATGACGGAAGATTTTGTCCGCGGGATTGCCGCGGTGCCCGGCCTCTGCCCCCATTTCCACCTGTCCCTGCAGAGCGGCTGTGATGCGGTTCTGAAGCGGATGAACCGCCACTATACGGCGGCGGAATTTCTGGGATATATGGAACGCCTGCGCCGTCATATCGACCGTCCCGCTCTGACCACGGACGTCATTGTGGGGTTCCCGGGAGAATCGGAGGAAGAGTTTGAGCAGACCCGCTCTTTTCTGGAGCAGGCTGACTTTTATGAGATCCATGTTTTCAAATATTCAGTCCGCAAGGGGACCATCGCGGCCAGGATGAAGGGCCAGCTGACAGACGCGGTCAAATCCGCCCGCAGCGATGTCCTTCTGGAAATGACGGAACGGCAGGCCCGGGCCTACCGGGACGGCTTTACAGGCTGCAGGGAGGAACTGCTGCTGGAGGAGCCGGTGACCATCGGCGGGCAGACCTGGTTCACGGGCCATACCGCCCGCTATGTCAGAGGGGCGGTCCTCTGTGACGGCAGGCCCGGCATACAGTCCGGCGCTCTGGTACGGGGGAGGTTCACCGGACAGCGGCTGGAGGGGGATCTGCGTGTTCTGGAAATCGAGGACGGCGCTTCAAAAGCAAAGTAAAGATTGAATCGGCATCGGAAATAGAGTAAGATGTATTTGTGATTTTATGTTCATATGGAACTGATCGGAGCGGCAGCAGCGTCCGGTCAGATGCATTCCTGTTACCCGTATACAGGACGTAAAACGGAGATGAAAGTGATGGACAATATCAGAAACAATACCGCGGGCGCCCGACCGGAAGAGAAGGACCTGGACAGCACACAGTATTTCAAAGTGAAGCAGGACGAGGACAGCGCCACCAAGAAGATCCTGGCGGTCGTATATGAAGCGCTTTCCACCAAAGGGTACGATCCTGTCAACCAGATCGTAGGATATATTATGTCCGGTGATCCCACTTATATCACCAACTATATGGGAGCCCGCAGCCTGATCATGAAAGTGGAGCGGGACGAGCTGGTCGAGGAGATCATGGAGAGCTATATCCGGACCAATCACTGGGCATGACTGAGAGAAGAATGTTTTGAGAGTAATGGGACTGGATTTCGGTTCCAGGACCTGCGGCGTGGCCATGAGCGACGAACTGCTGATGACGGCCCAGCCTGTCGAAACGATCCATCGGGACAGGCCTTCCAAGATCAGGAAAACGCTGGCAAGGATCGAGGAACTGATTGAAACACACAATGTCGGGCTGATCGTCCTGGGACTGCCTTTGAATATGAACGATACGCAAGGAGAACGCGCCGCCGCGACCCTGGAATTCCGGGATCAGCTGACCAGGCGGACCGGTCTCCCTGTTGTTATGTCCGATGAAAGGCTGACGACGGTGGAGGCGGACGGGCTCCTGGACGAGATGGGGATCGCTCCCGCTGACAGGAAGACCTATCTGGATACGGTCGCGGCCAATATTATTCTCCAGGAATATATGGAGAACCACAGAGAAGAGATGACGCGCCTTTTGAGAGAGAACACATGGCGCGCAGAGGAGTAAAATGACAGAGAAAGTCAGTTTTATCCCCGAGGGGGAGACAGAGACTATTGATTTTTATATCGTTGAACAGGAAAGGCTGGCCGGAAGGAATTATCTGCTGGTCACAGACAGCGAAGAGGGAGACGGAGAAGCTCTGATCCTGTGTGAGGAAATACAGGACGGCCAGACGGTCTACCGGATCGTGGAGGACGACGCGGAGATTTCCGCGGTGGCCATCTTATTCAGAGACAGCCTGGAGGAAATGGGGATCCTTCTGGAAAGCCTGTAATATGGAGGAAATTTGAAGACAGAAACAAAAAAGACCCCAAAGCTCAGGATCATACCCCTGGGCGGTCTGGAACAGATCGGTATGAACATCACCGCTTTCGAGTATGATGACAGCATTATTGTCGTCGACTGCGGCCTGGCGTTCCCCGAGGATGACATGTTCGGCATCGACCTGGTCATCCCGGACGTCACATATCTGGAAGAAAATATTGACAAGGTCAAGGGCTTTGTCATTACCCACGGGCATGAGGATCACATCGGCGCCCTGCCCTATATATTGAAGAAGATCAATGTCCCGGTCTATGCCACCCGGCTGACCATGGGCATCATTGAGCACAAACTGACGGAACATGAGATGATGGAAGTGACCAGGCGGCATGTGGTCAGCTTCGGGCAGACTGTCAACCTGGGCCGGTTCCGGGTCGAATTCATCAAGACCAACCACTCCATCGTGGACGCGGCGGCCCTGGCCATCTATTCACCGGTGGGCATCATTGTCCATACCGGCGATTTTAAGGTGGATTATACCCCTGTATTCGGTGACGCCATCGACCTGCAGCGCTTTGCCGAGCTGGGCCGCAAGGGCGTTCTGGCCCTGATGTGCGATTCCACCAATGCCGAACGTCCCGGTTTCACCGCTTCCGAAAAGACGGTGGGCAAGACCATTGACCACCTTTTCCAGGAGCA
This sequence comes from uncultured Lachnospiraceae bacterium, assembly GCA_900320325.1. Taxonomy (GTDB): domain Bacteria; phylum Bacillota; class Clostridia; order Lachnospirales; family Lachnospiraceae; genus CAG-791. The sequence goes on from ONRU01000009.1 coordinate 25,267, forward strand.
CGTGGATACCAGGATCATCATCGCGACCTTTGCCTCCAACGTGGACAGGGTCCAGCAGATCATCAATTCCGCCTATAAATACGGCAGGAAGGTGGTCGTGGAAGGCCGCAGCATGGTCAATATCATCTCCACGGCCCAGGAACTGGGATGCCTGAAGATCCCGGACAACACCCTGATCGATATAGACGAGCTGAAGAACTATCCGGGAGAAAAGACCGTGATCATCACCACGGGCAGCCAGGGCGAGAGCATGGCGGCCCTGAGCCGCATGGCCGAAGACATGCACCGCAAGATCACCATCGGCTCCGGCGATACGGTCATCTTCTCTTCCAGCCCCATTCCGGGCAACGAGAAAGCCGTGACCAAAGTCATCAACAACCTGCTGATGAAAGGCGCGGATGTGGTCTTTCAGGATGTCCATGTATCCGGACATCCCTGCCAGGAGGACATCAAGCTGATCTATACCCTGGTACAGCCCAAATACGCCATTCCCGTCCACGGCGAATACCGCCACCTGATCGCCCAGTCCAAGGTAGTCCGGGATCTGGGCTATGAAAAAGAGAGGATCTTCCTGATCCAGTCCGGTGATGTGCTGGAACTGGACGGCAGCGGCGCGGAGATCACTGACAGGGTGACTGTCGGCAATATCCTGGTCGACGGCCTGGGTGTGGGAGACGTGGGCAACGTGGTCCTGCGGGACCGCCAGCATCTGGCCGAAGACGGTATTGTGATCATCTCCTTCGCGCTGGACGGCAGATCAGGCTCCCTGGCCGCGGGACCGGAGATTACCTCCAGAGGTTTTGTATATCTCAAGGAGGCGGACGCCCTGATGAATGAAGCTGACCTGGTGGCCCAGGAGGCCATCTGGAAATGCATCGACGGCAGGGTGACAGACTACAGTAAGATCAAGGCTGCCGTCAAGAACAGCCTGGGAGAGTTTTTCTGGAAAAAGACCATGCGCAGGCCTGTGATCCTGCCCATGATCCTGGAGATTGAAGACTGATCCGGCGCTCCGGCGCCATCGGAGGATTGATATGGAAGCACTCAGGAACAGAGGATTCTGGTTCGACATGATCTGTTTCGCGGCTGTCATCGTGGTGATGGTGACAGCCTGCGTGCAGATCCGTAAATACGCGGGCATTGCCTATGATTTCGGCAGCAACATCGTCCGGACCGACGCCAAGGACAAAGGAGAGGATATCCTGACCATTGAAGTAGTCATTGACGATACCATGGACATTACGGCGGTGGCTGAACTGCTGCAGGACAGCGGTGTGATCGCCAACAGCCAGGCCTTTGCCGTGCAGGCAAGGCTGGGCGGCTATGCCGGCAAGATCATTCCCGGCACTTATGTGCTCAATTCGGGCATGACGACCGAACAGATCCTGGCCGTGCTGACCGGCGCGGAGCAGGCGGAAGGGACGGTATGACGTCCGTTTCCGGTCGGAAGGAGACCCGTCTGGAACAGAATATGGCAGGGCAGACCGATTTTTATGAAGGCCGTCCCGACATGGAAAGAGGGGAACGCCTGGCTGCTTTTATTGAATCGATGGAAGCGGCGGCACCTCCCTTTCTCAGGGAACTGGAAAAAGAGGCACTGGCAGAGGGGATCCCGATCATACGTCCCCGGACCCAGGGCCTCATTCGATTTTTTATTACCATGACCCGGCCCGGCAGGATCCTGGAGGTCGGTACGGCCACGGGCTTCTCCGCCCTTCTGATGGATCACTGGGCGCCGGCAGGCTGCCGGATCACCACCATGGAGAAAATGCCGGACCGGATCTCTCAGGCCCGGGCCAATTTCCGCAGATACGGGGCTGACGGCCGGATCACCCTGCTGGAGGGAGACGCCATGGATCTGCTGCCGCGGCTCGAGGGTCCCTTCGATCTTATCTTTATGGACGCGGCCAAGGGCCAGTATATCCATTATCTGCCTGAGATCAGGCGTCTGCTGCCGGTGGGCGGCCTGCTGATCTCCGATAATATCCTGCAGCAGGAAGAACTGCTGGAATCCAGGTTCGCGGTCACCCGCAGGAACCGGACCATTTACAAAAGAATGCGGGAATACCTGCGGGCCATTACCGGGGATCCGGACCTGCAGACCCTGATCCTGGAACTGGGCGACGGAGCGGCCGTCACTTACAGGAAAGCCTGACGGACGCACAGCCCGTTCTCCCGCGTCATTTTATCAAAAGAAGACCGCGGCCTGCCTTGCCGCGGATACGGAAAGGCGAAACAGTATTATGTCAGAGCTGATCAGAAAACGGCCGGGCAGACCCGAGCTCCTGATCCCCGCCAAGGATCTGGAGGTCCTTCGGACAGCGGTGGATTTCGGGGCGGATGCCGTATATATAGGAGGAGAGGCCTACGGCCTGCGCGCCAAGGCCAGAAATTTCTCCCCTGCGGATATGGAAGCGGGCATCGCGTATGCCCACGCCCATGGCGTCAGGGTCCATGTGACAGCCAACATCCTGGCCCACAACAGTGACCTGACCGGGGCAGCTGCTTATTTCCAGCAGCTGGAGCAGATGGGACCCGACGCGGTCCTGGTGGCGGATCCGGGCATGTTCCTGCTGGCCAGGGAGCACTGTCCCCATGTCCCCGTCCATATCTCCACGCAGGCCAATAATACCAACTGGGGCACCTTCAACTTCTGGTATCAGATGGGCGCCGAGCGTGTTGTCTGCGCCAGGGAGCTCAGTCTGCAGGAGATCCGGCAGATCCGTGCCAGAGTCCCGGCGGATAAGGAGATCGAAGCCTTTATTCACGGGGCTATGTGCATCTCCTATTCGGGCAGGTGCCTGTTATCCAATTATTTCACGGGCCGGGACGCCAATAAAGGCGCCTGCACCCATCCCTGCCGCTGGAAATACGCGGTCATGGAGGAATCCAGGCCGGGCGAATACCTGCCGGTGGAGGAGAACGAGCGGGGCACCTTTATATTCAACTCCCGGGATCTGTGCATGATCGAGCACATCCCCGAACTGGTCGAAGCCGGCATTGACAGCCTCAAGATCGAGGGCAGGATGAAGACTGCCCTGTATGTGGCCACTGTGGCCAGGACCTACCGCAGGGCCATAGATGACTGGTTCGAGGATCCCGAAAAATACCGGGCCAATATGGACTGGTACCGGGCGGAGATCCGCAAATGTACCTACCGCAGGTTCACGACCGGATTTTATTTCGGAAAGCCCGCGGAGGATTCCATGGTCTACGAGAGCAATACCTATGTGAACGAATCCGTATTTCTGGGTATTGTTGAAGAGACCGATCCCGGCAGAGGGGCCCGCGTTACCCAGCGCAACAAATTCCGCACGGGGGATGAGATTGAGATCATGAAGCCGGACGGCAGGAATATCCCCGTCCGTGTCATGTCAATCCGGAACGCGGCAGGGGAGGAAGTTCCCGATGCCCCCCATCCCAAAGAGGAACTCTGGCTGACTTTGTCAGAGATGCCCGATCAGGGGGATATTCTA
>ONRU01000098.1 GCA_900320325.1 uncultured Lachnospiraceae bacterium
TATTGACATAACCTTCCCCGTCGGTAATATAACCTTTCAGGTGACCGTTATCATTCACGAAAGTATTGACGGCGCCGATGATCCTTGCCGCGGGAGACAGTTCATCCATAGCCTTTGCCATGGCGATCTTATCAGGCATCGTCACGTTGCCGCCCCGGATGTTCAGGGTGCGGATGGCGTCAATGGCCGCAGGGACCTGGTCTTCCCTGACATCAAAGGCGACATAAGCATAATCGATGCCCAGCCGTTCATAACTGTAATTATACATGGCCGGTGAGCCGGAATGACCGACCGGTGATCCCAACAGACATAAAAGACCTGTATGGCCTGTAATTCTTGCTTCCATTTCTGTTACCTCCTTTGCGCCCCCGCGGCCGGCAGCCGCCCTCCGGGGCTTCTCTCGTCATGGCGGTCTCCGCTGCCCGCCGGGCCTTCTTTTCGGCCTTGTTACGGACGCGCAGAGCCTTGAAAAAGCGCTGCAGGATCTCCGTACAGGCTTCCTGCATCACGCCGGCTGTGATTTCGGCCTGATGATTAAAATCCTCGTTCTGCAGGATATTCAGCAGTGTTCCTCCGCAACCGGACTTGGGACTGGCGGCTCCGATGACCACCCGGTCGATGCGGGACTGAACCAGGGCGCCTGCGCACATGGGGCAGGGCTCCAGCGTACAGTACAGGGTGCAGCCTTCCAGCCTCCAGTCCCCCATCTTTTTGCAGGCTTTGCGGATCGCGGTGATTTCGGCGTGGGCCAGCGTCGTATGGTCGGTATTACGCCGGTTGTACCCCCTGCCTATGATTTTGCCCTCATAGACGATGACCGCTCCGATCGGGACTTCACCGATGGCAAGCGCTTTTTCAGCCTGCTTCAGGGCCGCCTTCATATATTTGAGATCCAGTTTCTGCTGTTCCGGCGTCTGAGAAGCCGGGTCCTGCGCGGAGGGCTGTCGCTCCGCATCCTGCTCCGGTATCTGCACAGCTAAATCCTGCCCGGCTGACGGTAAAGATTTATCCTCCCCGGAGGGCCGTAAAGTTAAATTCTGATCCGGGACCGGAAGAGCCTGTTCCTGCTCCGGAGAGAGCGCATTTAATTCCATACAAATTCCTACTTGATTAATCTGATTTAAGGGTTATACTATAGATATCAAATCTTACCTTTTTAGTAGGATTACCGCAGATATCAACATACGGCAGACCGCCGTGTTTGTGATGACCATTGTAACATACGGACGGCTGGAAAGTAATGAAGGAAGGTTAGAAATGAAAATATCGACAAAGGGACGTTACGCGCTTCGTTTAATGCTGGATCTGGCAGAACACAATACCGGTGAATACATTTCTCTGAAAGATATTTCCGAGAGACAGAATGTCACCGTGAAATATCTGGAGCAGATCGTTACCTCACTGACCCGGGCAGGTTTCCTGCGCAGCCAGAGAGGCAATAACGGAGGCTACCGCCTGGCCAGACAGCCTTCCGAGTATACGATCGGCGAGATCCTCCGGGTCATGGAAGGCAACCTGGAACCGATCGCCTGCCTGGAAAATTATCCCAATGACTGTCCCAGAGCGGAGGAATGCGTTACCCTGCCTTTCTGGATCGGTCTGTCCAAAGTCATTAATGACTATGTAAACAGCTATACTCTGCAGACCCTGCTCGATTCCGCTTCCGAGCTGGCAGGCAATACCTACATGATTTGATACATGTGATACATGTGAAACTTGTGATACCTGCGGATACCGGATTATACAAAAAGCAAAAGAAGATATAGCCGGCGTATAAACCAGGTAAAAACAGCAGAAGATAAAGCCGGCGTATAAGCCCGGCAAAACAGCAGACGATAAAGCCGGTGTATAAGCCCGGAAAAACAGCAGAAGACAGAGCCGGAAAATAAACCCGGCAAAAACAGCGGAAGATAAAGCCGGTGTATAAGCCAGGCAAAAAACAAAGCAGATCAGACCGGTATATGAGCATCCAAAGCATATACCGGTCTGTATAACCAGCCTTTATCCTATAAAATCAATCGGTATAATAGGCTAATATAGCAGCACAATCACCAGAAATCAATCGGAGGAAAAAAATGTCAGAACCTTTACTGCAGATACAGGACCTGTCCGCCGCCATCGAAGAGGGAGAGCTTCTTCATCAGATCAGTCTTGAGATCGGCCCCGGCGAGACCCACGTACTGATGGGACCCAACGGCGCCGGCAAATCCACCCTCGGTCATACCATCATGGGCAATCCCCAGTACAGGGTGACCGGCGGGACCATCCGCTTCGACGGAGAAGACATCACGGAAATGCCGGTCGATGAACGTTCCCGGAAAGGCATCTTCCTGTCCTTCCAGAACCCCCTGGAAGTTCCCGGCCTGAGCGTAGAAGCCTTTCTGCGCAGCGCCCTGCGGGCACGGACCGGCAGGCCTGTCCGGATCTTCCGGTTCAAAAAGGAACTGGAATCTGTCATGGAGCTGCTGCAGATGGATCCTTCCTACGCGGACCGTGACCTGAACGCCGGTTTCTCCGGCGGTGAGAAAAAGAAAGCGGAGATCCTGCAGCTGCTGATGCTGAGCCCCAGGCTGGCCATTCTGGATGAGACCGATTCCGGCCTGGATGTGGACGCGGTCCGCACGGTTTCCGCCGGCATCCGGGAATACCAGAAAAGGACCGGCGGCGCCCTGCTGATCATCACCCACAACGCGGCCATCCTCAACGCGCTGCAGGTCGACCATACCCATGTACTGGTCCGGGGCCGGATCGTCGCGGATGGGGACGGTTCCCTGATCGACGAGATCCACCGGGACGGCTTCGAGAAATACATCGAAATGAGCCGGGATATGTTAGAGGATAAATAACCTGACAGGATCGGGAGAGGCAAAACATAAGGAAAAAAACTATGACAAACCAGAAGGTCGATGAGATCGACAGAAGTATATATGACTTCCGCTATGAGGAAGATGATTTTTACAGAATCCAGTCCGGCCTTACCCCGGAGATCGTCGAAAAGATTTCGGAAGAGAAGCATGATCCCGAATGGATGAGGCAGTTCCGGCTGAAATGCCTGGACATCTATAACAGGATCCCGGTCCCCCGCTGGGGCGCTCCCATCGACGGCCTGGATATGGACGACATAGCGACCTATGTCAGGGCCAATACGGACATGAAAAAGTCCTGGGAAGACGTTCCGGAGGATATCAAGGATACCTTTGAAAAGCTGGGCATTCCCCAGGCGGAGCGGGCCGCGCTGGCCGGCGTCGGCGCCCAGTACGATTCCGAGCTGGTCTATCACAATGTGAAAGATGAAGTCGCCCAGCAGGGCGTCATCTACAGCGACCTGGAAAGCGCCCTGACAGGCCCCCACGCCCAGATGATCCGGGACCACTTCATGAAGCTGGTTCCCCCCAATGACCACAAATTCGCGGCCCTGCACGGGGCAGTCTGGTCCGGCGGTTCCTTCGTATATGTGCCGCCCGGCATAAAGGTCGAGATTCCCCTGCAGTCGTATTTCCGGCTCAATGCCAAAGGTGCCGGCCAGTTCGAGCACACCCTGATCATTGTGGATGAAGGCGCGGACCTGCATTTTATCGAAGGCTGCTCCGCCCCCAAATACAACGTGGCCAACCTCCACGCCGGCTGTGTGGAGCTTTACGTCCGCCGGGGTGCCCGCCTGCGCTATTCCACCATTGAGAACTGGTCCAAGAACATGTACAACCTCAATACCAAGCGGGCCCTGGTAGAGGACGACGCGGTCATGGAATGGGTCTCGGGATCCTTTGGTTCCCACGTTTCCTATCTGTATCCCACCACCGTCCTGAAAGGGAGAAATTCCCACTGTGAATTCACCGGCGTCACCTTTGCCGGACAGGACCAGAACCTGGATACAGGCGCCAAAATGATTCATTTGGGCAGGAATACATCCTCCTTTATCAATACAAAATCCATCTGCAAGAGCGGCGGCATCAGCACCTACCGCAGCAGTGTAGAAATCAAAAAGAGCGCGGAAAACGCCAGGGCGGCGGTTTCCTGCGGCTCCCTGATGTTGGATTCCAGATCCCGTTCCGACACCATTCCGGCCATTGTGACCGAGACAGACCGGGTCGATGTGGGCCATGAAGCCACCATCGGCAGGATCAGCGACGATGCTGTCTTCTATCTGATGGCCCGGGGCCTCAGCGAAGAGGACGCCAAAGCCATGATCGTCAGCGGCTTTGCCAGTGATGTCAGCAAGGAGCTGCCCCTGGAATACGCGGCGGAGATGAACAACCTGATCAAACTGGAAATGTCGATCGGGTAAAGACAGGATTTTTATAAACAGAATACGGAAACACAGAAATACAAAAACATAGAAATACAGAAACATAGAAATACAGAAACAGAAATACAGAAACAGAAATACAGAAACATAGAAATACAGAAACATAGAAATACAGAAACAGAAATACGAAGACACAGATACAAAAACAGATACAAAATTAGATACAAAAAGAACTGCGCGTGAAAGGAAATACTATGGCGGATCGCGGAACGATCCGGGTCGGGCATATTTCCGCCCTGACCTGGAACCAGTTAAAAATAAATGAGGCTATTGTGCCCGGGCTTCCGGAACTGAACAGACAGATGCCCTCCGGCCTGCAGGACCTGCCGGAAGGCGTCAGCTGCAGATCCATGACGGCGGCGGAGGCAGCAGCATGGCTGGAGACCCACGCCCCCGGTCAGGAAGCGGAAAAGTTCGTCGCCGGCAAGGTGCCGATCTATCATCCGCAGAAATTCGGGACCGGCCTGGGCGCGGAATACGAACAGTTCCTGACAGACAGTAATGTCAGGACAGACCTGATAGAAGCAGCGGCCGGCGCCCGCCCGGAACGGCCCCTGATATGCCGTCTGGATTATCAGGACGGTGACTGCGGCGCCTCCGCCCGGATCCTGCATCTGGGTGAAAAAGCCGCTCTCACCATGATCATCGACTGTACTTCCGGCAGGGAGGCAGCCGGTCTGGCGGCAGTATCCACAAGAGCGGTACTGGAGAGAGGGGCCCACCTGACACTGGTCTGTGCCCAGACGCTGGGCAGGCGCTTCCTGCATCTGGGCGACCTGGGCGTATCCCAGGCGGACGATGCCCGGATCGATCTTGTATGGCTGGATCTTGGCGCCAAAGACAGCTTTGCCGGCCTCCAGATCGAGCAGATCGGACGCCGGGCCGCTGTGAACGGCGCCATGGGATATCTGGTACGCGATGAAGAATCCGTGGATATCAACTATAACGTGATCCAGCGGGGCAGGCAGACGGACAGCAGCTTTGATTTTGACGGCGTGCTGGACGGGCAGGGCCGCAAGGCTTTCCGGGGTACCATTGACTTCCGCAACGGCTGCGGCGGCTCCAAAGGAAAGGAGATGGAGCGGATCCTCCTGCTTTCCCCGGACACTGTCAACCGGACCCTTCCGATCATCCTTTGTGAAGAGGAGGATGTGGAAGGCGCCCACGGCGCGTCCATCGGCCGTCTGAATGAGGACATGCTTTTCTACATGGGTGCCCGCGGCATAGATGAAGAAACAGCCAGGGACATCATGGTCCGGGCCAGGCTCCGCGCGGTCATCCGCCGGATTCCGGATCAGGACCTGCAGGAAAAACTTTACCGTTTCGTAGAGGAGGCATTTGCTGATGAATCCTTATCGTAAAGACTTCCCCATTTTCGAAGGGAACGACAAAATCTATTTTGACAACGCGGCCACGACCCAGCGGCCGGCCAGGGTATTCGCGGAAATGACCGCCTTCAACGATACCTGCAACGCCAATCCGCTGCGGGGCCTCTACGCCTGGAGCGTGGAAGCGACCGACCGTTACGAACAGGCCAGGCATACCGCTGCGGTCTTTATCGGGGCGGCGCAGGACTGCCAGATCGTATTCACCCGAAATACCACCGAATCCATCAATCTGGTAGCCTACACCTGGGGCATGGCCAACATCGGGGAAGGAGATGAGATCCTGATCTCCATCATGGAGCACCATTCCAACATCCTCCCCTGGCAGATGGTGGCCCGGCAGAAAAAAGCCCGTCTGGTCTATCTGGAATGCCTGCCGGACGGCACCATTACCGATGAGGAAATAGAAAGCAAACTGACGGACCGGACAAAACTGGTGGGGATCGGCCATGTGTCCAATGTCATGGGCGTGACTAATCCGGTGGAAAAGATCATTGCCCTGGCCCATCAGAAGGGCGCGGTCGTCCTGGTGGACGGCGCCCAGAGCGCTCCCCATATGCCCATCGATGTCCGGAAAATGGACGCGGACTTCTTTGCCTTCTCCGGCCACAAGCTCTGCGGTCCCATGGGGATCGGTGTCCTTTACGGCAAAAAGGAACTGCTGGAGGACATGCCGCCCTTCCTGACAGGCGGTGAAATGATTGAATATGTGACCAGAGATTCCGCCACTTACGCGGAACTGCCGCACAAATTCGAAGCCGGGACCGTCAATGCCACCGGCGCGGTCGGCTTGGAAGCGGCCATACAATATATTCAGGAAATCGGTTTTGAAACTATCATGAAAGCAGAAGAGGAGCTGACGACAAGGCTGATCGCCCGTCTGCGGGAGACGCCTCACGTGACC
>ONRU01000014.1 GCA_900320325.1 uncultured Lachnospiraceae bacterium
GGACCTATGCCGTTCTGCTGGTGACAGGCTCGGAAAAACTGGATACGCAGATGCGCGCGCTGCTCCCCGAGACGGACTTCTTTCCGGTCAAGAGCGCCCGGAGCGTGGGCCTGGCCCGCATCAGATAGATAGTCCCGTCCTCCTCGACCCGGAACCTGCAGTCCGCCGGCGTATTGCCAAAGCTGTTCAGGAATCCCGTGACATTACTGTTATCAACGCTCAGATCTGTCACCTGCAGGCTGATATCGTCATTTTCCATATCCTTTTTAGTCATGATCTTGTCATTCCGGGTGATCCGGAAGACGATGGAATTCCCGTTGACATCGGTCTTTCCAAATGAAGTCCGCCGGTAGATGACCGGATCTTCGGGAATCTCCGCGATCAGGCCGTAACGGACCGCGGTAAAGGCAGCGGTCTCACGGATGATGGGGGCGTAGCCGGGAATGGTCATGCTGCCGCGGAAAAGGCTGGATCCCTCCATGACCTCCACGTCCGTGACTTTGCTGGTTTCGGAGGAAGCCACGATGTTTCCGTCCACTTCATATTCAATGGCAAATGTGGTCCCTTCCGGCAGATCCCCCACAGGGATCTCCTGTTCTGTGCCGGGGACAACGGGAATGACCTCGATGTCCACCTTGTCACCGGGCGCGATCCTGGCCGAATCCAGAGGATCGCCGTTCTTGTCCACGGCCCGCATCATCAGGTCGATGGCCGGTTCATAGAGAAGCTTGATATTTGCGGGATCCACGTTCTCGGAAAAAGTGATGGTATAGTCCCCGGGCGGGATGATCTCGTCCCCGTTGGATACGACCGCCGCGTTGCCGCTGATGGGATGGTCCGCTGTTTTCCCGCCGCGCGTGACAGGCGTCTGAAGGAAGGTATTTCTTTCGACACGCAGTTTTTCAGGGCCCTCACAGCCTGTGACCGTCGCGTCCGACCTCTGGGACAGAATGGAAATGCTGTAAAGGGGCAGATTAGAATGAATCCGGATACTGCTTCCGCTCTGGACACTGATATCCGCATCCGTAAATTCCATGCGGCCGCTGACCTGATTGGAGATTTCAGAAACTGTATCCGTAATATTGTCCGATGTTGACTGATAGCTCCAGACTCCGGCATTCTCATCGCTGTTTACCGGTTTGGCATTATCACCACCGATCTTCAGATAATCAATGTTGACTCTGGATCCGTTGGGCATGACCGCCCCTTTATAGCTTTCTACCTTTTGGGAAGCCAGTGCCGGATCTTCGATGCCCTTATTATCCTGTAAAATACCGTCCGTGATAATAAAGAGCCAGTACTGTGTGGACGGATCCTGATCCTCGACAGAAGAGAGTTTCTGCATAGCGGTATCCAGAGAACTTCCGGGTGTTCCGGCATTGACCTTGAAGAGACAGCTCTTCCGGATCTCATCGACCGACGCTGCGGGATCTGACAGATTGACCTGTATGATATTATCCTGGTCATTCATCAGGACGATATACAGCTCATCTTCCCCGTTCATCAGGGCCGCCATTGCCTGGACCGCGTAATTGGCATAAGCCCACTTGTCATAGTTATCCATACTGCCGGAATCATCAAAGACCATGGAAACGATTTTTTTATTTCTTTTCATGGTATTCTCAGCGCGCGCAAAAACTGCAGGGCCTGTCACAAACAGGCCCGCGCAGACAGCGGCAGTCATGAGTATACACAGTATAAAAGTCCGTATTTTTTTCACAGAACCCCCTCCTGCGGCCGCCTCCGGATCCGGAATACCGGCCTGTCAGATCATCATCATTTGGCAGCTAAATCAGAAAGATTCTTCAAGTGGTCAAAGGCTTCGACGCAGCCGTTGGCGGCAGCCCTGCCGAACCAGGCCGCTGCTGTGCCAAGGTCCTTTTCCACGCCGCGGCCATAAGCGTAGAGCAGTCCCAGATTATTCTGGGCCTGGGCGTCCCCGGCTGTGGCCGCCTCCAGATACCAGGCGCGGATCAGGCTGTAATCCTCGTCGGAGGCCTCACTTTCCTCAATAAAACGGGCAGCTTCCATACGCGCTTCCATATTGCCGTTCTTCGCGGCCTTCATATAATAATCAAAGGCTTTGGCCGGATCGTTTTCCATACACATGCGGCCCACCTGCATCTGGGCATATACAAGCCCCTGATCCGCGGCCTTCTCATACCAGGAAAGGGCGGCAGCCTGATCCGGCCCGTCCTCCAGGTCAACACCTTTTTCCGCCAGGTAGCCGACAGCGCACTGGGCCATGATATCGCCCTTCTCCGCCGCGTCTGTCAGCAGGTCCATCCAGCTGTCCGGATTTTCCTTAAAGGAAACGGCAGGCGCGATGGCCGGAGCTTCCGCAGGTTCTGTCATTGATGCCGGGGCGGGAGCGGGCTCCTCCTCCGGCACGGGTCCCTGCGGGCCGCCATCGACCAGTTCCTCTGTAGGGAAACGGGACGCGGTACCTGTATCACTGATCATGACGGGTTCGATCACGGGAGGCTCTTTCAGGACCGGCTCGACCACGGGTGTTTCCGGAATGCCGGGCTCTACGACCTTCTGCTCGGGGATCTGTTCCGCCTGTACCTCGACAACAGAAGCGGAGGCGGGCTTCTTCAGACCGGGATAGGGATCGCTCCAGTCATTTTCGACCCGCATACTGCGGAATTTACGGATCATATCCTGATTGAGGATCATATGTCTGGTCCTGGGATCCAGTACGATGCCGACCAGCTTTCTGGAGGAGCCGGTCAGTTCAATACATCTGGAAAAATCCATAGGGAGCAGACTGAACTTGCTCCTGGCCTCCGGAGGAATTTCAGATTCAGCAGAATAGACCGGGAACCAGAAATCACCGCCGGCGTCCCGCAGGATATCGGGTTCCAGCTCCTTGAGTCCTGCGGAAGCCGCCTGGGCTTCTGTCATGTTTGACCTGCAGATTACTATGACCTTTTTGGAATGAAGCAGCCTGAACAGGCGTCCCAGCGCGTCATCATTCATTTCAAGCAGATATCTTTCCTTCGCTTCCTTAATGGATTCTGAATTGTAAGCCATAATTATCCCCTTTCTTTATGAATAAACAGAATTTGTATACGTATCCACACAGGCCTTCGGGAGACCTGTCCCGCACTGACTGCTCATCAGCATAATATTTCTATACGAATCAGTATTTTTGTCCAATCAAATATAAATATACCACATTTTATTGGTACTTTTACCATAATTCTACGATTGTTCCCTTTTCTGTTAGCAGGTATAATGAATGACAGTCATCGTTGATTTATATGGTCAGGAGCCCTTACTTATGAATCTTTCTTTTGCAATTATAATCCTTCTCTGTATTTTTATTTTTTTGGCAGTTGCTGCCCTTTCACTCAATGACCGTCTGATCATGGTCATCACCAGGATCTCCGGCCTTTATGCCCTGATCATGGGCATTTTCCTCTACAGCATGATCTATTCGGTCCTGGCGCCGGACCCGGTCTCCGGCCTCATGCATACGCTCCTGTCTGTCTGCTGGATCTTTATCGGCGAGAACGGTATGGACGCGGCCCAGGAAGCGGCTCCTCTCCTGCCCCTGTTCCGGAACGGATTTGGCTTCAGTCTGCTCTGGAGCGCCCATCTGTGCGGCATTTTCACGACCCTGAGCGCCGCTGTCAATATCATCGGCAAAAAACTGCTGATCTCCATGCGCAATTATCTGGCCCTCTCCAAAGATCTGGTCGTCATCTACGGCGTCAATTCGGATTCCACGCTCTTTGCCCAGGAGCTGAGCCTGAAAGTGAACTGCTCCATCATCTTTGTGGATGAAAAACCCGACGCCGACTCGCTCCCCACCATCTATAATTTCGGCGGGGTCGTCCGGACGGACCGCAGCGCCGGCTATCCCAACCGCGGTTTCATCCGCTATCTGGGCCTGCGTCCCGGGAACAGGAAGTTTACCCTCTACTGTATGGACGCGGATACGGAACGGAACATCCAGTACGCAAGGCAGATGAAGATCCTGCTGGAGGAATGTAAGATCCCGCCCAATATGACCGGCCTGATCCTTTTCGGCCGCAAGGACACGCGTACAGAGGAACTGCAGGTATCCGAAAATAATTACGGGTACGGCATGGTCTCTGTTTACACCAGCTCCCTTCTGGCCTCCCGTGTGCTGATCAAGGCATTTCCGCCCTGTGATACCCTCCGTTTTGATGAGACCGGCATGGCGCTGGACAATTTTGACGCCATGATCATCGGTTTCGGCAATCTGGGCCAGCATGTCCTGAAATCCCTGGTCATGAACGGCCAGTTCGTAGGCAGCCGTTTCCACGCCGCGGTCTTTGATCCCGAGATCGACGCCGTCTCCGGAACGATCCGCCAGGAATGCCCGGGGCTCTTCCGTTATTATGATATTGACCTGCTTCCCTTCGACGGCCGCAGCAGTGAGTTCTACCGCTATCTGGAAGAACATCTGGACAGCGTAAAATACATCGTGGTCTCCACCGGCAGTGTCATACGCAATACCGGGATCAGTGAGGACCTGAATATGTATCTGCAGCGCAGAGGCCGCAATATACCTGTGATACAGTGCGATTATAACGGTATCTTTTATAACTCCTCCGATAATAAGAACCTGCAGCTGCAGTCGATCTATTCGCCGGATATCCTCTATTCCCACAGGATCGACAACCTGGCCATGACCCTCAACCACATTTACTGCAATAATCCGGACCATACCGCCTTCGAAGACTGGGTCGCCTGCGACTCCTTCAGCCGGGCCAGTTCCAGGGCCGCGGCCGATTTCTTCCCGGCCATCCTGCGATGCGCCGGCCTGTCCGAGGACGAGGCCGCCCATGACCAGTGGATCACGGATCCGGTCCTGCTCGACCACCTGGGGCATACAGAGCACATGCGCTGGTGCGCCTTCCATCTGGTCTATGGCTTTGATACCATGCCCGATGAGATACTGGAGGAAAGGGCCGCCGCGTACAGGGAAGAGACCGCGCGGACAGGCAACTCCCGCATCAAACCCGCCAGGGACCTGGACCGTTATCTGCACGCCTGCATCGTTCCCTGGGAGGAGCTGGACACCCTGTCCGAGAGGGTAACAGCCCTGACCGGCAGGACCGTATATTATAAACAGAACGACATCAACAGTATTATGACGATCCCCGCCGCCATCAAGGCGGACCGCGAAGGAGCATAAAAACAGGGAAGGCATCCGCCTTCCCTGTTTTGCTCTTTATTCATTTCTTCTCTTTTTTCTCGATCGTGTAGCCAAGGACCGTGATCAGCTTCAGGCTCTCCATGGCCGTCCTTCGGTCATACTCCTTCTCGTTTTCCGGCAGTTCCTCGTAAGGGACCATGCAGGGCGTCAGCTTCAGCCGGTCATCCCTGACCTCCCCCCATCGCCAGCCCTCCTGCATCCTGCCATAGGCCCAGACATTATGGATATTCTCCGCGATTTTCTCGGTCAGGCTGATCAGATCTTCCGGAAGCTGTACATGTTCTGTGTTTACCGGTCTCGGTATATATTCTCTGTCTTTTTCCATTCAATTACCTCCAGACGCTGATGCTGACAGGATTTCCCTGATCTGTTCAGATCTCCCTGATCTATTTAAGGATAGCGCATGCCGCGGAATTTTTTTTTCGCGGGGTTCCTGTCCCTGTCCGCCCTGATCATACAGGACGCAGTTCTCCGTTGACAGAGGCGATCAGGCCGGTCAGGAAGAGCACGTCCTGTCCCCTTCCCTGTTCCTCAACAGCAAAATCAGAGGCCATGCGGATATCGTCATACAGGCCGGAGGCCGCCGCCTCCGCCCAGCGCAGGGCCGGCCCCGCGTCTCTGGCACTGCACAGGATCCGTCTGACGGAAGGACTGCTGTATCGGAAAGTGACTTCTGTGCCTGTGTCCGTCCGCGTGATCCGCAGATTCCGCAGCAGGCAGTCATCCCGGGCGGCCTGCCGCAGAGCCGTGAGCGCGTCATCGCCGGATCCGGCAGGCAGCACGACCCGCATATACAGGGAACGATCTGTCACTGTGACCGAATCCCGCAGGATCCGGACCTCAAACGCGTGGCGCAGAGGTTCCTTTTCCGCCAGCGCGACCATGTCGGACAGCAGGCGGGCAAGTTCCTCCTCCCGCGCGGTAAAAGAGACTCTGTCATACTCCCGGTCACCGGGATAGGAATACCCTTCCTGCAGCAGGCTGTCCTTCTGCAGAAGCGTAAATACCCGGTCCAGTCCGCTGCCGGCGAAAGCCGTACCGTCCGTAAAATCTGTCAGGACGGTAAAAGCGCCGGAGGGCATCCGGCCGGAAAGCCGGAGGGTACGGACCCGGTCCCCCTCCATCTGCCGCAGCAGCCCGGACAGGGCGTCACAGGCCGCCTGATCCGCTGTCAGCGCCCGCAGGGCTGCTGTCTCCCTGTCTGTCAGTCCTGTGAAAGGTTCCCGGTCCCTGCGGGCCGGGGTATATCCCTGCATCCGCAGCAGCAGCGCGACCGGCAGGCAGATCCTGCGGTTCATGATGACCGGCAGAGCGGCGCTGCCGCCGGCCGGATCTGCCGCCTCTGTATCCATAACGCAGGTACTGCCTTCAAAATGAAAAGCAGGCAGGCCTGCCGTCATTCGTTCGAATGCCGCATCGGCCATTTCCGGCGGCAGGTATCCGCGGTCCAGATATAATCCGTCCCGGGGCAGGTCAGCCAGCGCCTCCGCGGGGATCACCTGCAGAGCGGTCCGGCAGCCGGCCTCCTTCAGATAACCACTGTAACAAGCACGCAGGTCATCCACGCTGCCGCCGGGACCTCCCGTGCCGGTCAGCCGGACCAGAAACAGCGTATCCGGACCGGTCCGGACCGCGGAGAGCAGGTCGTCATAAGCGCGGCCGCTGCAGATCCGCAGGATCCGGAAAGCCGGCCTCCTGCCGCCTGCCGGGAACAGGGCCAGAAGCCCCGGCACCGCCAGGATCACGTCCTCATCGGAGTCCTTAAAGTCATGGCACAGATCCGCTCTGTCCGCCGCGGCAGTCAGTCCCTGCCGTCCGGCTTCCTGGCGCAGGGCCGCGATCCACAGGCTCATGGAATCCAGCCGGTCCAGGCCGAACCCGTCGATCAGACCGCCTGCCTTGTCGAAAGGACATGCCAGGACCCTGTCCCAGTGTTCGGGACGAATCTGCCTGCGCGGCCCGGAGGAACAGATACAGGGATGGATCCGATGGTCCGGATCTCTCCGGTCCTGCCAGTTATTGCCGTCTCTATAGGCGTAAGCGGCGATGGCTTCCCTGCTTTCCGGCCTTTTCCCCCCGTGCAGGACCATAAAAGCGGTCCATGACAGATGTTCCAGAGCGATCAGGCGCTCCCTGAGATCCGCCGAGGCGGGATCGCGCAGGAGCTGATGGAATCGGGACGGGGCCGCCGGATCATGCCTGCTGATCCCGGCGCTCTCCAGAGTATAGACAGCGCGCAGGGCGCTCCGCTCACTGCTCTGGATATTATAAAGGCTGGAAGCGTAGTCCCGCAGGATCTCTTCCTCCGTAATATCCGGCTGTATCCCCCGCAGATATTCGCCATGGATCGAAGCACCCATATCGTAGATCCTGGAGCCGACCCGGTTCTCGTTGTAATCTCCGTCTCTGGTATATAGAGGGATCCGGCTGATGCAGGAGGCGGGATCCTGCAGGGCGCTGTTCTCAAGGTCAGCGTCCTTACTGCCGATCACCCAGATCTTAACGGGTCTGTCCCGGCCGGCTTCCTGCCGGATCCTTTCCGCCAGCGCTTCATTTTCCTCTCCTTTTTCCCGCAGGAGGAAGAATACGCGGGCGCCGGTCCGGACGGCCACCGTCAGAATAGCCCTGTCATGATCAGCCCCTGTGAAATGCACGACTGCCGCCGGACGGGATACCACCTCCGGGTCATAATCCGACAGGATCCTGCCCCGGCTGTTGACGACCCGTACAATAGCGGGCAGAAGCGGATTCTCCCGGGCGCCGCACATGGACTCCCACAGTTTTTCCATATCTCTGCCGGCCAGCCACAGATGAATGTCCGTATCCAGCATGACCAGGCCCGGGATCATGGTCTCCAGGAGCGATCTTCCAAACACATGGCTGCCGGTGATCAGGATATCCGCCCGTCTGCCGCCGGCCTCCATGCCGCGCGTATCCTCTGTCAGATAGTCACAGACCGGCGCTTTTTCCAGCAGGTCATAACTGACATAGCTGAAATCCGCCGCGGCCCGTTTTTTCCGTACCTGGTATCTTCTGTAATGGAGCAGATCCAGTTCTTCGTTAAGCTCCTCCACCAGGACCTGTGCCGTCTGACAGCGGCGGAAGGGATTGACCTCCAGTACATTTTTCAGGATCGCCGCCATTTTGCGGACCGCCTGGGTCCTGCCGCTGCTGCCGAAGGAATCCGGATACAGACGGCATAATTCCCGCCGGATCCTGTCCGGATCATCAGCCTCCCCGGGTACAGGGATCCTGCCCAGCAGCAGGCGGAACAGATAGATCCCGCAGCAGTAGAGATCGGAAGCCGGCCTGAGGACCCGCCGCATCTGGCTCCACCCGATATTCCGGGTATGGCGGAGCCTGTCGATCTCCGGTGAAATATAGACAGAATCAAAAAACAGGGCTTCCGGCTGGATGCCTTCCGAATACTGCAGGATACTGTCCGCGTCAAAAAGGGTCATACGGGAGATCTTTTCGATCCAGAGGAAGTTATCCGGCTTGCAGTCGGGCATGATATAACCCGCCTCATGCAGCAGCCCCATCAGCTCTGCCAGACGGATGGCCATTCCCAGTTTCTCCTGCAGGGATGCCGGAACCACATCTGTCAGCCTGGCGCCGTCATGCATACGGCTGACCAGGTAGAGGCCGTTTTCATTCTCCTCCAGCATGTAGGGCTCCACCACGATTTCCATGGCGGCTGAAACAGACAGCTCCTGCTGCCTGCGGAAACAGGACCTGAACTGGTCCCGGCGCTGCTGCCAGCGGCGCGACCGCCTGGTCTCTTCCGCCATCCGCAGGCCTGTCCCTTCCCTGAGGATCCCGCCCTCTTCCGCAAGAAGGGGCCAGAATTCCTTGACCACCACAAGACGCAGGACCTGCCCCTCTCCGTCCAGCACGGAACCATAATAAGCCAGGCAGGTCGTTCCTCTGCCTGCCTGACTGTCGATCCTGATGATCCAGTCCCTGATCCGGAGCAGCGTTCCGGGATGCAGGGGAATCCTGCTGTCCTTCATAATAAATCGAATGTTCCTTCCTGTATCCTGAGCAGGCTCTCTCTGGGAGAGTCCTTATAAGTCTGCTTGCTGCCGGGAATCGGTCTTTCCATGCTGCTGCCGTCACTCCATTCCGCAAGGACATAATAGGCCGTGCCGGTCGACCAGGTCAGCCTGGGCACTGTATACAGAAGACGTCCGGCCGGCGCCTTCCAGTCGGCCCATACTTCTTCTTCCCCTTCCCTTCTGGCCAGGATCCTGATCCGGACCGGTTCCTCACACGCTGACTCCGTCGTAAAGTAATGGGACAGATGATGTCCCTTTTCGAAAAGGGCCTGGAAAAGCTCAAATGGATTTTCACAGGAGAAAAGCATGCTCAGGAACCCCTCATAGGCGTTGCCGGGATAGAATTCCTGCATACCGCAGCGCTCCAGATCCTGATCCGCCAGATAGCGGAACTCATCAAACAGCTGGTCCACCCGCAGATCCAGGTCATTATTGGAGATCTGATCCATTTCATTCATGACAAAATCCAGAAAATCCACCGTCAGCAGGAGATTGCGCCGGCGTTCTTCATCCACCGGGAAATGGCTCAGGGTATTCTGGGTGATCTGTGCCCGCTTGAAGGCATCCGTATTAAAAAGGAAACCGGGTCCATAACTGTCGACGCCATGGAAATCCCGCATATCGTTCATACCGTTGCTGTCATAAATGAATTCCAGTATGTTCTTGATATTGGCAGACCTCCGGCCCGCGCCTTCCTGCTCCTCCTGTCCGCCGTCCAGGATCAGCGGAGAGGGATTGGTGATCCGGGCGAAACCGAAGCCGGGATCACGGAAAGAAAAGGCGGTATTTCTGGTGACGATGGTCTCTTTCTCTTTTGCCGGGGCGCTCTTGCGGCCTCCCTGCAGTTTTGTCTCCAGCAGGGCCATATTCTCCCTGTCCCAGAGGACGTCCAGATTCATGGAGTTCCATTTCTGCAGGCTGCTGCATTCCCGGACCGTCCGGTAGGAAAAGGTGATCCCTTCCTTCTCGAAGGTGATGACCGTTCCGGCCGGAATGACCGTCCCGACTTTGCAGCGGATCCGGAACATGCCCGGTTTGCTCTTTTTCCGTCCGTCCGCGAAATAACGGATGTTCTGGCCGGGCAGGATCTGCAGGATCTGCCCTTTGACAGGGTCATGGCCTGTCTCTGCCCGGATGGGGATCAGCTGCTTTTCTTTATTCCTGCCTCTTCCTGTGACAATGGTCAGATGCTTTTCCGTGACCTTCTGGGCGCCGCGGGTGGATCTGAGGAGATTATCGATCAGGACCTGCCTGTCCTCCGGCACCGGATCCTCCGGTCCCAGACCGGACAGGGTCGTCATCTCCTCGACCTCCGCCTTGATCTCCTCCTCATCGGAAGCGTCCGGCTGGATCCTGATCTCCTTTTCGCAGGTAAAAACAGCAGACAGAAAAGCACCGCCGTCTTTGACCCTGGTCTCGCAGGTCAGGACCGTCCCGGCGGGAATGACACGTTCCGCGTCAGCGTCCGCCGTATATTCCATGGTCAGCTGTCTCCTGCACCGGTCTGTATCCACCCTCCTGGCCCGGGAGGAATTGATAAAGGCCCGCACTTCCCAGCTGTCCTTGATCGAATCATAGAGTTTATTCCATCTTTCGAAGAAGACCTCTTCCGCGGTACGGATGATCTTCCTGGCGTCCGCGTTCCGGCCGGCCCAGTCCAGATATTCCCGCAGGCGGCCGCTGGCGGTCCTGAACAGATCCCTGCCGGATTCCTCTTCAATATCTGATAATTCATTTTCAAACCGCAGGGTCAGCGGCAGATTTCCCGCGTTCCCCAGCAGCCAGGCGGGAATCTCTACAGCCTCCGTATTCCCGGCGTTCCTTCTCCTGGCAGCGGCCCTGCCCCCTGCGTTTACCGGCGGATACAGGTCCCGCAGTTTTCGCAGGCAGCCGCTGCAGGTCTCCTCCGGCGGCGTACAGTCCAGGGTGATCTTGGTGAATATCTCTTCCCTGTCCAGCAGGGCGGGCCTGGACCGGTGCAGGATCTTCTGCAGAAAACAGACATAGCGGTCAAAACTCATGCGGTAAGCGAAAGCGGTCCGTCTGATCTGTTCCGCGTCCGGCTTTTTAAGGAGGCGGAAGAACCATATATGCCAGTGCGCGTCCAGGACAGGCAGTGTTTTTTCATCGGACCGGCGGGGATCCCCTTCCAGCAGGGGATCATCCGCGCGGAAGACATCTCTGGTCCGTTCGGACAAAAGGCTGTATACCGTATACAGGTCCTCCTCTGTCAGATCCGGACAGTCCTGCTTCTCACCGCGGGCCAGCTGCTGTTCCAGGGCCCGGATCCTCTCCGGAGACGCCATTTGATCCGCGGGCGGAACTGCCGTCAGATTTTCGATCATCCTGCGCATCCGGTCCATATTGGCGGGACCTATGGAAATACCGTCCGCGATCATCAGAAAAGACAGGAGCATGGAAGAGACCGGCACGGACCGGAGCCTGGCGACCGCGTTCAGGAAAGGCCTGGCGTCCCCGGCAATGTCATCATCGCTGGTCAGGAAGGGATCGTCAAAATCCGACATGACATTCAGCGCGTCCCAGCGCAGGGACAGGCTGGCGCCGTACTGGTCGTAGTCCGGGTCTGAGGGTGTGATTACCGGCCGGTCTCCGTAATCCTCATAAAGCAGCAGCCATTCCTCCCACTGTTCCAGAAGCTGCTGGGTCTCACCGGAACTGATCAGTTCCATACTTTTGATTCTTTGTCTCATGTCTTCCATGCGCGTCTCCTGTGGCCGGCCCGCTTCCGGGCCCGTCAAGTATAAATCATTTTAAGTCAATTATAATGGGGCTTTCAAACAGGTCCCCTGCCGGAACGGCAGGGGATCTGCGGAAATCCTGTATACGAATCCTGAAAGGACGGTGTCTATTCCTCTTCATGCCCGACCATCTTGTATACCCAGTTGTCAAATCCGGTCTGAGAAGGGATGCTGTTGAGGATCTTGCCTTCTACCATGACCGTATCCTCGGATACGCTGGGCCGGAGGCCTTCCAGGGTCTTACCGAAATCGCTGCCGCCGGATGTGGCGAAAAGCACGATCTTCTTGCCGGAGAAATCATAGGCCTCCAGGAAGCTGTTGATGATCGTAGGCGCTACATACCACCAGATCGGGAATCCCAGGAAAATGATATCATACTGGCCGACATTCGCGTCCTGATCCGCCAGGGCGGGACGGAAAGCTCTGTCATTCATCTCCACTGTGCTTCTGGCCTTCTCATCGGACCAGTTCAGGTCCGCCGCCGTATATGGTACAGCCGGCAGAATCTCATAGATATCAGCGTCAATGGTCTCGGCAATCTCTGCCGCCGCTTTCTTCGTATGTCCTGTAGGTGAAAAATAAGCTACCAGGACTTTCTTCATATGTATTTTCCTCCTTACACTTTGTACTTACTATACCCATGCCCGGTCTGTCCGGATCCGGGCCGCTGCATTTATTATAAAATATACCCCGGGAATTTGGTACCGTAAGTCCCCCCATTCTTCTATTTTTCAGGAATCTGTACCGTAAGCAGGACCGGATTGTGGTCGGAATTCTCAAAATCCAGATCCATTGTTTCCATAGAAGTGACCGTCAGATTATCCGAAACGATGAAACCGTCGATCATATAGAACTGGAAACGATCCCTGTCGCCGTCATAAGGCCGGTCCAGAGAACGGCAGGTGGGCGCGGATGTATCCATCAGGAACTGCCATCTGTCCGAAAACGCCTCTGTATCCAGCGTGCCGCACTGCCATAGGCCCGGATCCCGCAGCGGATAGGCACTGGTGTCAATATTGGAAAAGCTCTGGTTGAAATCGCCCGTGACGATGACATAATTGCCCTTCTCATATTCCGCCTCCATCAGTTCCCGGAGCATGGCGGTCTGGGCTTCTTTTCCGGAACCGTCATCATAGGCTTCCAGATGCGCGTTGACAAGTACAAGGTACTTGCCGCTGTCACCGACCGGAATCCGGCTGACCAGCAGGCAGCGCTTGAGATTGGCGACCCGAACCGGCCAGGAGAAAGGACAGGGCAGGGCGACCCGCTCCGCTTCCTCAATGTCGAACCGGGACAGGGTCATGATCCCGGAATCCACCTTCCCGATGGGCGGGAACGGATACGGGATAAAGGGGACCCGGAAATTGCCGGCAAAGCAGAACGCGTAATCCTGCAGGGCATTGACCACCATGGCGGTCTGGTCGTGGCGGAAGCTCCGGTCTGAATCCCGGTCGATCTCCTGCAGGCAGATCAGGTCAGGATCCGTGTCCGCCAGCTGACGGCTGACCGCCTCAATATTGGCCCGGACCTGGTCCGACGGCTGGGAACGGACGGATACGCCCCCGTCCATAAAGAAATCCGCGGTCTTCGAGAGGCCGCCGTAGCCGATATTCCAGGATATGACCGAAACACTGTCCCCCGCGGACAGACTGTCCCGGGCCGTGCCGGCCGCTGTCAGCGCTTCCTGATCCCTGGGCCTGTATTCCTGTACTGTCAGATAAGTGATCAGTCCTCCGCCGGCCAGGATCACCAGTGCCAGCAGGATAAAGATCAGATTTATAAAGGCTCTTACTATCTTTCCCATTTCATACCCTCCCTCATGAACCGTGGTAAAGAAGTATCAGTATTGACTTTTGAATCTCAATGATCTCTGTTTCCATTATAGCCTGCGGCCGTCCATGAATAAACATGAAAATGGCCCGTACAGACATCCGGGTCTGTACGGGCCGCTTGTTTTTCATTATGTTCTTTCAGCTTATCCCGGGGTCTTCTGACAGGCATCCCGGCGGGATCCCGGAGAATGACCATTCGGTACAGCCGGTTTCACCCGGGAACCGGGCGGTTCCGGAAATTATTCACCGACCGGCAGAAGATCCATGGTCGCCGCGACCAGCCCGAATCCGTTCTCCTGACTGGCGCGCTCATGGAATGTGCGCATGCCGTTGGCCAGCGGTAAAACAGTGCCGTCAGCGCATGTATAGAACAGGGAATCGCCAAAGCTGTAATCCTCAATAAGAGGGGTGGAGATCAGGAAATATACATGGGCAGCTTTTTCATAGAAGACCTCATCTGTCATGGCTTCTTCCAGATAGCCATAGATCACAGGATCCTGCTCTTTGATCTCTTCATAGAAACCAAGGTCTGACATGTTGTCATCCCATGTGGAATCCACCTCATGCCATGTGCCGTCTGTCTTGACGACGTTCCAGGCATGGCCGCCGCCCTGGCCCTTTGTACCGTCAGGATTGAAATTGCCGCCGACACCGACTACGGTGGAAGCCTCAATGCCGACCTGCTGGCACAGATAGCAGAAAGCCGCGGAATAACCGTCACATACGCAGGTATTGGGCTGGCCCTGAGAGTTCTCGACCAGGGCGCCGTACGCTGTATGCGCGAAGTTGTAATAGGAAATCTCTCTGTCCTGAGAGCTGAGGCATTCCATATCATAGGTCAGCATGCCGATCAGCTTGTCATGGATCTGTCTGACGGTTTCTTCTTCCGTACCGCTGGTATCAATATCCGCCAGGAATTCATCCACCGCGGTATTGAATTTGGTCATCTGCTCTTCGTAATTGGTATAAGGGCCGGTCATACCGATGAGGACATTGTAAGTGCCGTCCTCATTCTGCTCGCCGGTCGTCATATAACCGAAGGCGGTCTCGATATAGTTGTACAGCCAGAAATATTCCGGATGGTCATACATGAGGGCGTAGTAGACCTTGTAGAAATAGTTCATCCACGCCTCGGATTCGGGATCGATGGTCGTGGTGAGCATCAGGGCCAGCCGGTCGGAAGTGGGATACTCTGTAATGGTCTGCATGATATCATAGAGGGCCACTTCATCCGGGTTCAGCTGTTCATAATAGTAATAATGTTCAGCCTTGTTGATCAGCAGAGAGCCGGGATTTTCCTGGCCGCTGGAGAAAGCACGGGAGGCTTCCATGATCTCCTCTTCCTCCTCCGCTGTGATGATCTCGGGGCTTTCGATATCGGTATTGAGCATGAAGCCCTGTCCCATGGCAAAGTTAAGGGGATTATCCTGTCCCTGCTCTGTCACTTCCACAGCCTCTGTCTCTGTGGCAGCCGCTTCCGCCTCCGGGGCCTCTTCTTCGACCGCTTCTGTCTCCTGGGAAGTCACCGCCGCTTCCGTTTCTTCCGCAGGCGCCTGGGCTGCTGTACCGCCGCCGCATCCTGACAGCAGCAGAGAAGAAGCCAGGACCAGGCTCAGGATTCCCGCCAGCAAAGATTTTCTTTTCATAAGTACCTCCTGAAAATGAAACAAAGATAAATACGTTGATCTATCCCGTAAATATTATGTAAATTTTAACATGAATACAGGATTCCGTAAATAATACGGGCAGCCTTTATGACAGCTGCTTTGTTCAGCGTACGGTGTCAAATACACAGGCAATCTGATTTTCATCGCAGAATTTACGAAAGCGACCCGCGCAGTCCATACCGTGAAAGTCCCGGCCCACCTGTTCCAGGGGATCCCGGCCTCCGCCGGCCAGCAGGGTAAAGAGCTTTTCTGTGTTTTCTCTGTCACAGATATAGAAATATTCATAACCGGGGACCCCGATAAAGGCCTGTACGGCAGCACCTTCATCCTTTCCGGTGATGATAAAGCAGCCGTCTTTGACTTCGGCTGTGATCCGCGTGGAAAATCCGGGCGTCTGATCCTCACAGAGCACCAGCTTCCTTCCATTATAATCCGCAGTATTCATTCCGCACCTCCGGTTCATCGGGTTTAAGCTTATTTGAGTCCTTCGACCAGAATGACCAGGATCAGGACCGGTACCACGAACTGGAAGAAGGGCTTCATCCATTTTTTCATCTTCAGGCCTCTGCCCTTATTGGCCTCCTCCAGGAATCTGTCAAAGCCCCAGCCGAACCTGAACGTGCAGAAGAGCAGGAAGATCAGGGAGCCCAGGGGCAGGAGCAGGTTGCTGACGATAAAGTCTTCGCTGTCCAGGACATCTCCGCCCCGGATCAGATGGAGCCCGCTCCACAGGTTGTAGCCCAGGACGCAGGGAATGCTGGCGGCAAAAACAAAGACCAGATTGATCAGGACCGCTTTCTTCCTGGACCAGCCGAAATTATCCATACAGCTGGCCAGCAGGTTCTCAAAGACCGCTGTAACGGTGGAGAAGCTGGCAAAGGTCATGAACAGGAAAAAGAGGGTGCCCCAGATCCTGCCGCCCGGCATATTGATAAATACGTTGGGCAGGGTGATGAAGATCAGGGAAGGGCCCGCGTCGGGCTGGATGCCGTAGGAGAAGCAGGCAGGGAAGATGATCAGTCCTGCCATCAGGGCGACAAAGGTATCCAGGATACCGATCTGGATGGATTCGCCGAACAAAGTACGGTCATCGGCCATATAGGAACCGAAGATCTCCATGGCGCCCACGCCCAGGCTCAGGGTGAAGAAGGACTGGTTCATGGCCGCGATGATGACCTGCCAGATGCCCACTTCCCTGGCCCTGGCCAAATTGGGCAGCAGATAGAAGGCAACGCCCTCTCCCGCCCCTTTCAGGGTCAGGCTGTGCACCGCCAGGACCACGATCAGACCCAGCAGGCAGAGCATCATGACTTTGGTGATCCTTTCAAGACCGGTCTGCACGCCTGTGGAGACGACCAAGAAGCCCAGAAGGACGGTCAGCCCCATCCACAGCATCATTTCCCCGGTGCTGCCCAGCATGCTGCCGAATATTCCGGCGACCTGGTCAGCGGCCCCTTCGGTACCGGCAATGCCTTCGAACCGGCCCGTCAGAAATTTGAAAAAATAGCCGACCATCCAGCCGGAAACGGTCGTGTAGTACATCATCAGCAGATAGCAGCCAGCCATACAGAACCAGCCGTGGATATGCCATTTGGATCCTTTGGGTTCCAGTGCCTTATAGCCGCCGACCGCGCTCTTGCGGCTGGCCCGTCCCACCGCCAGCTCCATGGTCATGACAGGAACCCCCATCAGGACCAGGAACAGCAGATAAAACAGGACAAAGACGCCGCCGCCGTTGGCGCCGGTCACATAAGGAAACTTCCACACATTGCCGATTCCGATCGCGCATCCTGCGCTGACCAGAATGAAACCGAGTCTTGAGTTAAAACTGTCTCTTTCCAACGTTCTTTACCTCTCTTTGATCTAGTATTTCTCTTCTGCCTCCGCGGGGATCTGAAAGAACAGGCAGGCGCACGTCCGCCCCGCCCGAAAAAAAGGCAGACGATGTATTATAGCACAAAAAAAGGTCGGTCAGGACCTTTTTCGCTTTAAAGTGCTGATTTCCGATGGACCGGAGCCCCTCTGGGCTCTATCCGGCTCTCCAGCTGTATCCTGTTCCGGATTTCATTGCAGGCCTTCATCCGCTTCGCGCGGACAGGGCCAGCCTGCGCTCCAGCTGCCCCATGGTCACATAGTAGAGCAGGATCCCGTAAACGCCGGCTGCCAGCCAGGCGGCGCCATCCGCGGCCACAGCCAGTTCATAACTGCCGAGCCGCATGGAAGCCAGGGCCAGAACAGTCCGGGCCGCCAGTTCCACAATGCCCAGGGTCATGGCCCGCATACTGTAGTTGCAGCCCTGCATGGCGCTCCTGTAGATAAAGATCATGGCCAGCGGCTGATAGAACAGGGTATTGATCCGCACAAAGGTCCTGGACCAGGGCAGGATCTCACGGATCGCCACATCCCCGGTAAAGAAAAGCGGCAGTAAATACGGCAGGAGCACATTGACCAGAATTCCCGTCGTAATGCTGTAGACCAGCATCATGCGGAAGGCGATGGAACAGCCTTTCCGGATCCGTCCTGTATCCCGGATCCCGTAATTCTGGCCGGCAAAAGCCGCGATGGTCTGTCCCATGGAAAAATGGCCCTGGGACAGCAGCATGTGGATCTTGACTGCCGCCGTAAAGCCCGCGGCCGCCACCGAACCGAACAGGTTGACGGCGGACTGCTCGACCAGGGTGCCCGAAGCCGTGATCCCGTACTGGACCGCCATGGGCAGGGCTACCCGCATCTGCAGGCCGGTATACTGTCCGTGGAAATGCCACTGGTCCGGATCCGGCCGCAGTTCCGGTACCGACCTGTATATATAGGCGACACAGAGGACTGCGGAGATTCCCTGGGATAATATGGTAGCCAGAGCGGCGCCCCGGGTCCCCATACCGAAACAGATGATCAGGGCCAGGTCCAGAATGATATTCAGGCAGGAGGAGAACAGCAGGAAGAACAGAGGCATTCTGCTGTTGCCGACCGCCCGCAGGGCGGAGGAAAACAGGTTGTAATAGAGGGTGCAGACGACGCCCATACATATGACGGAAATATAATCATAGGCGTATTGGTACATATCCCGCGGCGTATTCATGGCCCGGAGCAGAGACGGCAGCAGCGACAGGCTGGTAATGGTCAGGACCGCTGCCACAAGCAGGGACAGAAGGATACTGTTGGCCAGGGAGGCCCCGGTCCCCCGCCGGTCACCGGCCCCGTACGTCTGGCTGGTCAGGACCGTAAAGCCGGTGGCCATCCCGTTGGCTGTGCCGATGATCAGAAAGAAGATCGTTCCTGTTGAACCGACAGCCGCCAGGGCGGTGGTGCCCACAAAACGGCCTACGATGATCGTATCTACCGTATTATAGAGCTGCTGGCACATGTTGCCAATCAGCATGGGAATCATGAACCGCAGCAGAAGCTTTGCGGGACTGCCCTCTGTCAGGTTGATAGCCCCGGTGCTCAGTTTTCTTTTTGACATTCCTTCTCTTTTTGGGTCCTTTCCAGTTTTTCTACTTTTTTCAGGAATCCGGCGACATAGCGCCTGTAGTCCTCCGGCGCTGTCAGGACGGAAGCGGCATGGGTCGCTCCCGGAATCAGGTGGAGTTCCTTATAGGCGGTCACGGCCCTGTACATGCGCCTGCTGTGACGGGGTGAGATATAGGTATCATCCTTCCCGTGGATGAACATGACAGGGACCTTGTTGTGCATGAGTCCCCGGATGGGCCGGATCTTGTAAATGGAGACCCGGTGCTTCACCCTTGTGCCCAGCCAGGTCAGCCGGACCGTATGCCTGCTCATATGAAGGGACCCGGCGATATCCGTCAGGACCGTTTCCAGATCCGCGAAGCCGCAGTCCGCGATGGCAAAGCGGACATCGGGCTTATGGCGCAGGGCCGTGATCGTTGTGGCGCTGCCCAGAGATTCCCCATGGAGGCCCAGATAAATATCACTGCCGTAGCGCCGGTAGGTATCCTCGATCAGTCTGACCAGGTCCCGGCTCTCCCGCAGGCCGTAGGAGCACCAGTCCCTTTTGTTGAGACCGTGTCCCCGCAGGTCATAAATGATACAGTTATAGCCCAGATCCAGGTAGATCTTCATATACTTAAGCATGCCGTAGCGGTTGTCCGTATGCCCATGGGTCAGGATCACATATTTTTTTGACGGCCGGGGGTTTTTGCAGAAGACCACATGCAGAATATAATCCTCATATCCTTTAACGGTATATTCCTCTTTCTCCAGGCTGTCAAAAAAGCTGATATCATAATGCTCTCTCTGCCATCGGATAGCTTCTTCCAGTGTCTGTCTGTTTCCTCTGGTCACATAGCGGGTAAAGCCCTGGGCGGCGGCAGCCGTCAGTAAAACACCCGCGCCGGCAGCCCTTGCGGCATTTCTTATTCTGCTCATAACAAATCTCTTTCCTGTATTGCTGCTTCTTTATATAAAAGTTTCTGTTTCACAAATCTTTTTTCCACGTTCTTTTCAGATACGTTTTCATTAGGACTCCTCCGGGAACATGAGCTTTTGATCATAGCAGGCGGAGCCGGGGCCTGCTAAACGTACTGGCACAGACAAACGGGGTCTGCTACAATCAAATCAGAAGGAACAGCCTGTCTCCGCGGGTGATCCCCGGCGGATCAGGCTGCGTAAGATCGTTTCCTGAAAGGAGTACCCCATGCCAAAACATACCGAAGCCTACCTGCAGATCCTGGACTGTGTCCGCAGGGCCGGCCGTCTCATGCTGAAAGAGGAAGAACCGGAGATCGCCGTGAAGGGCGCCAATGATTTTGTGACCGCAAGAGACCGGGAAATCCAGGATTTCCTGATCCGGGAGCTGTCCAGCCTCTTCCCCAGAGCTTTCTTTATCGCGGAAGAAAAGGAAAATTTCGAACTGCCGGATACGGAAGGCTTTATTATAGATCCCATCGACGGGACCACCAATTTCATGAACAGCTTTCCCTGCTGCGCTGTCTGTGTGGCCAGGGTCCGCAATCGTCAGCTGGTCGACAGCTTTATCTATAATCCCTTCCGGGAGGAAATGTTCACCGCGGAAGCCGGACAGGGCGCCTGGCTCAATGAACAGCCCATCCATACCGTTTCCCGCCCTCCGTCACGGGCGATCTGCCTGATCGAGGATTCCTGGAAAGCGGACCGGATCGTCCTGCGCAGCTATTTCGCCTCCGCCAGATGTATCGGTTCCGCGGAGCTTGGCATCGCCTATGTGGCCTGCGGCCGGGCCGGTGTCAAGATCTCCAAGCCCCTCCATATCTGGGATTACGCGGCCGGCACCCTGATCGCCCGGGAAGCGGGCGCCCTGGTACTGGATCCGGACGGACAGGACGCGGCGCTCACAGAACCGGGGCGGGTCGTTGTATGCTGCCCCGAATGCCGGGATACGGCCCTGCGGGCCCTGCGGGACGCGGAGGCCGCCTGGAAGTCCTGACAGTCCCATGGCATCAGGAGGAATCCCGGATCAGCCCGAAGGCGTCCCGGACATCCGCCTTCTCAAAGGTCCATGTATGGCCGAAAGCGTCCGTTACGATAAGTATCCCCGGATCCTCCAGATCCGCGAACCGGATATAATCCTCTATGCCGCTGCTTCCGTAGGAAACAGCGGCTCCTTTTTCGAAGTCCCCTGTATAAACGCCCGTATACCGGATCGCGCCTCCGTCCGCGAAATAGCGGATCTTCCTGGCGTCCGTATCTATGACCAGGCAGGCAGCGGAAGCGCTGTCCCTCCGGATATAGGCCATACTGTACTGAACGCCTTCCTGTTCCAGTGCCTCACGGATGGCCGCGTCAGCCTCCCTGCAGTAGTCCCGCATATGGTCAGGATCCTGCCAGGCGCTGCTCATGGCGCGGATCAGGATCTTATTCCACGCGTCCGTATTCAGGGACCAGGGGATCTGGACCCGGTTGACCGGAGCGACTGCGGGACTTCCCCGGAACAGATCGGTATAGGCTTCCAGATGGAAAGGCAGGGAGCCGTCCCCGTTCCTGCCGGCCAGATGCATGGGCAGGATCTCATCTACATTTCCTTTATTCCTGCAGGTATAAACTGTCATGGTCCGCAGCAGGGCCCAGTAATCCTCCGCCCTTTCAGTGCCGGACCACATGGACCAGCAGCTGCAGTTGACGGCAGCGCCTCTGACGCCTGTCGTTTCCGCGAAGGGAAGGACCGTACAGTCCATGTTTTCCACCGCGTACGGATCGTCGACCAGACTGGGGATCCGCCAGGATCCCAGTACCGCCATGCCGGTCTTTCCGGCCAGAAAATCCTCATAGATGGACGCGCTCTGCGCTTTCCGGTAAGGCGGCATCCCGTCCCGGATCAATTCCGCCAGCAGATCCATGGCCTGCAGGGTCTCCGCTTCCGCCATGCCGGATTCCGTGGCAATATCATTGATCACATACCCTCCGTACGCGGCAATAATGTTGTAATAGCTTTCCTCTCCGTTGCTGTCGGACAGGCGGATCCCGTCATATCCTTTCCCTGCTTTCTGTATGATGGCGGCCGCGGAAGCCACATCCTCCCAGGACCAGGAAGCGTCCGGATACTGCAGGCGGCAGTCATCGAAGATTTTTTTATTATACCAGAGGGCTGAACAGACACCGCCGATCAGGGGAATCCCGTAAATATCATCCCCCATCCTGTAAATGCTCATGATGGTATCCGTCTGCAGGGCCGTCAGTTCCGGCAGATCCTCAAAGGGCATGTCGCTCAGATTCCGGACACTGCCCTGCCGGATATATTTCTGCGCGAAGCGAAGTAGGGATGCAGCCGGAACAGCCCGGGGTCTTCTCCTTCTTCGAAGTCCCGTTCCAGCATCCGGATATAATCATCCCAGGTCAGGATCTGCAGACGGACTTCTACCCCTGTATGTTCCTCAAAGATCTCCCCCGCTGCCTGCAGGTCCTCCAGGCTGTCCGTCTCCCACCGGGTCAGTGTAAGGGGCTCGCGGGACACCGGCTCGTAATCATCCAGCCAGCGGTAATCCTCCGCGGGATCATCCGCCGCCCCGTTTCCGGCCGCGCCGCATCCGCCTGTAAAAAGGACCGCCGCCAGCAGCAGCGCCGCCGCTCTGTATGGGATTCCGTATCTGAGTTTTCGCAAAA
>ONRU01000160.1 GCA_900320325.1 uncultured Lachnospiraceae bacterium
GAAATTCAGAGATATGTATCTGGAGTGAATATTGAACGGAAGACCGTGGACGCTGACAGGTGTCCACGGGTTTTTTGGCTCATGGGTTCACGAGCTCAGAGCTCGCGGGTCTTTGACGCACTGGAAAGACTGATGACAGGGGAACCCTATACTATGCAGGAGATCCTGACAGGGGTGTCCTGACACCTAAAATACAGAAAAGGAATGCACAGGAAGGGATGGCTTGCCAACAGGCTGGCGCTTTCCTGTGCGTTTTTTATCTGATGAGATTTCTGGAATACCATTCGACTGTGAATAGTAACCAGGTCTCCGGCTTTTTGAAACCATGAGTTCCCGGCAAGATCTTATATATTGTACAATAATGTAAAGTGAACCGATGGGGTCTGCCCCCGGTTCATTCGGGAGGTCATCATGGAAAAGAAAGGCATTCAGCGGATCACAGCGATCCTGCTGGTTATAGGGCTCATACTGACAGGCTGCGGGGGCAGCGGCGCCGCCTCTGCAGACGCCGAACAGGGCCGGACAGAAGCGGAAGCGCAGGACAGCCAGGCGTTCGGAACAGAGGACAGCCAGGCGACTGGAACAGAGGAAGGCCAGGCGGCCGGAATCGAGGACAGCCAGGCTGACGAAACAGAGGACAGCCAGACAGCTGTTACAGAGGATAACCGGGCCATGGCCCCGGCCAATCAGACACAGAAGGCGGAGAACGCTTTCATCAGGATGGAAGCGGAGGACCTGCCCCGGGCCGCCAGGGAATATACGGTCCTGATCTATATGGTCGGCTCCAACCTGGAGACCAACCGCGGGGCCGCCACCAGCGACCTGGAGGAAATGCTGGCCTCCGGGATCGATTTTACCGGGAATAATATTATCGTCTATACGGGCGGGGCCCGCAAATGGTCTTCCAACATCCCGTGTGACCGCAACTGCCTGCTGGACCTGTCAAAGGGGAGCGGCAGCTGGCTGGCGGGCATGACCGACGGCAGCTCCGATATGGGCGCCCCGGAGACTCTGACCGAGTTCCTGAATACAGCTGTCGAAAACTATCCTGCCCGGCATTACTGCCTGATTTTCTGGGACCATGGCAGCGGGCCCATCGGCGGATTTGGCGTGGATGAACTGTTCGGAAATGACAGCCTGCAGTTCGGCGAGCTGCGGCAGGCCATGGACGCCTCCCCTTTCGGGCCCGGCGGCAGCGCCCGCCTGGACTGGGTCGGCTTTGACGCCTGCCTGATGGGCTCTCTGGAGCATGCCAGCCTGTGGAAGGATTATACAGATTATATGGTCGCGTCCGAAGAACTGGAGCCTGCCGACGGTTGGGACTACAGTTTCCTGCAGACTCTGAACGGGACCTCGGATCCTGTCAGGATCATGGAAGCGGTCGTCAACGCCTATTATGACTGGTATACATCCGGGACCGGCAATAAGGTTACGCTGGCTGCTTATGACCTGACCAGGGCCGGGGCAGTGGCAGAAGCCTATGCCGGGCTCGCCGCCAGAATGGCCGAGGACCTGGACGACGGCGCCTATGCCCGGATCGTCCAGATCAGGCAGAAGGTCCTGCAGTTCGGAACATCCGAAGTGACTGTCAGGGGCAGTGGAACGGACCTGCTGGATCTGACGGATATAGCGGAAGGCTTTTCCTCCAGTTACAGTGAGGAAACGAAGGCCGTCCGGGAAGCGGTCCGGGATATGGTCCTGATCAACCGGACCAATATCGATGGGGCAGCCGGCCTGTCGGTCTATTTTCCGGGAGAGAACCGGAAACTGTACGAGGAGGCAGGCGGCTATTTCGGAGATTCTGTCTCTGTGTCAGACGATGTCAAGTCCTTCTATGACAGCTATACGGAGAAATGGAACCAGACCTCCGATACAGACTGGACGCTGGGAGAATTCAGCGTGAAAGGCGACGAGATCCTGCTGCAGCTGACGCCTGACCAGGCGGCCGGCCTGGCTGAGGCCAGATATACGGTCCTGCATCCCTTAACAGAGGGCCAGTATTACCTGGACATGGTCCGGGTACAGGCAGAGGTGGATGACGCCGGCAGGGTCCATATTCCCGCAGATCCGGAACTAATCTGCATGGAAGACGGAGGCGGTCGGGTCAGTCCCCTGGGCTTTTTCCAGACCAGTACCAATCAGGGCCTGTCGACATACCGGAGCTTCAATACCCTGCTCAGCCCCGCCCAGGAATTCTGGTCTCTGGATCCGGT
Organism: uncultured Lachnospiraceae bacterium; assembly: GCA_900320325.1. Lineage (GTDB taxonomy): Bacteria > Bacillota > Clostridia > Lachnospirales > Lachnospiraceae > CAG-791. The sequence goes on from ONRU01000160.1 coordinate 2,214, forward strand.
CGTCGATCAGCAGGCGGCCATCATCGCCGAACTGGAGGACGGCCAGGTCAGGGTCCAGTCGGTCCAGGCTGTTGACAGCACGGCATCCGGCAAGAATACCCTGAATATGGAGGATTACAGCCGTCTGCTCTATGTCTTCGGCTATTCCTATTTTCCCGTCCGCAATGAAGACGGGACCATGAAGTCCTTTACGGACTGGTACGGGCAGGGCAGCGCTGTGGGCCTCCACCCCTTTGACCTGCCGGAAGACAGATCGATCCCTCTGGAGATCCGTCATGTTTCTACGTCCAGGGCTTTTTCGCTTTCGATGTCAACGGCCGGATCCATGCCTCCGAGACCTGCCCTCTGGCCGGCGCCGCGGGGCCACAGCAGCCGGATACGGTGACTCTGGAGGACGGCCAGGGTACATGGACCTTTACCCGGACAGGAGACCAGGCTGTCCTGACAGACTACGAGGGCATTGCCGAGATCCTGACTGTACCGGACCGGGTCCGGGGCCTGCCTGTCACAGGGATCGGAAAAGGGGCTGTCTATAGTGACAGCGCCAAAGAGATCATCCTGCCCGCCACCCTGAAAACCATAGAGAAAAACGCCATCCGCTGCCCGGGCCTGCAGACCGTTTCCCTGCCCGCAGGGATTGAAAAGGCTTCTTCCTGTATCTTCGGCGAATGCAAAGCCCTGGAGCAGATCACCGTGGACGGAAATCCCAACGGCCAGGGCAAAGGGATCCGGGCCATAGACGGCGTCCTCTTTAACGGGGACGGGACAGTGCTCCTTTCCTATCCCATGTGCCGCGGCATTTCCTATGCCGTTCCGGAAGGCACGCGGACCATTGCCTACGCGGCCTTTGTCTGCTCAGCCGCGGATCCGGAAAAGCAGCTCCTGGAAACCGTTGCCTTGCCGGAGACATTGAAGAGGATCGAGTCCTGCGCTTTCTTCGGATGCTCCCGGCTTTCCGGGATCGAGCTGCCCGAGAGCCTGGAATATATAGGGTCCAGGGCTTTTGGGTCAACAGAAGAATCCGGTGAGGAACGGTTCCAGGATAAGGGTCTTGTTCCCGTTGATTCCGTCTACATTGGGAAAAATGTCAGATACATCGGCAAAAACGCCTTTGACGGACTGAACCTGCGCCGGTTCCGGGTAAGCGATCAGAACAGCCGCTACTCCGCCGTCGACGGTATGCTGGCCGTCAGGAGCGGAGATACCATTGTGGAAGTTCCCAGGGGGATGGACGGCCTGGTCTGTATTCCCGAAGGCGTGGTGGGCCTGGAAAACTACATCTTCAGCATGTTCTGTCAGGAGACGGAATTCTACCTGCCCGATTCCCTGACCAGGATTCCCGCGGACGCTTTCCCATATGTCCTGTCGGAGGAGCAGAACGAGGATGGAGAATATGACAGGGTCTACCGGGTCCTGTTCCACTGCAGCGAAGGATCCGCGGCTGCGGACTATGCCGATCAGTACGGGATTGCCCGGGATACGGAACAAGCGGATCAGGACATGATCCGGTCCATGGAGTACAGCATGGTCAGCCTGACTGCCGCCGGCGGGGAGATGGATTTTCAAGTGTACGCGGACCATGCGGTGCTGGTGTCCTGCAGAGGCAGCGGCAGTGTGCTGGATATTCCCGCGTCGGCCGGCGGCCAGCCCGTGACAGAGATCGGTGACGGCAGGAACAGCATAGCGGCAGCCCGTGATGTGACTGACAAGGCTCCCGCGCAGGGCCTGTCCGCACAGGAAGAATCCGGCAAAATCACCAGCCTCCGCCTGCCGGATACTGTGACCGCGATCAAGGCAGAAGCGCTGGATGATCCCTGCTTTGCCATAGAGGAACTGGAACTTCCGGCTTCTTTGGAGTACTTTGACCCGGAAGCCATGGGAAAGGACAGCAGAGAATGTGCCATCGGGTCTTTTAAAATGGAAGGAGGCAGTCATTACAGGACAGAGGATGGTGTTCTGTATACAGCGGACGGCAGCACACTGGTTTCCTGTCCGCCGGCCTATGATTTCGCGAACCGGCTGACAGAAGCCGGGACGGCAGAGAACGGAGATACCATCTACAGCTTCAAGGCGGCGCCGGGAACCGAAACAATCGGGCCTCTTGCCTTTGCGGACCTGCAGCTTACGAATGCCTGCCTGCAGGTGGAATTTCCGGACAGCCTGAAAGAAATCGGCAGGAGAGCCTTTTATGGAGCCAGGCTTTCGGCAATCGTCCTGCCCGAAGGAAC
>ONRU01000040.1 GCA_900320325.1 uncultured Lachnospiraceae bacterium
GGCAGATGGATGGCCATCTGGTCACCGTCAAAGTCGGCGTTGAAAGCGGTACATACCAGCGGATGCAGCTTGATCGCTTTACCTTCGACCAGGATGGGCTCGAAAGCCTGGATGCCCAGCCTGTGCAGGGTAGGCGCGCGGTTGAGCATAACGGGATGCTCTTTGATGACATCCTCCAGGATATCCCAGACTCTGCCGTCCACTTTCTCGACCAGCTTCTTGGCGTTCTTGATGTTCATGGAGATGCCTCTGTTATGCAGTTCCTTCATCACGAACGGCTTGAACAGTTCGAGGGCCATTTCCTTGGGCACACCGCACTGATAGATCTTGAGCTCGGGGCCGACGACAATAACGGAACGTCCGGAATAGTCGACTCGCTTACCCAGCAGGTTCTGTCTGAAACGGCCGTTCTTACCCTTGAGCATATCTGACAGAGATTTCAGGGCACGGTTGCCGGGGCCTGTAACAGGGCGGCCTCTGCGGCCGTTGTCGATCAGGGCGTCAACGGCTTCCTGCAGCATTCTCTTTTCATTTCTGACAATAATATCGGGAGCGCCCAGCTCCAGAAGTCTTTTCAGACGGTTGTTTCTGTTGATGATCCTTCTGTACAGATCGTTCAGGTCGGATGTAGCAAAACGTCCGCCGTCCAGCTGTACCATGGGACGAAGATCCGGAGGGATGACCGGGATCGTATCCATGATCATCCAGGCAGGAGAGTTTCCGGATTCGCGGAAGGCTTCAATGACTTCCAGCCGCTTGATCACACGGGCTCTCTTCTGGCCCGTAGCGGTATCCATCTGTCTGGAAAGCTCTTCGTACTCTCCGTTGACATCCACATCCAGAAGAAGCTTCTTGACCGCTTCCGCGCCCATGCCCACACTGAATCTGTTGCCGAATTTCTCCCTTGCTTCCTGATATTCCCTTTCGGTCAGGATCTGCTTATAGGAAAGCTCCTGTGCTACATCTCCGGGCAGTTCTTTGTCAAGCACGATATAGGAGGCAAAGTAGAGGACTTTCTCCAGGTTCTTGGGAGAAATATCCAGGACCAGTCCCATACGGCTGGGGATTCCCTTGAAATACCAGATATGGGACACAGGCGCGGCCAGTTCAATACGTCCCATCCGCTCGCGGCGGACACTGGACTTGGTGACTTCGACGCCGCATCTGTCACAGATGACGCCTTTATATCTGATCTTTTTGTACTTGCCGCAATGACACTCCCAGTCCTTGGTGGGTCCGAAGATCTTTTCGCAGAACAGACCGTCCTTCTCAGGCTTGAGTGTTCTGTAGTTGATCGTTTCGGGTTTCGTGACTTCACCCAGGCCCGACTTTTTGATCTCTTCGGGTGTCTTTGCCGCGTCGCCGCGGTAGGACCACTCCCGGATCTTATCAGGGGACGCGAGTCCGATTTTTATAGAATCAAAAGTTACCGGCTGATAACTCTGCTGTTTCGTATTTGGCATTTTTACCTCATTTCCCTGCGCGTGCCGCGCGTGCCAGATCTGTTATGGTTCAAAAGGTAATAACCTGAAGCCGTCCGCGGAAGCGATCCGCTCCCCGCGGACAGCCATATTCTTAATCTTCGCCGCCGAAATCTGTCTCTTCGTCGGAATCGCCGAAATCACCAGCCAGCGCGGACAGCAGTGCCGCAGCGCCGGAGGCATCCCCGGGAGCGTCATCTTCCTCTGCCGGAAGATCATCGGTCACGTTCTCAAGCTCACCCTTGCGGTTGAACTCCTGACTGGTAAAGCCGCCCTTGGCCAGGCTTTCACTGTCAGTACCGCCGTAGTTCTTGAAATTGTTGGCCATCTCGAACCTGTATTCCGAAGACTCGCCATAATCGATATCTTCGCTGATCTCCACCTGGGCACCGGACTCATCCAGGACCTGTACATCCAGTCCCAGAGCCTGCAGTTCTTTCAGAAGGACCTTGAAGGATTCGGGAATGCCCGCTTCAGGAATGTTGGCGCCCTTGATGATGGCTTCGTAGGTCTTGACACGGCCGACTACATCATCGGATTTCACAGTCAGGATCTCCTGCAGCGTATAAGCGGCACCATAGGCTTCCAGAGCCCAGACTTCCATTTCACCGAAACGCTGGCCGCCGAACTGGGCCTTGCCGCCCAGAGGCTGCTGGGTGACCAGGGAGTAAGGGCCTGTGGAACGGGCATGGATCTTGTCGTCGACCAGATGATGCAGCTTTAAGTAGTGCATGTGGCCGATGGTAACAGGGTTGTCAAAGAACTCGCCGGTACGTCCGTCCTTGAGCCAGACCTTGCCGTCTCTGGAGATCGGAACGCCTTTCCAGAGCTCCCTGTGGGCACGGTTGTCAGACAGATACTGCATGATCTCCGGCCTTACAAGGTCACTGTATTTGGCTTCGAATTCCTCCCATTCCATGTTGACATAGTCATTGGCCATATCCAGGGCGTCCTGAATATCATCCTCGGAAGCGCCGTCAAAGTTGGGTGTCGCCACATTAAAGCCCAGGGCCTGGGAAGCCAGGGAAAGATGGATCTCCAGGACCTGTCCGATATTCATTCGGGAAGGAACGCCCAGGGGGTTCAGTACGATGTCCAGAGGACGTCCATTGGGAAGATAGGGCATATCCTCGATGGGAAGCACGCGGGAGACAACACCCTTGTTGCCGTGACGGCCCGCCATCTTGTCGCCGACGGAGATCTTTCTCTTCTGGGCAATGTAAATGCGGACTGCCTGGTTGACGCCGGGCGCCAGCTCGTCCCCGTTCTCTCTGGTGAACACCTTGGTATCTACGATAATTCCGTATTCACCGTGGGGCACCTTCAGGGAAGTATCCCTGACTTCTCTGGCCTTTTCGCCAAAGATCGCCCGCAGCAGCCGCTCTTCCGCGGTCAGTTCGGTCTCTCCCTTGGGCGTGACCTTGCCGACCAGAATGTCACCCGCGCGGACTTCCGCGCCGATGCGGATGATACCGTTCTCATCCAGATCCTTTAAGGCTTCGTCGCCAACGCCGGGTACATCACGGGTAATTTCTTCCGGTCCCAGCTTGGTATCACGGGCTTCGCATTCGTACTCTTCAATATGGACAGATGTATATACATCATCCCTGACCAGTCTCTCACTGAGCAGGACCGCGTCCTCGTAGTTATAGCCTTCCCAGGTCATGAAACCGATCAGAGGGTTCTTGCCCAGGGCCAGCTCACCGTTATAGGTGGAAGGGCCGTCCGCGACGACCTGGCCCGCGGCGACGCGCTGGCCTGTAAATACGATGGGCTTCTGGTTGTAGCAGTTGGACTGGTTGCTGCGCTGGAACTTGGTCAGATGCAGATCCTCTGTTGTTCCGTCATCGTAGCGCATCCTGATCAGGGTAGCGTCTACGAATTCCACGATGCCGCTCTTCTCCGCGACGACGCAGACACCGGAGTCGACCGCTGTCTTGGCTTCCATGCCGGTACCTACGGCAGGGGCCTGGGTTGTCAGCAGCGGCACTGCCTGACGCTGCATGTTGGAGCCCATCAGGGCGCGGTTGGCGTCATCGTTCTGCAGGAAAGGAATCAGGGATGTAGCTACCGAGAATACCATCCTGGGAGAAACGTCCATGTATTCAAAAGCGGTCTTGGGATAGGAAGAGGTCTCCTCTTTGTAACGGCCGGACACGTTGTTGTCAACGAAATATCCGTTCTCATCCAGGGCAGTGGACGCCTGGGCTACATGGTAGTTATCCTCTTCATCCGCTGTCATATAGACAACTTCATCTGTAACGCGGGGACCGTTGGGATCGGTCTGGTCGACCTTTCTGTAGGGGGCCTCCACGAAACCGTACTCATTGATCCGGGCATAGCTGGCCAGGGAGTTGATCAGACCGATGTTGGGACCTTCAGGGGTCTCGATGGGGCACATACGACCATAATGGGTGTAGTGTACATCTCGGACCTCGAATCCGGCACGGTCTCTGGACAGACCGCCGGGGCCCAGGGCTGACAGACGTCTCTTATGGGTCAGTTCACCCAGAGGGTTGTTCTGGTCCATGAACTGGGACAGCTGGGAGGATCCGAAGAACTCCTTGACGGCCGCCTGTACAGGCTTGATATTGATCAGGGCCTGGGGAGAGATCTCCTCGGACGGATCATGCGTGGTCATACGCTCACGGACCACTCTTTCCAGTCTGGAAAGGCCGATCCTGTACTGGTTCTGCAGCAGCTCGCCGACGCTTCTAATCCGGCGGTTGCCCAGATGGTCGATATCGTCATTGCTGCCGATCTCATATTCCAGATGCATATTGTAGTTGATGGAAGCAAGGATATCTTCCTTGGTAATATGCTTGGGAACCAGCTCCGCCGCGCTTCTGGCAATGGCTTCGCCCAGGGCTTCCGAATCATCGGATTCCGCGAACTGGAGCAGGATCTCCCGCAGGGCGGGATAATATACATTCTCCGTGATGCCCAGTTCAGCGGGATCACAGTCCACATAATGGGTCAGGTCGACCATCAGATTGGAAAGGACCTTGACTTCCCTTTCCTCTGTCCTGATCGTAACACTGGGGATGGCGCTGTTCTGGATAACGCCGCTGGCCTCATCCACAACATCCTCAGCCAGGGTGTGGCCCACGATCCTGCTGCGCATGTGAAGCTTCTTATTAAATTTATATCTGCCGACTCTTGCCAGATCATATCTGCGCGCGTCAAAGAACATGGAGTTGATCAGGCTGTCAGCGCTTTCGACGGAAAGAGGCTCGCCGGGACGGATCTTCTTATAGAGTTCCAGCAGACCGGACTCAAAATCATGAGATACGTCCTTGGACAGACTTCCGCGGAGCTTGGGCTCGTCGCCGAAAAGTTCAATGATCTCTTCATCTGTTCCGATGCCCAGGGCACGGATCAGGACAGTGACCGGGACCTTTCTGGTCCTGTCCACTCTTACATAGAAGATATCATTGGCGTCTGTCTCATATTCCAGCCACGCGCCCCTGTTGGGGATCACAGTGCAGGAAAAGAGCTTCTTGCCGAATTTGTCTTTCTCAATTCCGTAATAGATGCCGGGAGAACGAACCAGCTGGCTGACAATGACTCGTTCCGCGCCGTTGATCACGAAAGTACCGGTGCGGGTCATCAGCGGCAGGTCGCCCATAAAGATCTCCTGGTCCTTGACCTCCTTTTTGTTTTCTTTGTCAAAAAGGCGCACTTTGACCTTGAGGGGCGCCGCGAAGGTAGCGTCACGTTCTTTACATTTTTCGATGGAATACTTAGCTTCTTCTTCTTTCGGTGCCGTAAAGCTTACAAAAGAAAGACTGAGATGACCGCTGTAGTCCTCAATAGGTGAGATGTCGTCAAACACCTCCTGGAGACCCTTCTCCAGGAACCACTGATAGGAGTTCTTCTGAACCTCGATCAGATTCGGCATTTCCAGGACTTCTCTTTGTCTCTGGTAACTCATTCGTACACTCTTACCGTTATAGGTAGGATGTATCCTGTATTTTTCCATCAAGTTCACCCCGTTTTTCATAGAAAGAATAGTATGGTGGTCTGTTTATAAACGATATGACAGTAAAAGATTTTTTACTGCACGCAAAAAGATGCGTATGATATTATACTACGCCTAATTGCAAGAGTCAAACTATATTTTTTGCTTTATTCCGGAATTATTCGGGATATTTTTCCGCTGTAATGCCGGTCTTCCGCTGTAGGTTTCCGGAAGCGGCGGCACGCGCTGACAGCCGGGCAGCTTTACGCGCACACACAGACGCAGGCCTGCATACAGCAGGCCTGCGCGTAAGGTTCAGATATACTGAAATGATTATTTGATGGTAACAGTAGCACCAACTTCTTCCAGCTTAGCCTTGATCTGCTCAGCTTCTTCCTTGGTAACTGCCTCTTTGAGTACCTTGGGAGCAGCCTCAACAGCGGCCTTAGCTTCCTTCAGGCCCAGGCCTGTCAGCTCACGGACAACCTTGATGACCTTGATCTTCTGAGCGCCGAAGCTTGTCAGCTCAACGTCAAACTCAGTCTGCTCTACAGCTGCCTCTGCAGGGCCTGCCGCTACAACTGCGACACCGGCTGCTGCGGAAACGCCAAACTCTTCTTCACAAGCCTTGACCAGATCATTCAGCTCGAGAACGGTCAGACCCTTAATAGCTTCAATAATTTCAGCATTGGTTAATTTTGCCATTATTCTTTCCTCCATTATTTTTTAAGTGGGTTTTCAGACTTGTCTCCCCGACGGGAACGCGTCTGTCTTCATGCTGCCCCGCTTCCGGAACATCCGGCTCTCCTGTATGGGCAGCGGGAGTCTTTTAAGCGGCCCGGATTATTCTGCTGCGGGCGCTTCCGCGGGAGCGGCTTCGCCGTCTTTCTCGGCGATCTGTTTGAGGATACGCGCGAAGCTGGAAACAGGGGACTGCCAGCTGCCGAACAGTCTGCCAAGAAGGATCTCCCTGGAAGGGATCTTGGCGATCTCGCTCAGCTCGTCATAGTTGTAAGCCTTGCCTTCAACAACACCGGCCTTGATCTCAAGCTGTTTTGCTTCCTTGGCGAATTCATACAGAATCCTTGCGGGCGCGGTGGCGTCTTCCTTGGAAACAGCCAGAGCGCTGGGACCCTCGAGATATTCATCAAGAGCAGCAAAATCTGTTCCCTCAAATGCGCGCTTCATCATTGTGTTCTTGTAGACTTTGTACTCTACACCGGCTTCACGGAGTCTTTTACGAAGCTCTGTGTCCTGTGCAACGGTCATGCCTCTGTGGTCTACCAGAACAGCGGACTGGGCACCGTCGATCTTCGCAGCGATTTCCTGCACGACGGGGGCCTTTAATTCAACCTTTGCCATTTGTTACCTCCTTATAGATTTTGTTTGCCGAAAACGAATCGTATAAGCAGGGTTCATCTTTCGAAAAAAGAAAACCCCTGTCACACGAAGACAGGGGCAGTAAATCCGTTCATACGATCTTACTTTCCTCGGCAGGCCATACAAGTTACGCCAGATCGGCACCTGCTGTCTTCGGCGTCATAAGACAATCGTGATACTAACACAGCTATGATGCTTTGTCAAGCTGTTTTTTTGAACCAGGCGTCAGACGTCAGACTTCCTGGTTCACTTCCCGGTTCATGTTACTCAGTGTCTCTTTTGGTGACATAGCCGTCGTCGTCGATCTCCACTTTTGGTGAAAGGCTCCGCATATATTCCAGCAGCCCGGCTTTCTCCTCCCCTTCCAGCGTATATACACCATAGCTCTGTACCATGGGCACAAAGCGGAGGGATTTCAGAGACTTGTTTCCGGTATCAAAGGAGACCTGGACCACGCCGGTATTCCTGGTGTCGAAACTGAAGAAATAGTTGCCCAGACTGTAGACAATGGGCATATCTTCATACCAGGAGATGGTCTGCAGGACATGGGGATGGCCGCCGATGATCATATCGCATCCGGCTTCCTCCAGGTCAATGGCATGCTGGATCTGCAGCTCATCCGGGGTCTCCATCCGTTCCGTACCCCAGTGGATCGTCACGATCACGTAGTCAGCCTTCTCTTTCGCCTCCCTGACTTTTTCACAAAGGAGCGCCGAATCCAGACAGCGGAACACGCCTCCGGCATCCTCCGAAGCCCCTCTGGTGTCGGGATTCTCGTATCGCTCGATCTCTGTCGCGTTCAGGACCGCGATGATCATTCCGTCCGCCTCGTAGTAGGCGGGCCGGACCGCGTCCTCCAGATCATAACCGGCCCCGATATAGGGCATGCCGATCTCCGACAGGGTATCCAGCGTATCCAGGAAACCCTCTTCCCCGAAATCGAAAATATGATTGTTGGCCAGGGTCACCAGGTCCACGCCGATCTCCTGCAGCCACTCCGCTGTGTAGGGACTGCAGCGGAAGGTGTACTTTTTACCCTCCAGAGGAGATCCCCCATCCGTATACTGGAACTCGTTATTGACAACAAAAACATCCGCGCTGTCCATGATGTCCAGAGCTTCCTGGTCAAAGCAGGAACGGATTCCGCTGTCATAGGCTTCCTGGGCGCCCGGATTCTGTCCTGTATGGAAAGTCAGGTCTCCCGCGAAGGTAAACACCAGGCCATCCTCCCCGGTATCCCCCAGCCGGACCGCGCCGACTGCCGCAGCCCTTTCCGCGGCAATCTCCTCCGGGCTCCTGCTCTCCTCCGCAGCGCTCTGCTCCGGAGCTGGATCCGCGTCGGCAACTGCCTCCGCCGCCGTGTCCGCCCGGGCCGGAACAGGCGCCTCAGCTTCTTCCTTTTCCGTTACGGTCTTTTCCGTTACTGTTTCCGAAGAAGGCTCCGCCGCCATGGTCGCAGCCTGAGCGGTCGTCTCCGCGCCGGCCGGCGTTTCACTGACCGTACCTCCCGCCCCGGCGCAGCCTGTCAGGATTGCCGCGGCAATAAGGCCTGCCATGATCTGATATTTCCCGTAATGTTCTGTTCTTCTCATATTACCTCCAGCCGCCTTTTCTACTTGCCGTTCCGCCTGCGCTGCCGGCGGTCCCGGCCTGCCGCGGCCATACTGCCATTATTGCATAATCTGCGGTTCCCGAAAAGCCTGTCTTCTCATGCCCGGGATCCCGGGGAGCTGCCGACGTGAACCGGAAGACTGACGCCCGGTTCATGCAGTTTTAGCGCCCGGTTCATATGGAAACGGAAAAACGCGGGAGCTTTTCAGCTCCCGCGTCCGGGTATGTCCAGGTTTATGATCAATAGCGGTTCGCGATGATCTTGACGCCGGGGCCCATGGTCGTTGCAAGAGTAACACTCTTGAGATACTGGCCCTTGACTGCAGCGGGTTTCGCCTTGACGATCGCTGCCATCAGCGCGTTGTAGTTCTCCATCAGCTGCTCCTCGGTGAAGGATGCCTTTCCGAGCGGAACGTGGATGATGTTGGACTTGTCCAGTCTGTACTCGATCTTACCGGCTTTGATATCCTTGATCGCCTTGGCAACATCCATGGTGACTGTACCTGCCTTGGGGTTGGGCATCAGGCCCTTCGGTCCAAGGATACGGCCCAGACGGCCGACAGTACCCATCATATCGGGTGTAGCGACGACTACGTCAAAGTCAAGCCAGCCTTCGTTCTGGATCCTGGGAAGAAGCTCAGCGCCGCCTACGAAATCAGCGCCTGCTGCCTCTGCCTCGTCCAGCTTCGCGCCTTTTGCGAATACGAGGACTCTGACTGTCTTGCCGGTACCTGCAGGCAGTACGACAGCGCCACGGATCTGCTGATCCGCGTGACGGCCATCGCAGCTTGTGCGGATATGGCACTCGATTGTCTCATCAAATTTAGCGGACGCGGTCTTCTTTACCAGCGCGATCGCGTCTGCGGGTTCTAATAAAGTAGTGCGGTCAACTAACTTCGCTACTTCCTGGTATTTCTTTCCGTGTTTCATTCTTTCATCCTCCAATCTGCAGCGCGTTACTCAGTAACGGTGATTCCCATGCTTCTGGCTGTACCGGCGATCATGCTCATGGCAGCTTCCAGAGATGCCGCGTTCAGGTCTTTCATCTTTAACTCAGCGATTTCCTGAACCTGTGCCTTGGTAACGGAGCCGACTTTGTTCTTGTTAGGCTCGCCTGAAGCCTTCTGCAGACCTGCCGCTTTCTTAAGCAGGACAGCTGCCGGAGGGGTCTTTGTGATGAAACTGAAGCTTCTGTCGGAATAGACAGTGATAACAACCGGGATGATCAGATCACCCTGGTCAGCGGTCTTGGCGTTGAACTGCTTGGTGAACTCAACGATGTTGACACCGTGCTGTCCGAGCGCGGGACCTACCGGCGGTGCGGGGGTCGCTTTGCCGGCCTGAATCTGTAATTTAATGTAACCTGTAACTTTCTTAGCCATTTTTCCTCCTTTGTGGTTCTTCGCAGCGGCTCGCTGCTCCCACTGTTATGTATACATCAGGCCCGGACACGATTGTCCTGCCACTGTATCATATGAATGTTCCTGTGGGCCGGTCCTTTCCGGACCCGCCCGGTCAGTTAACCTTGCGCACCTCCGCGAAACTGATCTCAAACGGGGTTTCCCGTCCGAACAGTTCCACATTGATGGTGGCCGACTGTTTGTTGTAGTCGATCTTCTGGACAATACCAACGGTGTCTTTCCACACGCCCGCGACGACTCTGACACTGTCGCCGACCTCGAAGTCGACCGTAATGTTCTTGGTGTGGATGCCAAGGGACTTCATCTCATCCTCTGTCAGTGACACAGGCTTGCTTCCCGGGCCGACAAATCCCGTGACGCCTCTGGTGTTGCGGACAACATACCAGGTCTCGTCATTCATGATCATATTGACCAGGACATAGCCGGGAAAGAGCTTCTTGGGAACGACCTTCTTGACGCCGTTCCGTACCTCAACAACATCCTGCATGGGAACTCTTACTTCAAAGATCTGCTTTTCAAGACGGCGGTTCTCAATCGTCTTTTCAATGTTGATCTTGACCTTGTTCTCATATCCGGAATATGTATGAGCCACATACCACCGGGGTTCGTCCGTGATCGCGCTCTCATCCAGGCGTTCCGCGCCGTTTTCCTGCGCGTCCAGGGATTCCTCCACGCCTGCTGTCTGTACCGCGTCTACTGTATCTTCCGCGGAAACTGCAGAAGGATCGTCCATGCGCTCTGTCTCCGCCTTTTCGATATCAGCTGCTTTCCTGCTGAAATCAGGACGTCTGATCTCCCGTACTCCCGGAAGGACGCCGACCTTAACACGGATGCCGCCGCGTTTGGAATCTAACTTCTTTTCTTCCATTCACTTACCTCAACCGATTATCCGGAATCCGGCTCAGGCGCCGATGGTTGTGATCAGGTTGATCAGATTCTGCGCGCCGAAGTCGATGACCGCGATCAGAATACCCATGACAACCGTAACACATACAACCGCAAGCAGCTGTCTGCCCAGCGTATCTCTGTCAGGCCAGATAATCTTTTTGAACTCAGTCTTTACGCCCTGAAAGAAGCCGGCTTTTGATCCTTTATTATCTTCTTTCTTATTCTTCGTAGACATGCGGTGCTCCTTATTTGGTCTCTTTATGTACAGTATGCTTTCTGCAGAATCTGCAGTACTTCTTCATCTCGACTCTTTCAGGATGAGCCTTTTTGTCCTTTGTTGTGTTATAGTTGCGCTGTTTGCACTCTGTGCAGGATAATGTAATTCTTGTACGCATTTATATGCACCTCCGCGTAATAATCTGCCATTCCGCTCTCCGCATTCATGCAAAAAGAGCATAAAAAAAAGACCTGTGACAATCTCAAGACATACAATAGCATAAATCATTCGGGACGTCAATCAGTTCTTTTCTTAAATTATGGGCCATTCCGGCGCAGCCCGCCGCCGTACGGGGACGAAATGCGCCGCAATCCGTCCCCTCCTTCATTCACCTTCCAATCCCGCAGGATCTATTCCATATCTGTCATCCTCACATACGCGGATATCTGCAGATAGTCATCCATGATTCCCATGATCTTCTCCCTGCCCGCTCTGTTGAACCGGTTGTAGCGGTCCATGACCTTTCTCGTCGTAATCTGATCCGAAACAGTACCGCCGCTGTCAAGCGGAGAAAAATCAATGGGATTCAGATGCAGATTTTCGCACATTCTGATTACAGTGCTGTAAGCCATTCCCTCGATCCCTCGTTCAAGGGCTGTTACAAGGGTACTGTAAGGAATCTCCATCTCACCGGCGAACTGCCGGATGCTCTTATACCTGGAAAGAATCGCTTTTTTGAGTATCAGGGTCTTTGATGCGCAGGAATCCATTCTCTGAAACCTCCTTGATGTCTGATAATACGTAAACAGTTTCAATAATAATGTGATAAGTCCATTATAGCATATGATTAAAGTACTGATTATTAAGATTCCGTGATATTCAGCACGCTATACTATTTTATGAGCGGTTTGTTTTTCATTTAGCCCGGATTCCCGCCTTCTGGCTGATTTCAAAAATGAAATGACGCGGGCCTTCCGAAGAAGGCCCGTCCGATCAGCTGTATCTTAATACGATTCATCCTGCTCTCCGGCCTGATCATAAGCGCCGTCCTCACCGGATTCCTCTTCGTATCCGTTATCCTGATCCTCCCCGTAGCTGTTATAGGATTCCGTACTGTCTTCATAGGAATCGGTACCGTCTTCATAAGAATCCGTACCGTCTCCATATTCTTCCGCGGCAGCCTGGCCAGTGGAAGCGTCAGCCGCGTCATCTGTCAGCGGATCCATATAATAAAGAAGCGGTCTGCCGATGGCCTCGGCTACACCGGGGTTGCCCAGACGGTTTTCCGTCTCAATGGCGGTGCGGATGGACATCTGGGCGACAGGATTCTCATCCTCCTCTTCCGTCAGGATCTCATAGGCCATCTGGGCCGCGATCTTGCCCTCGACAAGATAATCGACCGAAAGGCAGGCATAGGTGCCCGCCCGGCACAGATAGCTGTCTGTCGTCACGACCGGTATGCTGTGACTGACAGTAATCTCTCTGAACTGATCCATTTTGGTGGCAATTTCGGCATCCGGGGGCAGGAACAGGACGTTGCATTCCGAGCAGGCCTTCTCCAGTACCGTTTCCATGGGCTCCTCTTCACTGCAGAGATACCTTTCCAGTGTCAGGGCTGTTCCGTTTACCTGAGCGTCTTCCTCCGCCACCAGCTTGAGCAGCTGATACTCATATTCACAGCTGGGGTCTCCGTCCGTGTAGATGACGCCCAGCCGGATCTCTCCCTGGGCATTCTCGTCGTTGAGATTGATATCCTTGATCATTTCATAGAGACGGTTCATGTCCACAACGTCATTGACGCCCGAAACGTTGCCGCCGGGCTCATCGTTGGAATCTACGGTCCCTGTGGAAATATAATCCGAGACACAGGTGCCCAGGACCGGAATGCTGTCTGTCGCATCCGCGGCAGTCCGCAGGGCCCCGTAACCGCCTGCCACGATCACGTCTCTTTCTTCCGCTATATAATCCGTAACGATCCTGGCCATCTGATGGTCATCACCGCCGGCGTCCTGAACGGTCACTGTGACATCTCCCTGCAAAAGGGTATTGATCTCTTCGGTGAAGCCTTCCGCCATTCTGGCGTAGGCGCCATGATCGTTCTGCAGGACAATCCCGATATGATAGGTCTTGCCGTCCTCCAGGACTGTCTTTTCGGATTCTATGACTTCTTCCGTATCCGTATCTTCCTGCGTATCGGCCTGACCGGCCTCCTCCTCGGAAACAGCCTGGGAAGCGCTGTCTTCGGAAGGGGACTTACTGCCGCAGGCGGCTGTCAGGACCATGATTCCGGCAAGTACGACTGCCATTACTTTCTTTTTCATATGTCTTTTCCTCTCAAGTTCTATTCACAAAGTCCGGAATCCAGTTCCGTCCTGCAAATTTACTTCCTTAGAATAACATGGAATTTTGCCGTCTTCAACATTGACAGCTGCCGGAATCCCCATCTTTTTCCCTTCCGCAGGAGGAATTTCTCCCTGAATTGTACTGAAAAATGAGCATGTGTAAAGTTCCCGAATCGGCCCGGTCATCTTGACAAAGCACCTGCCAATGTAGATAATCATGTCAATATATGTGTCAAGACACATATATCCCTATTGTCTGACTGCCCGTCAGGGCAGGCAGAAGTATTCAGAAAGAGGTAATTATGGAAAAATTCAAAGCGTTCCTGAAAAGGAAAAATATTGAGATCTCCGCCAGACGCTACGGAATCGACGCGCTGGGCGCCATGGCCCAGGGCCTGTTCGCTTCCCTGCTGGTCGGCACCATCCTGTCCACCCTGGGCACCCAGCTGGGGATCGAAGCCCTGGTCACCTGCGGCGGTTACGCCTCTGCCATGAGCGGGGCCGCCATGGCGGTCGCGATCGGCTATTCTCTGCAGGCTCCTCCCCTGGTACTGTTCTCGCTGGCAACGGTCGGACACGCGGCCAATGCCCTGGGCAGCACGACCCTGGCCGGCGGCGCAGGCGCCGGCGGTCCCCTGGCCGTTCTCTTTATCGCGATCATCGCGGCGGAATTCGGCAAAGCGGTCTCCAAGGAGACCAAAGTGGATATTCTGGTCACTCCTGTCGTAACGATCCTGGTTGGTGTCGGCCTGTCCGCCCTGATCGCGCCCGCCATCGGCACGGCGGCTTCTTCGGTCGGCGGGATCATCATGTGGGCCACAGAGCTGCAGCCTTTCCTGATGGGCATTGTCGTCTCTGTCGTGATCGGTATCGCCCTGACCCTGCCCATCTCTTCGGCGGCCATCTGCGCCGCACTGGGTCTGACCGGTCTGGCCGGCGGCGCGGCCCTTGCCGGCTGCTGCGCCCAGATGATCGGCTTTGCGGTCTATTCCTTCCC
Organism: uncultured Lachnospiraceae bacterium; assembly: GCA_900320325.1. Classification (GTDB taxonomy): domain Bacteria; phylum Bacillota; class Clostridia; order Lachnospirales; family Lachnospiraceae; genus CAG-791. The sequence continues at coordinate 14,299 of ONRU01000040.1, forward strand.
GGAAAACGGCTGGGGCGGCCTGGTCTCCCAGGGCATCGGCACTTCCATGCTGCAGATGGGCAATATTGTCAAAAACCCCAAGATCTGGCTGCCCCCGATTCTGGCATCTGCCATTACCGGTCCCATAGCCACCTGCGTCTTCCATCTGCAGATGAACAACCCTGCCAGCGCTGTCGCGTCCGGTATGGGCACCTGCGGTCTGGTCGGACAGATCGGCGTCTACGCGGGCTGGGTCGCGGACGTAGCGGCCGGAACCAAATCTTCAATTACAGGATTTGACTGGCTGGGCCTGATTCTGATCTCCTTTATCCTGCCCGGCATCCTGACCCCTCTGATCGCGATTCCTTTGCGCAAAGCGGGCTGGATCAAGGACGGCGATCTGAAACTGGACTGATACTCTGTTACGCGCCCATACAGACGAAGGCTTTCATTACCGGATCTGACACCGGAAATGAAAGCCTTTTTTTACTGTCCGTTTATATATTTTCTCCCGTCTTTTATCAGCACATTAAGCAATTACAGCAGATGGGCCCTGAGCTCTTCGCCGCTTAAGGGGCTCAGATAGGCGGGGGCGATATCAAAGACAGTCCTGCAGCCGCTCTGCCCTTCCTGTGACAGCTTATATGCCGCTCTGGCATAGGCCACCAGAATACTGCCGGTAAACTCGGGATTGGAATCCAGGGTCAGCTTGTATTCGATCAGCTGTCTGTGTTCCTTTTCAAAGCCGGTGACGCCGCTCCGGATGACGAAGCCGCCGTGGGGAAGTCCGGCGTGGTCCCTCTTCATCTCTTCTTCCGTAATGAAATGGACGGTCGTGTCATAATCCGCGAAATAATTGGGCATGGTCTTGATCTCTTCCTCAATCCGGGCCAGGTCTGCCCCCTCTTCCGCCACGACAAAGCATTCTCTGGTGTGCATGTCACGGGTCTCAAATACCGGATTTTCTCCCTTCCGGACCTGCTCAACAGACGCCTCTACCGGAACGGTATACTGTCTGGCGTCTTTGACCCCGCTGATCCTGCGGACCGCGTCGGAATGTCCCTGGCTGACGCCCCTGCCCCAGAAGGTATAATTGGAGCCTTCCGGCAGACAGGCTGTCGCAATCATACGGTTCAGGGAGAACATACCGGGATCCCAGCCCACGGAAATAATGCCGATCTTACCGCCTTTCCGGGCCGCCGCGTCTACCGCGGCAAAATGCTCCGGAATCCGGGCATGGGTATCAAAGCTGTTGATGACATTGAACATCTCCGCGTATTCGGGTGTCTGGACCGGCAGGTCGGTCGCGCTGCCGCCGCAGAGGATCATCACATCGATTTCATCTTTAAAGGAAGGAACCTCCGCCACGTGATGTACGCCCACGCCTTCCGTGCGGATCTTCAGTGTTTCGGGCGCCCTTCTGGTGAAGACAGCCTTCAGCTCCATATCGGGATTCTGCCGGATCGCGCTTTCCACGCCCCTGCCCAGGTTGCCATATCCTAATATTCCGATTCTGATACTCATACCTTATTCTCCTTATCATTTAAAAGGTCTGTAAATAATACTACTTATTTATATATCAGAATTTCTTTTTCCACAAGTTTCATTTTCTCCGCCGGTTCCTCCCTCATTTCGTATTTCATATTTTATGTGCGATACATATGCAATATATCTAAGGCACAGCGTGGAAATTTAATCAGTTATGTTATATAATATACAAAAAAATATGTTAATAAAATGACATTCCGCTCGTATGTGCTATATAAAAAACATTTATTATCTATATATGGTATTTTCTCATTTGAAAGGGGGTACTCATATTGAAAGTCATCAAATGGATCGACAAATATCTGGAAGAGATCCTGCTTGCCCTGCTGCTGATCGGCATAGCAGCCATTATGGTCATTCAGGTCGCTGCCAGATATGTGTTCAACAATTCACTGACCTGGTCTGACGAGCTGGCGCGTTTCATGCTGGTCTGGTCCTGTTTCCTGTCCACCAGCTTCTGTATCAAAAAGCATATCTCGATTTCCATCGATCAGCTGCAGAACGCCTTTCCGGGCAGAATCCCGACTGTCTTCAAAATGGTCAGTTACGCGATCATCTGCGTCTATTCGATCATTATGATTCCTTATTCGTGGACCTATTTACAGCTGACCGTCAAAAGCGGCGCTGTCAGTTCCGCTCTCCTGCTGCCCATGTATTACATCCAGTCCGCTCCTTTTGTCGGCTTTATCCTGATGACGATCCGGTCCATCGAGGCCTTCATCGATGAACTGAACTATCTGCGGTCCGGACATACCACCGAGGAAGGAGACCGACACAAATGACAGCTTTAATCATGGTAATTTTTGTCATCCTGCTGATGATCGCCGTCCCGATCGGTATCGCGGTCGGCATTACGGCCATGCTGCCGTCTCTGCTGACAGAGTCCTTTACGGTCTCCGGCGTCTATATCACCCGTTCCATGCTGGGCGGCATCAACCAGACGACCCTTCTGGCCATTCCTCTGTTCGTGCTTTCCGGCATCATCATGGCAAGAGGCGGCGTTTCCAAAAAGATCTTTGATGTATTCTCTTATTTCATCGGTAATCTGACCGCCGGTATCCCCTGCGCCGTGATCGCCACCTGCCTTTTCTTCGGTGCCATTTCCGGTTCCGCGCCCGCCACGGTGGCGGCCGTCGGTTCCATGACCATTCCCGTAATGCTGGAAATGGGTTATGACAAAAAATTTACAGTCGCCCTGGTCGCTGTATCCGGAGGACTTGGCGTCATCATCCCGCCCTCAATCCCCTTTATCCTGTATGCCCAGGCAGCCGGCGCTTCCGTATCGGACCTGTTCCTGGCCGGCGTTATTCCCGGGCTGACCGTCGGCGCCATCCTGATGGGTTATTCCATCTTTTACTGCAAGCGCCATGGGGAGGACAAGGAATCGATCCACCGTATTGTGGATGAACTGCACAAGCAGAGTTTCGGCAAGGTCTTCTTTAATTCGATCTGGGCCCTGCTGACGCCTGTGATCATTCTGGGATGCATTTACTCCGGTATCACATCCCCCACGGAAGCCGCGGCAATCTCTGTCGCCTATTCCCTGATCATCTCCCTTTTTGTATACAGAACGCTGAAATTCAATGAGCTCTGGGCTATTTTTGTGGAGGCGACCCGGACCTATACCCCCATTCTCTTTATTCTGGCCGCTTCCGTCGCATTCAGCCGGATCCTGACCCTTCTGCAGATTCCCCAGACTGTTTCTGTCTGGATCACGACCAGCTTTACCAGTAAGGTGGCCGTACTGCTGATCGTCAACGTGATCCTGCTGATCGTCGGCATGATCATGGATACCACGCCGGCCATTATGATCCTGACTCCGATCCTGCTGCCGGCTGTCCAGGCCTTTGGTGTGAATCCGATCCAGTTCGGCATTATCATGGTCGTTAACCTGGCCATCGGCTTTGTAACACCGCCCATCGGTGTCAATCTTTTTGTCGCCTCCTCCCTGTCTAAGGTACCGGTCGTCGACATTGCCCAGAAGGCCATGCCTATGATCATCATGTTCCTCATCGCCCTGCTGCTCTTTACTTTTGTCCCGTGGTTCTCACTGGTATTGCTCTGAGAAAGGAGGTCCAAGATGAAAAAACTGAAAAGGTTTACTGCGGTATTGTCCGTCATCCTGCTGACCGCCGCCTCCATTCCGATCATGACCGGCTGCGGAAGCGGCAGCGGACAGGAATACGCCTGGGTCCTGGCCACGGCCAGTCCCGAGGATACCGTTACCGGCTTATACGCGATTAAATTCGCGGAAGAAGTGGACCGTCTCTCCGGCGGCGAGATGAAGATCCAGGTCTATCATAACTCGACCCTGGGCGGTGATACCGAACTGCTGGAGTCAGTCCAGTGCGGCGATATCCCCTTCCTGGTTCAGAATACGGCGCCGGAAGTCAGCTATCTGCCCCGTCTGTGCCTGTTCGACCTGCCCTGCGCCTTCGACAACCTGGACCAGCTCCATGAAGTCCTGGATGATGAGACTTTTATGACCAAAGTCAATGAGATCTACGAGGAAGGCGGCGTTCGCCTTCTGGCCATGGCAGACCAGAATTTCCGTGTCATGACCGGAAATGTCAGGATCGAGTCCCTGAATGACTTTAAGGGAATCAAGATCCGTACCATGGAGAACAACTACCATATGCAGTTCTGGTCCGCTATCGGTGCTAATCCTACGCCCATGGCCTTCGCGGAACTGTATGTAGGTCTGGAGCAGCATACGGTCGACGCCCAGGAAAATCCCTATGAAGTCATTGTTTCCAATAAATTCTATGAGGTCCAGAACTATGTGGTCGAGACCAACCACCTGCCCCATCTGCTGGCCCTGGTGACCGGCAATGATTTCTATAACAGCCTGGAGCCCGAACAGCAGGCGATCATCGATGAGGCCGCGGACATTGCCAAAGAATATGCCCGTGAACAGGCCGTCGAGCGTTCCGAGTCCAGGATCCAGGAAATCGTCTCCGGCGGCGGCGACCCCTCCAAAGCAGCCGAGATCGTGACCATTTCCGATGATCTGCGGGCCCAGATGCGGGAGAAATCCTCCGGCCTGTATGAACAGATCCGTAAAGTCGTCGATGACGATGATCTCTTCTATACCTATATCAGAGAAGAAAAATAATCCGCATGTCCGGCATATGTAAAACCTGACCGGACATAAAGAGCCGGCCGGCAGCATTCAAAATGCTGCCGGCCGGCTCTTATCAATATCGAAATGGTCTTCCAGCTCGGACACCAGCGTGATAATGGAAAAAGAGTCCAGCAGATGATCATCGATCAGCGCCTTCTCATTTTCATAGTCAATAGAGTCATCAATCTCATTCAGGATATCCAGTAATTCTTCCATGTTTCAGCTCCTTGGTCTTTTCTTCGGAACCGCCCGAAAGCAGTCCCCCTGTTTTGTTTGTTTCCGGCCCGGCAGCCTGCTGCCTGCGCTTCCGTGCTGCTCAGCCTGTCTGCCCGGCTGTTTACTATGACCTATTATAAGCGATAACAGAGAAGTATGCAAAACAAAGTGAGGCTTTCCTCATTCCCCGTCCGGTCCCGTTTCCTCCGGGGCCGGATCCTGGTCTGACCGGACAGCCTGCGCCGCTTCTTTTTCCGGTGTGTCCGCGGATTCTGCCGTATCCGCCGCCGGCTGCTCTGTCGGAGCGGGCTCCGCGACACTGTTCTCATCCGAGTTCCCGGTCTCCTCCGCCTTTATGTCAGGCGCCTCTGCCGGGTTCCTGTCCGGCTGCTGTACGGGGCTTTTCGCGGCCGGTCTACGGGCCAGCAGGGTCCCTTTCCGGGCAGGCCTGCCGCCGCTGCCGCCATTGCCGCCCTTCTTATCCTTTCTCTTTTTCAGGAGCCAGCGGATCAGCCGGACCAGTATATAGATGAGCAGGGCCAGCAGGAGCAGGAAAGGCAGCATATAGATGAACAGGATCAGCAGGTCTTTCAGGGCTGAGCAGAAGGATTTCCAGGAATCCCCGATGGCTTCCAGGAGTTCCTCCCCGAAGCTCTGTTCCTCATGCCTGCTGTAATCCGCCACTTCATCGATATTCAAATAAACCGTGGAGTAGCTGACCTGGCTGTCCATGTAACTGAGCTGGGTCCTGGCCTGGTTGAGCTGCGTCTGGACCTCTGTCAGTCTGGCTTCCACCGCGATCATATCCTCGATCGTTTCCGCCTTGTCCATCATGGCCAGCAGGCGTTTCTCCTGTTTTTCCAGAGACTCGATCAGGACCGACTGATCGTTGTATGATTTGGTAATGTTTTCCACCGATTTGGAGATCTGGGTGATCTTGCCCCCGGTCCCCTCCAGATCGGTCAGAAATTCCTCATAATGCTCCGAAGGGATCCGGATGGTCATATAAGTCTCTTTGGTGGCCTGCTGTCTGTTTCCGTCCCTGTACCAGTAACGGTCGGAATCGCTGGTATTTTCGTTCTCAATGATTCCGTCATACTTCGCGATGGATTTCCGGACCGCGTCCGAAGTCTCCTGGAATTCCAGAGTCTCGATGGTCAGATTGCAGGTGTAGACCAGCTTCTGCTCCTGGCCGGGATCCGTACTCTGCCCATCCTCTTTCCTGCTTTCTGTGGCGCTTTTCTCTTCCGCGCCGGCGGCTTCGTCCGCAGCATAGGCCTCTTCCGCAGCCACATCGTAATCTTCTTCCGACGCCTCGTCGTAAGCCGCCTCCGTATTATTATAATTGGCACCGTTTCCGGCACCTCCATCCTCATACGATTCCTCATACCCGTCATAGGCAGGACTGTCCGCCTTCCTGCTGCCGCAGCCTCCAAGGAGCAGGGATGCTGCCAGCATGGCGGCGGCTGCCGTCATCAGAATTCTTCTTTTCATCATAATCACTCCTCTCACCAGCCGGATTCCAGGGACCTCAGAAACGTACCTCCGCGAAACGCAGTGTCCCCTTGCGGAAGGCCGCCGTATAGATGAATTTGGCGGACCTGGGCAGTTCTTTGGACCTGCTGATATAATCCGGCAGTTTATGGATATCTGTCACGCCGGTGATCTTTTCACTGACAGCCTGCAGCTCCCTGGCCGGCGCGGACAGGGCAAAGTCCATCCGCTTTCCTTCCGGCACCGGCCGGTCTCCGGCTGCCTGCAGGAGCTGGTGATTGGCCTGCAGGGCGGCAGATTCCGTCACATAGTCAAAGCAGAGCATGCCGCCGGGAAAGCGCTCCGCCATGGCACGATCACCCGGGGCAGGTCTATGTTCAGCCCCCGGCAGCTGCCATTGTCCACAAGGCCGAAGGTCAGGTCCGCCCCGCAGCCCAGATTGACCACCAGGGCACCGGGATGGAGCCGCAGATACCCTCTGACCAGCTCACTCAGAATCCGTACCTTCACCGCGAAGGCAGACATCTGGGCCGGACCATAGGCATTCTCAATGGCGGAAAAATCATAGTCCAGCCTGCCCATCAGTGCCGCGGCCTCCGGATCCCGGAAGGTCCGGGGAAAATAGCGGTCGCAGAAGGCCCGGGCGTACAGGGGCAGCATCATGGATTCCGCTGTACTTCCCTTTTCAATCGTAATCTTATCCATCTTAACTGCTGCCTCCCTGTTACATGGTCAGAACGATCTGTGTCTGTTCCGTCATCATGGTCTCCGGTACGTAATTACCCTCGACCGGCCGGCCATTGACCGTCATGGCCCTGCAGCCGGATTCTCTGCCGTCCGGGTTCTCGATCCGGATATGCAGCTTTCTGCCGCGGAAATCCTTCTCGATCTCCAGTTCCTTCCAGTCTTCAGGAATGGAAGGGGCGATCCGCAGGCCGTCCAGGTCGGGACGCATGCCCAGGATGCCTTCTACGCAGCCCACCATGACCGTAGACGCGGTCCCGGTCAGCCAGTGTACATGGGAACGGCCTGCCCGGGGGCTTGCCTTGCCTTCGGTGAACTGGCCGTAGCAGTAGGGTTCG
>ONRU01000017.1 GCA_900320325.1 uncultured Lachnospiraceae bacterium
AAAAGCTGCGTATGGAGGAATTATGAGAGACCAATATCAGCTGACAGAAATCAGAGATCTGTTCGCGGACCCTGCCGCGTTCGATGGCAAAAAGATCACAGCCGGCGGCTGGATCCGAAACAACCGTGACTCCAAGGCGATCGGATTTATCGTGCTCAATGACGGTACCTGCTTCAAGACCCTGCAGGTCGTTTACAGCAAAGAGCTGGAGAATTTCGCGGCCGTAGCCAAACTGAATGTCGGCTCCGCGATCCTGGCGACCGGTACCATCGTCGCGACGCCCGGTGCCAAACAGCCCTTTGAAATGCAGGCTGAGAAGATCGAGATCGAGGGCGCTTCCTCTTCCGATTATCCCCTGCAGAAAAAGCGCCACAGCTTTGAGTATCTGCGCACGATCCCCCATCTGCGCGTCAGGGCCAATACGTTCACCGCGGTATTCAGGGTCCGTTCCCTGATCGCGTTCGCGATCCATCAGTTCTTCCAGGAGAGAGGCTTTGTCTACGTACATTCCCCCATTATTACGGGAAGCGACGCGGAAGGCGCCGGTGAGATGTTCCAGGTCACCACGATGCCCCTGGAGGACATCCCAATGACAGAAGACGGCAAGGTGGATTACAGCAGCGACTTCTTCGGCAAGATGACCAACCTGACCGTCAGCGGCCAGCTGGATGTGGAGACCTACGCCATGGCCTTCCGGGATGTCTATACCTTCGGCCCCACCTTCCGCGCGGAAAAATCCAACACCACCCGCCACGCGGCCGAGTTCTGGATGATCGAGCCCGAGATCGCCTTCGCGGATCTGCAGGATGACATGAAGCTGGCGGAAGACATGCTCAAATACGTGATCCGCTATGTCCTGGAGAAGGCGCCCGACGAGATGGCATTCTTCAACCAGTTCATCGACAAGGGCCTGATCCAGCGGCTGGAGCACGTCATGAATTCCGACTTCGGCCATATTACCTATACCGAAGCCATCGAAATTCTGGAGAAGCATAACGACGAATTCGAGTATAAAGTACACTGGGGCTGCGATCTGCAGACCGAGCATGAGCGTTTCCTGACCGAGCAGGAGTTCAAGCGCCCTGTATTCGTGACGGATTATCCCAAGGAGATCAAGGCCTTCTACATGAAGCTCAATGAGGACGGCAAAACCGTCGCCGCCATGGACTGCCTGGTTCCCGGCATCGGCGAGATTATCGGCGGAAGCCAGAGGGAGGAAGACCTGGACAAGCTGGAGAAGCGCATGGAAGAACTGGGCATGGAAAAAGAGCAGTACCAGTTCTACCTGGATCTGCGCAAATACGGTACGGTCCGGCACGCCGGCTTTGGCCTGGGCTTCGAGCGCTGCGTCATGTACCTGACCGGCATGGGCAATATCCGTGACGTCCTTCCTTTCCCCAGGACCGTCGGCAACTGCGAGCTTTGACGGCAGAGCCGCTTCCGGGCGACAGAAGGAAAAATACATATTTGAGATATATGTCTGAAGTCAGACAGCAGATATCGTAAAGAACACCGTAGAACAAACGGAAGAAGAAATACAGACAGGAAGGATGATTGCGCCTTCCTGTCTTTTCTTATACAATGTATTTCATTGATGAACCAACTGCCTGCTGCCTGCGTTGACAAAGCTTCTGCGGCTGATGGAAAAAATCCTGCCGCCATACTGTGGCGGTTACCGGAAGCGCCGGCGCCCGGACAGGGCATATTGACGATTAAAGAGGAAGAAAGATGGAAAGAGATTTGATCATTGTACTGGATTTCGGAGGACAGTATAAACAGCTGATCGCCCGCAGGGTCCGGGAATGCAAAGTATATTGCGAGATTCATCCCTATACCACCGGTCTGGACCGGCTGCTGTCCATGCGTCCTAAAGGCATTATTCTGACAGGGGGCCCAAACAGTGTTTATGACCCCCAGTCCCCGACTTATACGGCAGATCTTTTCAAAGCCGGCATTCCGGTGCTGGGCATCTGCTACGGATCCCAGCTGATGGCCTATAAGCTGGGCGGCAGGGTCGAAACAGCCCCCACCAGTGAGTACGGTCATACTGTCGTGACCATTGACCGTCAGGATTCCGCTCTGTTTACAGATGTCGGCAATCCCACCAGCGTCTGGATGAGCCATACCGATTATATCGCGGCCGTCCCGGAAGGCTTTACTGTTACAGCCCACACACCTGTCTGTCCGGTGGCGGCCATGGAAAACGCGGAGAAAAAACTATACGCGGCCCAGTTCCATCCGGAAGTGACCCACTCGGAAGAGGGCATGAAGATGCTGCGGCATTTTGTCCTGAATGTATGCGGCTGCAGGGGCGACTGGGAAATGGCTTCCTTTGCGGAGACCACCATCCGGCAGCTGCGGGAGCAGATCGGCGAAGACCATGTCATTCTGGGCCTGTCCGGCGGTGTGGACTCTTCTGTAGCCGCCGCCCTGCTGTCCAGGGCAATCGGCTCCCAGCTGCACTGCGTTTTTGTAGATCACGGTCTCATGCGGAAAGACGAAGGAGATGAGGTTGAAGCCATATTCGGTCCCGGCGGCAATTTTGATCTGGACTTTACACGGGTCAACGCCAGAGATACCTTCTTCCTGCAGCTGATGGGGGAATCCGATCCGGAATCCAAGCGTAAAGTGATCGGGGCCGTTTTCCCCCAGGTCTTCGGCGATGAAGCCAGAAAGTTCATGGGAAAAGTCAAATACATCGCCCAGGGAACCATTTACCCTGACGTCGTGGAGAGCGGAGACGGAAAGACCAGCGATGTGATCAAATCCCACCATAATGTGGGCGGCCTTCCCATTGAGCTGGTCAAGGAACTGGGCTTTGATGAGAAACCCATCGAACCCCTCCGTATGCTCTTTAAGGATGAAGTCCGCAAAGTGGGACTGGAACTGGGAATTCCCCGGGAGCTGGTCTTCCGTCAGCCTTTCCCCGGACCCGGTCTGGGTGTCCGGATCATCGGTGAAATCACCCCGGCCAAGGTGGCCATTGTCCAGGAAGCGGATTACATCTTCCGGGAGGAACTGGCCAAAGCGGGCGTTGACAGGGACCTGGGCCAGTACTTTGCCGCTCTTTCCAACATGCGCAGCGTAGGCGTCCAGGGCGATCATCGCACATACGGCCTTGCCGTCGTCCTCCGCGCGGTGCTGACCAGTGATTTCATGACCGCCGAGGCAGCGGAGATCCCCTGGCCTGTCCTGCAGAAGTGCATGAACCGTATCATCAATGAGGTCAAAGGCGTGAACCGGGTACTCTACGATATCACTTCGAAACCGCCCGGAACCATAGAGCTGGAATGATGCACAAAAAGCCGGAGAACCGCATAAATACGTGGTTCTCCGGCTTCTCTTTTTGGCTTTTGATACACTTTTGATATGTAAATCATCACTGGAGATCGGGATTATCGGAAAGCGGGTCATCCGATAATCTGACGTTATCTATCTTTTTGGCCAAAAGCTGGTCCTTTCCGGGGTAAAGGTGGGCATAGGTCGACCAGGTCGTGTGGGTGTTGTCATGGCCTATCCTTTTGGATATCTCCTCGATCGGGATCCCCATGTGGATCAGCATCGCCACATGACTGTGCCGCAGGTCGTGGATCCGGATCTGCGGCAAGCCGGCCTTTTCTGTCCGCTTCCTGAATTCTGAGGTCAGGCCGGATTTGGTGAAGTGGAAGATCCGTTCATCCGGGCCTATGATCATGCTGCCTATGTAAGTCCCGACCTCGAGGGCCAGGGAGTCCGGCATTGTAACGTCCCGGATTCCTTTTTCCGTCTTTGGGGTCTGGATGAGTTCTCTGCCATCGACGATCTGGAAGTTCGCACGGACAGAAATGATATTCCCATTTATGGCAGAAGGCATGAGGGCCAGGAGCTCGCCTTCCCGAAGGCCGCAGTAGAACAGGATGTCGAAAGCTACTTTATAGTGCAGGGAGACCACCTGCTCCCGGAACTGCTTATACTGGTCATGCGTCCAGATGTGCATTTCATCGGCCTTGGCCCTTCCGATCAGGCCGGCAATAGCACAAGGATTGACCTTAAGCCGATAATATTTTATTGCATAGTTGAAAATCGCGGACAGCTGTGTGTGAATGGACCTAAGATATGTCTGCGCGTAGGGATTCCCGTCCGCATCCGGAATTGCCCGAACCTTACGGGCTCCATCAATCTGTCGGCGTGCGAGAACCTGGTCAGCCTCTTTGCAGAAGGCACGGCGATCACTTTGGTCCTGTTTGCGGCCAACGGCAAGATCGTGCATGCACATCTGCCGGCCACAATCAACAGCCTGACCTTCCGTCAGATCCAGTACCTCACAGACCTGATCCTTGCCTCTTACGGCAACCTGGAATCCTTCATCTGTGAATACTCGAATCTGGATGCCTTGACCATCATTCAGACGGCCATCTCCACGCTGCAGATCTGCAGAGTGCTCGGAATTGACTGGGAGCTGGCAACGACAGACACCCTCAATGCCATTCTCGGCATGAGCCAGTCACTGCTGACTGGTGAGGTCTATATCTCTGGCCAGATCAGAAACCAGGAGCTGCTCAACTATGACAGTGCATGGCCTGATCTGGATGTGACCTATGACCCACAGAACCTGGTAACACAGTACCCTGTGACATTCGTCAATGCGGATGGCACCACTCTTTACGAGACATATGTGGACCGTGGTTCTTCCCCTGTTGATCCTGTTACAGCCGGACTGATCGACACACCTACGAAAGCCCCGGATGCCCAGTACGTTTACACATACACAGGATGGGATGATATCGAGTCACCTGTCCTTGCTGCCAAAACGATCACGGCCCAGTACAGCGAGTCGATTCGGAGTTATACAGTCCGCTGGCTGTCCCGTGTTGGACTGGTCCTTGAGACCTAGACCTGTGAGTATGGTTCGGAAGCTGTTTTTTCTGGAGATATTCCCACAAACAGGGAGGAGGAGAGCTCCTATATCTACAACCTGTTCGCAGGATGGGACAAGTCGACCGGATTTATCACGGGAGATACTGATGTCTATGCGATATGGGAGAGAGCGGAGCTGCCGGTGATGCAATGATGCTGGACCGTATGGGGCTCTCAAAAAAGAACAACTGGCTCGATGAGCAAAAACGGGTGTTCATCTACTATACGGTAGATGAGATCATTGAAAAGATGGGCTGCTGCAAGCAGAAAACGGTGAAGCTCCTGAAAGAACTGAAAGAGATCGGCCTGATCGAATGCGAAAGGATCGGGCTGACCAAGCCGAATAGGATTTACGTTAAAACCTACTATTGATTGACAGATTAGGGTATACTGCGCCGGGACTATGTGGATAAGTCTGTGGAAAGAGATTTCAAGAAGAATGATTCCCAGACTTCCTGTAGTCTGTATTTCATACCTCATGAAGGATGATAATCATACCCTAATAATACTAATATAAACAATACTGAAATGATCAAGACTCATTCCTTTCCTATCCGGAAGGGAACTTCAGGAACGACCGGCGCAGGTACATAAGGGAGAATGTGTCTCCCCAAAATATAAGTGCGACTATTATCGTCATTGAACAAATCAATAAAGTCATTTTCGAACAAAATGACTTTATTAACCTTGACTTTTGACAGAGCTCATGATAAGATGCAACTGTGTCATACTGTAGCAAAATGACTATGTTAAACTCTGAAAAGAGGAAATTGAATGAGAACACTGAATTACAAAACCGAATATCAGAAACTGCTGTCCCCTGAGATCGTATCGTACCTGGCTCAAATACATGAGCAGAAGGGTCAGCAGAATCTTTTCATAGAAGCACATAAGGACGCTTTGTCCGAGCTGCTGGAGATCGCGAAGATACAGAGCACGGAGGCATCCAACCGTATCGAGGGCATCATCACCACCGATGATCGGCTGAAAAAGATTGTGATGAACAAAACAACGCCCAAGGGACGGAGTGAACGCGAGATCGCCGGTTATCGTGATGTGCTGAACACGATCCACGAAAACTATGACTTTATTCCCGTCAGGCCGGGCATGATTCTGCAGCTACACCGGGATCTCTACAAATTCAGCAATTCGGCTATCGGCGGCAACTTCAAGAACTCCGATAATATCATTGCCGAAGAGCTGCCGGATGGGACCAAGAGAGTCCGGTTCCAGCCAGTCCCGGCTTGGGAAACATCGGAGGCCATGGATTCCCTTTGCAATGCATTGCAGGAAGCGCTGACAGATCCGGAAATGGATCCCCTGCTGCTGATGCCGATGTTCATTCTGGACTTCCTGTGCATCCACCCGTTCAACGACGGAAACGGCCGCATGAGCCGTCTCCTGACGCTTCTTCTGCTGTATCGTTCCGGATATTTCGTCGGAAAGTATATCAGTATCGAGAGGCTGATCGCGGACAGCAAGGAAACCTATTACGAGGTTCTGCAGGACAGCTCGACCGGCTGGCATGAAGGCAAAAACGATTATCTCCCCTTCGTCCGGTATATGCTCGGGATCGTGATCGCCGCCTACCGGGAGTTCGTTTCCAGAGTGGATGTTCTGATTACAAGGGGTCTCTCAAAGCCGGAACGGGTACGAGAAATTATCCGTAGCACAATGGGGAAAATCACAAAAACGCAGATCATGAAACAATGCCCGGATATCAGCCAGAAGACAGTGGAACGGGCATTGAAAGAACTGATGGACAACGGCGAGATTATCAAGATCGGCGGAGGCCGTTACACCTCCTACACATGGAACTGGGAGAAGGAGTAAAGCAATGGTGACAGGTGAACTGAAAAGCAAAATCGACAGCCTTTGGGAGATCTTCTGGACCGGCGGGCTGACCAATCCCCTGGACGTCATCGAGCAGATGACCTATCTGATGTTCATCCATGACCTGGATGATTCTGACAACACCAGGGCAAAGGAAGCTGCCATGCTCGGCCTGCCCTACGAGAGCGCTTTTGCCAAAGAAGTACAGGTCGGTGATCGTTCCATTGACGGCAGTCAGCTCAAATGGAGCGTGTTCCACGATTTCCCTGCCGGGAAGATGTACAGCACCGTGCAGGAGTGGGTTTTCCCTTTCATCAAAAATCTGCACGGCGATAAAGAGAGCGCCTACTCCAAATACATGGGCGACGCCATCTTCAAGATCCCCACGCCGCTGATGCTCGACAAGATCGTCACGGCCATGGACGGCATTTATGAGCAGATGGCCCAGCTGAAGGCCGCCGACACCCGGGGCGACGTGTACGAATATCTGCTGTCCAAGATCGCCACGGCGGGCGTCAACGGCCAGTTCCGCACCCCTCGGCACATCATCCGCATGATGGTGGACATGATGGAGCCCAAAGCGGACGAGATCGTCTGCGACCCGGCCTGCGGCACCTCCGGCTTTCTGGTGGCGGTCAGCGACTATCTGAAGGAAAACCGCAAACAGGAGGTTTTCTTCAACCGGCAGAACAGGGACCACTACATGAACCACATGTTCCACGGCTACGACATGGACCGCACCATGCTGCGCATCGGCGCCATGAACATGATGACCCACGGCGTGGACAACCCCTTCATCGAGTACAGGGACAGCCTGTCCGACCAGAATCCGGATCGGGAGAAGTACAGCCTGATCCTGGCCAATCCCCCGTTCAAGGGCAGCCTGGACGCGGATATCGTCTCCACCGATCTTTTGAAGGTATGCAAGACCAAGAAGACGGAGCTGCTGTTCCTCGCGCTGTTCCTGCGGATGCTCAAGGTAGGCGGCCGCTGCGCCTGCATCGTCCCGGACGGCGTGCTCTTCGGTTCCTCCAAGGCACACAAAGCCATCCGCAAAGAGCTGATCGATGGCAATCGCCTGGAGGCCGTGATCTCCATGCCCTCCGGTGTGTTCAAGCCCTACGCCGGCGTATCCACGGCGATCCTGATCTTCACCAAGACCAGCCACGGCGGCACGGACAAGGTGTGGTTTTACGACATGAAGGCCGACGGCTACAGCCTGGACGACAAGCGCAGCGAGACGAAGGAGAACGATATCCCGGATATCATTGCCCGGTTCCATGCGCTTGACGCCGAGCACGATCGAAAACGGACGGAGCAGAGCTTCTTCGTGCCGAAGGAGGAGATCGTCGGCAACGATTACGATCTTTCCATCAACAAGTACAAGCAGACGGAGTATGTGGCGGTGGAGTATCCGCCGACGAGCGAGATCATGGCGAAGCTGGACGAGCTGGAAATGGAGATCGGAGCAGAAATGGATGCTCTCCGGGAACTCTTAGGACTGTAAATTGAGATTTGTAGGGATGATAGATGGAATATAAAAAGTTATCTGAAGTATGTGATGTAAGGGATGGAACTCATGATTCCCCAAAGTACGTTACTGAGGGATTCCCGCTTGTTACATCAAAGAATATAGTAGATGGAAAACTTGATTTGTCTGTTGTGAGTTATTTATCGCAGAATGATTATGACAAAATTAATGAAAGGTCAAACGTGGATACTGGAGACATCATAATGCCTATGATTGGCACAATCGGTAATCCATATTTGGTCGAGGATTTCTGTGAATTCGCAATTAAGAATGTAGCACTTATTAAGTTTCCAAATGATGATATTAGTAATAAATATATTTGGTACTATTTAAAAAGTCCAAGATTCAGTAGATATATCGAAGAAAAAAATAAGGGTGGAACTCAAAAATTCCTTGCGTTAGGTGATATAAGGAGCTTACTAGTTCCATATTTATCAATTTATATTCAAAACCAAATTGTTGAACGTTTGGACAAGTTGTTTTTAGTGATAAAGCATAGAGAACAAGAACTTGAACTGTTTGATGAACTCATCAAAGCCCGATTTGTCGAGATGTTTGGGGATATAAAAACAAATGAATATAATTGGCCCGTATGTAAATTTAAAGATGTTAGCATAAAGATTACTGATGGGGAACATGGTACAGTTCCGCGTGTTGATAAAAATGAAGGATATCTTTATTTTATGGCAAGAAACATTACAAAGGATGGTGATGTTGATCTGTCTGAAACATCTTTTGTTCCGGCTGAAGTTCATGAAAAGATATATAAAAGATGCAATCCGGAGAAAGAGGATCTACTTCTTGTGTGCGTAGGTGCAACAATTGGTAAATGTACGCTAGTACCAGAAACACTTGGAGAGTTTAGCATGGCCCGAAGTGTTGCATTAATAAAGCCCAACCGAGAAAAAGTGACAAGCGGATTCTTAATTAATTTACTACGAAGTGAAGCTATACAAAATGATATAGATCACTGCTCTCACGCAGCTGCGCAGGCAGGTTTATATACTAATATGATTAACAACTTAGATGCTTTTGTTCCGCCAATGGAATTGCAGATGGAATTTGATTCATTTTGTAAACAGGTCGACAAATCAAAAGTTGCCGTACAGAAAGCTCTGGACGAGGCACAAGTCCTGTTTGACAGCCTGATGCAGCAGTATTTCGGGTGAGGTGAATCATGGAAACATACCTTCCGTACATAGTTTCTGTTATCTGTGCAGCCATAGCTGGCTTTACAAGTTATACTGTTGCTAGAAAGCAGACAAAAGCAGATATTCAGAAACTTGAGAAGCAATATGAACTCGATATCGAAAAAGAACGTGAAAAGTTCGCAATGGAAAAAGAGAAAATGGAGATTGAGCATCGCCATCAACTGGAACTCCTGCAGAAAGAGTCCGAAAACAATCTTGGAGCGTCTGTGACCAATACCTTAATCACTGAGGCAATGAAAATGCCCGAGGTGAGACAGCAACTGTCTCAAGGAATGCGGAATGGAAACAAACGCAACAAACGGTAACGGGGAAACAGTATGACAAACTTTGACCTCTTCACAAAAGAACAGGATTTCGCCACGTTTGCGGAACCGGCTATTGCGGCGGAGCGGATCTATCAGATCGACCCAGCGGCCTGCGTGTTGAACTGCCGCAGGGCGATGGAGGCTGCCGTCAAATGGATGTATTCCGTTGACGCCGCGCTGGTGATGCCCTATCAGGATAACCTCATCAGCCTGATGAACACGGACGAATTCCGGGACATCGTGGATGACAACCTTCTTCGCCGCATAGACTATATCCGCAAGACCGGCAACGCTGCCGCGCATACAGGGAGAAGAATCACGAAAGAGCAGGCCGCGCTGTGCCTGGAGAATCTTTATATCTTCCTGGATTTTGTGGCTTATTGCTATGGCGATGATTATCAGGAGGGGACCTACGATCCTTCCCTGTTGGAGCAGGAGCCTCCTGCAGACATTCATATCATCGATACCGAGGCGGAGCTGAAGCTGGAAGAGCTGATGGCAGAAAACGTTGCCTTGCGGGAGGAGCTGACCGCCCGCCGAGCCGAGCAGCAACAGACTTATGTCCCGAAGCCACTGGATATCTCTGAATACAAGACCCGCAAGCTCTATATCGACGCCATGCTGGAGGACGCCGGCTGGATTGAGGGGAAGAACTGGATCAATGAGTATGAGATCCCCGGTATGCCCAACAAATCCGAGGTGGGCTATGCGGATTATGTACTGATGGGCGACGATGGGCGGATCCTGGCGGTGGTCGAGGCCAAGCGTACCTGCGTGGACGTGGCCAAGGGCCGTCAGCAGGCCAAGCTGTACGCCGATCTAATCGAGCAGAAACAGGGGCGCCGTCCGGTGGTGTTCCTGACCAACGGTTTTGATACCCGCATCGTAGACAACCAGTACCCGGAGCGGAAGGTCGCTGCCTTCTATTCCAAGCGGGATCTGGAGAAGCTGTTCAATCTGCAGAGCATGCGGAGCAGTCTGAAATACATCATCGTGGACAAGCAGATCGCCGGACGCTACTATCAGGAGGCGGCCATCAAGGCCGCATGCGACGCCTTCGGGCAGAAGAACCGCCGCAAAGCGCTGCTCGTCATGGCAACCGGGTCCGGCAAGACGCGGACGGTCATTGCCCTGGTGAAAGTGCTGCTGGACCAGGGATGGATCAAGAACGTTCTGTTCCTGGCTGACCGGAATTCTCTGGTGACCCAGGCGAAGCGGAACTTTGTGAATCTCCTGCCGGATCTGTCGGTGACGAACCTCTGCGAGGAGAAGGACAACTATACGGCCCACGGCGTATTCTCCACCTATCAGACGATGATGAACTGCATCGACTCGGTCCGGGATGAGGAGGGCAAGCTGTTCTCCTGCGGACATTTCGACCTCGTGATCTGCGACGAGGCCCACCGGTCGATCTACAACAAATACAAGGATATCTTCAACTATTTCGATGCGCCGCTGGTGGGCCTGACCGCCACGCCGAAGGATGAGATCGATAAGAATACCTATGCCATTTTTGAGCTGGAAAGCGGCGTCCCGACCTATGGCTATGAGCTGGCTCAGGCGGTGCAGGACGGCTATTTGGTGGATTTCATGTCGGTGGAAACGACGCTGAAATTTATCCAGCAGGGTATCGTCTACGATGATCTCTCCGATGAAGATAAGGGAATCTACGAGGACACCTTTGAGGACGAGAACGGCGAGCTGCCGGAAAGCATTGCCTCCTCTGCCCTGAATGAGTGGATCTTCAACGAGGATACTATCCGCGAGGTTCTGCATATCCTTATGACCAACGGGCTGAAGATCGACTACGGCAATAAGATCGGCAAGACCATCATTTTTGCCAAGAACCACACCCATGCGGAGAAGATCCTGGAGGTGTTCGGGAAGGAGTATCCGCATCTCAACGGTTACGCCAAGGTCATCGACAACTATATGACCTACGCCCAGAGCGCTATCGACGAATTCTCCGACCCGAAGAAAATGCCGCAGATCGCAATCTCTGTTGATATGCTGGACACCGGCATCGACGTACCGGAAGTGTTGAACCTGGTCTTCTTCAAGAAGGTCATGAGCAAGGCCAAGTTCTGGCAGATGATCGGGCGCGGTACACGCCTCTGCCCGGGGCTGATTGACGGTGCTGATAAGGACAAGTTCTATATCTTTGATTTCTGCGGGAACTTCGAGTTCTTCCGTATGAACAAAGGCAAACCCACTGCCAATATGATCGCTCTCCAGGGGGCCATATTCGGCCTGCAGTTTGAGATCACATACAAGCTCCAGGATCTGCAATATCAGACGGAGCGGTTGATTGCCTACCGGAAGGCTCTGGTGGAGCATATGACCGGGAAAGTGCAGGAGCTGAACCGGGAGAATTTCGCTGTACGGCAGCATCTCCGGTATGTGGATAAATATATCGTATCAGAGAATTATCAGGCCCTGACCTATGAGGATACACTTATGGTCCGGGAGGAACTGGCTCCGTTGATCGAGCCGGAAAACGATGACGCCAAGGCACTGCGCTTTGACGCCCTGATGTACGGGATCGAGCTTGCTTATCTCGCAGGTAAGAAGTACAGCCGGGCCAGACACGACCTGATAAAAAAGGTCTCCGCCGTGGCCAGTGTGGCCAACATCCCGGAGATCATGATGCAGGCGGAACTGATCGACAAGATCCTGCATACGGACTATTTGGACAATGCCGGCATTGATGAATTTGAGCATATCCGCGAGAACCTGCGGGATCTGATGAAATACATTCCGACCGGCAAGATCATTTACGATACGGATTTCGACGATGAGATCCTGTCTATCAACTGGAAGGAGTCGGAACTGGACAGCGACGACCTGAAAAACTACAAGGCCAAGGCTGAGTATTATGTCCGGCAGCATCAGGATAATGCCGTGATTGCCAAGCTGAAAAGCAACGTGCCGCTGACCGGTGCAGATGTAAAAATATTGGAAGAAATACTGTGGAGCGAGGTCGGCACCAGACAGGAATATCAGGCTGAATACGGAGAGAAGCCCCTGGGCGAATTCGTACGCGAGATCGTAGGCCTGGATATGAATGCTGCGAAGGCGGCGTTCTCGGAGTACCTGGATGAAACGCACCTGGACAGCCGCCAGATCTATTTTGTCAATCAGATCGTGGAGTACATTGTCCACAACGGCATGATGAAAGATCTGTCTGTGCTTCAGGAGCCTCCGTTCACAGATCAAGGCTGCATCGTGGAAGTGTTCACGGATCTGACTGTTTGGATGGGCATCCGTAGAGTAATCGAACAGGTCAATGCGAATGCATTGGCGGCGTAAGGAGTGTGTGAAATGGCATACGGAAAAGCTATCGAATTGTTCCTCGTGAACGGGACCGCAGAGAGCCTGATCACCGCAGAATTGTCAAACTGGAATGGGAAAGCAATCAAGATTCCGCGGACGGAGGTGTCTTCCTGTGAGCGGGATGATATCAAAGGCGTGGGAGTCTATTTCCTGATTTGCCAGGAAGATGATGGGACCGATTCTGTTTATATTGGAGAAGTGGAGAACGTGCTGGATCGCCTGACGCAGCATCTTCGTGATTATCAATCCGGGAAAGAAAAGTATTATTGGAATACGGCTGTCATCTTTGTGGGGAGAGATCTGAACAAGGCCCTGATCCGGTATCTTGAAAACGTTTTGTCGAGATCGCAAAAGAATGCGGACGGTATACGATCCTTACGAAGAATACTTACAAGAATACTGTCCTCAAAGAGGCCCAGATTGCCAGCATGGAGGAGTTTATCGATAACGTAAAAATCCTCATCAACACCTTGGGCTATAAGGTGCTGGTGCCGGTCCCCAAGGCGAACGATGAGACGATTTACCTGTACTGCAAAGGATTCGGAGCTTCTGCAAAAGGATTTGTAAGTGCCGGAGGGTTTACCGTTTTGGAAGGTTCCACCGTTTCCGATCATACAGTTCCTTCTTTGGAGACAAAGGGGAAATCGTATTATAATCTTCGAAATGCTCTGATCAAAGATGGAACAATTTCTGATCGTGTATTCACCAGGGACTATGAGTTTAAAGCACCATCGGCAGCGTCTGCTGTGATATTGGGGCATACGTCCAACGGTAATGTGGATTGGAAAACCGCGGACGGGACTAAGCTCAAAGACCTATAATCTGAAAACGATGAGGATCTGAAATCTGCAAAAACCGATTTTTGCGATTGCATGAAGCGTCGAAAGACGCGCAGCTCGCACTTGTGCGATCATAAGGGTTTGGGATTATCCCAACAAGCCAACTTTGGCGAAAGTGGTTCCGATCCGGAGCGGAACACTGCTCGCAAAGTTGTGAAAGCATTGCTGGACTTGGCGCAGAAATGTGCAAACTCGTAAGTGTTTGCCCTGCTTGCCAAGTACAATATGGACGGCAATGCACTGCTTGCCAAGTAGTGATTGTTCAGATATATATTATTCTGAAATAGTAAAGAAAAGAAGAATTGTTTGTAAAAGAATGTAAGTGGAATGCATCATTTCCCAGACAGAAAGACGATATTACAAGAGAACAAATCAAATATATACTCTCTGCATAGCAGATAAACACATGAATTGAAGTGTGTATCATTAGAGCAAAATGGGGATTTGATGACAACGTTTTGACAACACCCCCTCAGATAGCCATTGTTTATAGGCTAATCAGAATACCAGAGATACTGCAGTCAAAGAAACTAATCAAATATGTTTAGCAAAACCATTTGAAGAGTCGAGCTGGAATAATACCGGCTGTCCCTTATATAATAAGGGTTGAATGCGATTTTGATGTGTGAGAATGTTGTGGAGAAGGAGGCTCATAGATGCTTGTTAACCTGAAGGAAATCCTGGCAATCGCGGAAGAAAGAAAATGCGCGGTCGGCGCGTTCAACACGCCCAACCTGGAATGTCTGCTCGCTGTGATCGACGCGGCGGAGAAACTCGGCACGCCTGTGATCATCTCCCATGCGGAGCTGCATGAGGACATTTCTCCGCTTGAAAAGATCGGTCCCGTCATGGTACAGGCGGCAGAGCAGGCCGGTGTGCCGGTGTGCGCGCAGCTCGATCACGGTGAGTCCCTTGCATACATTGAGAGGGCACTGGAGATTGGATTTACCGGCATTATGTATGACGGAAGTCTGCTTTCTTATGAAGAGAACCTCGTAAATACAAAGAAAGCAGTGGCCATGGCCGGGAAGTTCAATGCCGGTGTTGAAGCGGAGCTTGGAGCCATGCCCTCCCGTGAAGGAGGAGAAGCGGCGTCAGGACCGGTATATACCGATCCGGCTCAGGCGGTGGAATTTTGCCGGGAGACGGGGATCGACGCGCTTGCGCCCAGTTTTGGTACAGCGCACGGCATTTACAAAGCAAAGCCCATGCTGGATCTGGAGAGAGTACGCGTGATCGCGGAGAAGACAGGCCGTCCCCTGGTCATGCACGGCGGGAGCGGTGTTTCGGAGGAAGAGTACCGCAGAGCGATCAGGGCCGGCATCCGCAAGGTCAATTACTACACCTATATGTCCAATGCGGGAACCCGCGCGGTCAAAGAACTTCTTGCCGGGCAGGATGTGACGTTCTTCCACGACCTCGCTTTCGCGGCGCAGAAAGCCATGCAGGCGGACGTGGAAAAGGCAATGACAGTGTTTATGAATCCTGCAGGTTGAGAAGCAAGAGCCCGGCAGAAATATCTGACCGGAATCAGAGGGGGAACGATGCGGACGAAGGCAATCTTGTTTGACCTGGACGGGGTCATTTTGGACTCGGAGAAAGTATACAGGCAGTTCTGGCTGCAGGCAGCTGAAGAGCTTGGCCTGCCGCTGAAGGAGGAGGTGGTTCTCCGGCTCAGGAGCTGCGACGCTTCGATCGCGCGAGAAATCGTCGATACAGCCGCAGGCCAGGCGGGCGCCTATGACCGGATCCGGGCGCGGCGCAGGGGACTGATGAAGGAGTTCCTGTCAGAGCATACATTCGAGCTCAAACCCGGCGTTAAAGCTTTTCTGGAAAAGTGCGGGGATCTTCCGGTCAGGAAAGTGATCGTGACTTCCTCGACGCCGGAGGAGAAAATGCCGGCACTTGAGCGGCTGGGAATCGGGCAGTATTTTGACGGCTTTGTGTCGGTAAAAGAAGTGAAGCGGGGCAAGCCCTTTCCGGATGTCTATCTCTTTGCCTGCAGCAGGCTGGGGATGGATCCCGGCGAATGCCTCGCGATCGAGGATTCTCCGAACGGCGTCAGGAGCGCTTACGACGCGGGCGTAAAAGTGGTCATGGTGCCGGACCTGACCGGACCGACCGATGAGCTGCGCCGGATGTGCCGGGTGGCGGACGGGATTGAAGCGGTCATGGACTTCATCACCTGAAGGGAGGCAGAGGATGGGCTTTACGATTGAAGATATGCTGGTCGTTTCCCAGGACCGTTACAAGATGAAGATGGAAGCTGGCAGCGGCGGCTGGTCCAATTCCATCAGCTGGCTGCTGATGCTGGAGGACCTGACCATCATTCTGAATCTCAGAGGCAAGGAGCTGGCGGTCACGACAGGACTGGGATTCCGGCGGGATGAGGACATGCTTGAGCTGGTGGAGGAGCTCTCGACCCACCACGCGTCGGGACTGCTTGTAAATACCGGCTACTATGTCAAAGAGATTCCCCAGTGTGTTAAGGATTACTGTGACGCCAATGATTTTCCCCTCCTGACGGTGCCCTGGGAGGTCATTCTTCCGGATCTGATCAAAGAACTGACAATCCGGATCTTTGTCCAGTCTTCTACGGACGAGCAGATTTCGGGCGCCCTGATCCATGCCATCGAAGATCCTGAGGCACGGGATCTGTACACGAAGGATCTGCTGGCGCATTTTGACCTGGACGGAACATTTCAGGCGGCCCTGGTCTCGACCGGAGATCTGGATAAAATGGACACCGTGGAGCGCAAGAGGATTGCCTACCGCATGCAGCTGAATCTGGCGAATCTGACCCACAACGGCCATTTCTTTTATTATGATTCCTATTTTGTAATCATAATGAACGCGATGCGGGAAGATGAGTGCAGCGAGATCCTTGAATCCTTCGCGGCCAGGCTCCATGCCAGAATGCCGGAACGCGCTGTCTATATCGGCGTCAGTGACCAGGTGAAGGGCATAGAGAATCTTCACTATGTGTATAAACGGGCGCGGGCGGCCGCAGAGATGGCAGTGACACGGAAGAGCCGGCTGCAGTACTTTGACAGGATGGGGCTATACAGACTGCTCTATATTGTGGAGGACCAGGATCTGCTTCGGAAACTTTCGGAAGAGCCCCTGGCGCCGCTTCTCGAATATGACAGGGAACACAATGGAGAATACCTTGCGACACTGGAATCCTATCTGAGATGCGGCGGGAGCATCAAGCGTATGTCGGAAGAGCTGTTCATTCACAGGAACACGATTCTGTACCGCATGGCGAATATTAAAAAGCTTCTGGGCTGCAGCCTGGAGGAGCCGGAGGAGAAACTGGCTTATGCGGTCGCCTGTATGATCCAGAAAATGTAGCGGACAGTCCGGACCCGTCTGTCCTGACAGGCAAAAAGAAAGCCTTGTGCGGCGAATGGTGCGGCACAAGGCTTTTTATGGTGTGAGGTCTGCGCCTGCGGCAGGACCTTCACATGATTTTCGCAATTTCATGAGTCAACTCCATCAGTGAAGAACGGCGGTAAAAACAGAGGCCAGCTTTGTCCAGAAGGTATGGTTCTTCTTTCCGGTGCATCCTTCGTAAAAACCTTCACAGAATTCATAGCGCTCAGAGCGGACCCACTCGGGCATGCGGTAATCGTTTACAGGTCTGTCGTTGTAGTATCTCTCGATCGTGATCATTTTCGTTTCCTCCCTATTGTTCGATAAATGCTTGATTGAGGGACCATTCAGCGGTTCCCTTTGTTTTCTATATCCATAATACCAAATAGGTAATGCAGTTCTACGGGCTTCAAGCCACAATATTCCGGGATTCTTTGTGCTTACAGCACAAGTGAAAAACAACGGCATTTTGCCGTAAAAATGCGCCGCAAATGCGGAATATGATATAAAATAAAAGACAGAAAAGCATTGCGCGTCAGCACGGAGATAGAACGTTCCGGGAGACAGAACATTCCGGGAGACAGAGCGTTCCGGGCGCGCAGAAAGGAAGGAAGATATGAATTTACGGAATCTGCTGTTAGCCTCCATGACTTCCAATAAAGCTGTGAAGGAGGTCGCTGTCAAGACCGGGCTGCCCGAGAAATATGTCAGGAAACTGATGAAACTGGCCATTCCGGTCATACTGAAGCACCTGACCAAAAATGTTTCGACCTCCGCCGGTCTGATCGCTCTGGCCGCCGCACTGAAACATCATACAGATAAGAAGGAGATGGAAAAGCAGCTTAAAGAAGCGGATGAGAAAGATGGCCACAAGATCATTCATCACATCTTTGGCAGGCAGGAGAAAGAAGTCACACAGGAACTGTGCGCCCAGTCCGGGCTGACCGTGGATCAGGTCAATCAGATCCTGGCCATCATGGCGCCTGCCCTGATGAGCGGCGTTTCAGAAGCGGCCGCCAACACGACCACTGTGCAGGAGTCCCATAAACCGACGATTTCTCTGGACTCCGCGTCCGGTATCTTCGGCGCGCTTACGGGATCGAAGCCTTCGCAGGAAGAGGAGGAAAAGGAGAACAGCTCCTCCACTGGCATGGCTCTTTTACAGGCATTGCTCAGCGCGGGAAAATAAAAGTACAGATAGTAATATTCAGTCATATTGCCTGGTTTATGAAAGGCACAGGAAGCAGGGCTCCCGCGGTTGCGGGGCCCTGTTTTTTCCGGACCGCGTGGGGGAGAAGAAGGGCCTGTATCGGATTCAGATGGAATATCGTATAATAAAAGAAGAGTGGTTTGCGGATCTTTGTATACAGGGGGATACAGATGAGAGACCTTCTGCTCAGCGCCTGCGGGAGCGGGACCGGGACGAGCGGCAGCGGCCGTACGGCAGGTGAACAGACAGCAGACGGACAGGCGGCGGAGAGCGGTCCTGCGGCAGCTGATACGGCAGATGAAGCCGCGGATGACGCTGCTCCGGACAGTGAGACTTACCGGGCCCTGGCCAGGAAGCACCAGCAGCAGGAGGACGGCGCGGAGGAGCTGGAAATGACTGCCGAAGACCTGCCGGCCGCCGCCAAAGACTTCACTGTCATGATCTATATGATCGGCTCCGACCTGGAGTCCCGTTTTGGTGCCGGTTCCCGGGACCTGCGGGAGATCAAGGAAGCGGGTGTGGATTATGACAGGACCAATGTCATTGTCTGCGCTGGCGGCACCCAGAAATGGAACAGCGGCATCCCCTGCTCCTCCAACAGTGTACTGGATATGTCCCGGACAGGAGAGGAGGACTGGATCGTGGCGGAAACAGAGGGGAATTCCGATATGGGCCACCCCGCCACCCTGGTCAGTTTTGTGAATTTCTGTACTGATAATTATCCGGCGGACCAGTATGTCCTCCTCTTCTGGAACCACGGAGCAGGCCCGGTCTGGGGCTATGGCAGCGATGAGCTGTTTGATGAGGATTCCCTGCTGCTGGAGGAGATGCGGGAGGCCATGGAACAGACGGTCTTCGCCGGGCAGCAGAAGCTTGCCCTTGTCGGCTTTGACGCCTGCCTGATGGGCTGTCTGGAAAATGCCAGGCTCTGGTCCTCTTATGCCGCCTATATGACGGCTTCGGAAGAACTGGAACCGGGAGACGGCTGGGATTATCATTTCCTCTCGGTGCTGAATGGTATGGCCGGAGGAGACGCGCCAGGGCTTGTCCTGGGGAAACAGATCCTGGAAAGCTATCAGGCTTTCAATGAAAACGCCAGGTCCGCGACTTTCAGCCCGGACATCACCCTGGCCCTGGTCGACCTGTCCAAAATCGATCCGCTGATCGAAACGGTGGACGGACTGGCCGTCAAAATGGAAGAGCAGCTGTCCGCGGGAGAATTTGCCGGCCTGTCCAGGCTGCGGCGGGAATCCAGGGCTTTCGGCCTGGCAGCGGTCAAAAGCAGGACCAATGGATTCGACCTGATCGACCTGCAGTCCCTTTCCCGGGAAATGGATGAGAAAAGCCCGGCGGAAAGCGAAGCGGTCCGTACGGCCCTTGCGGACGCGGTCATTTCCCATGTGACCAACGTGGAAGGAACAGGGGGGCTGTCCCTCTATTTCCCCGGAGAGAACATGGAACTTTACAAGGCGGCGCAAGGAACGCTGTCCGGCAGCGGTGCTGTATCAGAGACGTATGACCATTTTATCCGCAGCTACGCGGAGCGATGGACCGCTTCTTCTAAAACGGACTGGACCCTGGCGGATCCTGTGGACAGCAAAGAGGATCAGGATTCTATTTCTGTGCAGCTGACGCAGGACCAGCTGGACAATCTGGCCGACGCCTCCTACAGCGTCATGTACAAGGCCGATAAAGGGACTTATTACATGGCGGCTTCCGGTCTGCCGCTGCAGGCGGACGACAAAGGCAGACTCAATATACCGGCCGATCCTCCCCTGATCGGCATGGAAGATAAGAGCGGCAGTACAGGCAAGCCCTGGCCGTTTTCCGCGGTGGACAGCAGGGACGGTATCCTGACTATGTGCAGCACCGACATGATCCTGAACCGGTCTTCTGATTCCCTTTCCTCCGATATGATCCAGCATGTGACCATGACCATCACCCTGCAGGACGGCAGGATCCGGATCCAGAGTGTATCCGCCGAGGAGCAGGGAGCAGCCGCCGGCGGCAAGTCCACGGTGGACCTGTCCGAATATGATACCATTGCCCATTCCTATGTAATGGGGATCTTTCCGACCCGGAGACAGGACGGGACCATGCTGCCCTGGGAGAACTGGCAGAACGGTTATACCAGCAGCAAGTATGAAATACCGCTTGAAGATCATGTGGCCTTTTCTGTCATCCCGGCCTCCTCGTTCGGGGCAGACTGCCTGATCCAGGTCCAGGTGATGGACGTCAACGGCCAGAAGCACGTGACAGAGCTGTATGAGATGTCCGGACAGGGGACCGGTATGACAGCGGAGATCGTCAATCCTGCCGGCAGCGGTATCTTTACGGTGGCTCTGCACGGAGACCATGCTGCTGTGACAGATTATGAGGGAGAGGATGCCAGGATTGAAATACCTTCGGAAGCGGAGGGCCTGCCTGTGACAGCCATCGGCACCAAAGCTCTTTACGATCAGTGGTCGGTGGAGGAGGCGGTGATCCCGGAAGGGATTACCGCCATAGGAAGCGGCGCCTTCGAAAGATGTGTACATATGCGGACGATCCGGCTGCCCCGGACCCTGACAGATCTGAGCCCCGACGCTTTTTATGAGTGCAGGGACCTGACTGCTTTTGAAATGGAGGAAGTCTCCGAAAGGTATCAGGTCAGAGACGGCGTTCTCTTTACAGGGGACGGGACCGGTCTGATCTGCTGGCCCTGGGCAAAGGGAACGGACTGCGTTGTGCCGGAGGGGACTGTATATATCGGCAAGCGGGCCTTTTTCGGGAGCCCCCTGGAGCATGTCGCCCTGCCGGAAGGACTGCGGGAACTGCAGGCCCTGGCCTTTGGGGAATGTGTCCATCTGCAGGAAGTCATTCTGCCGGAGTCTCTGGAGCGGATCGGGACCATGGCTTTTGGCGGCAATAAGGATACGGATAAAGAGGCCTGTCCGGACATAGACAGCGTCCGGATCGGCCCGGCTGTCACGTATATAGGCCCGGAGGCCTTCTCTGCCCTGAAAAAGCTGGGCAGGATAGAGGTAGACAGCAGGAATCCGGCTTACAGCGCGGTGGACGGCTATCTGACCAATAAGGCGGAGGACACCATTCAGGAAGCTCCCAGAAGCAAGGATACAGGATCGGTGACGGTTCCGGAGGGGATCGGCGGCCTGGAGCCTTCTGTTTTCGCTGAATTTGACAAGTATTCGGAATTCTTCCTGCCGGCTTCTCTGACCAGGATTCCGGACAACCTGTTCCCGAAAGATGTCCTTGCGGAAGGATCCGGATATTCCATTGTCCTGCACTGTCCGGAAGGATCGGAAGCCGCGGCCTATGCCGATACAAAGGAGATCCAATATGACAGCTATCAGTCAGCCCATGAGGACGTGACGGTCGAAGGGGAGATGGGGACATTCTATTTCCGCCTGTATGACAGTTACGCGGCCCTTCTGCTCTATAAGGGCATTGAAAGGGAAGTGACGGTCCCGGAGACCGTGGAAGGCAGGCCGGTCACCATTCTGGGGGACGGCATGAAATGCTTTTTGAAATATGATACGGATCTGGAGAAGGAGATTTTTGGAGAATACGATACGGAGGCTTATAATCAGGCCATCAGCGAAGGAAAGACCCCGGTTGAAGCTTCCGAGGCGGCTTACGCGAACTGTCCCTACGGGCGGGATACCTACAGTAAAAAGAGGGAGCTGGGGGTCGACAGACCGGAAGTCCTGCATCTGCCGGACACTTTGACGACCATCCGCAAAGGGGCCTTTTCAGACCTTTACCATCCTGCCCGTTTTACAGTGCCCGCTTCCGTAACAGAGATTGAAGAGGGGGCTTTCAGTGAATACAACGGGACCGCCATCGATGTAGAGGAAGGCAGCGCTTCTTTCAAGTCGGTCTCCGGCCTTCTTTATTCCGCGGATCAGAGCCTGCTGCTGGCGATTCCTTCCAATCTGACGCTGAATGGCACGGAGGGGCTGGAAGAAATTCTGGAACAGGAAGAAGCCGGCGGTAAAAATTTATTTATTTATCATATACGGATTCCCGAGGGTACAGTCAGGATCGGCGCGGAAGCCGCCGCCTTTCTGTGGGCCAATGACAGCGTCGGCTATGTGCTGACCTGCCCCGACAGTCTCCGGGAAATCGGGAAAAAAGCCTTTTATAACGCGGACCTGGTCAAGGTGGAGCTGAATGATGGTCTGACCCGGATCGGTGCCAGCGCTTTTGAAAGGACCGACATGACCCATCTGACCCTGCCGGATTCTGTGGAAAAGATTGAAAAGTTCGCTTTCAACGGGATCCGCGGTCTGGACCGGCTGGAACTCCCTTCTTCTATGGAGGAAATTACCTTTTCCAGCTTCGGCCTTCAGGATCCGGAACAGGGAGAACCGGTGCCGCATTGTACAGAGGTCCTGCTGGGCGCAAAGATTGAGAAGATTGATAACGGGGCGTTTTACTATCTGCCGATCGATAATTACACGATCAGCAAACGCAACCATCAATATTCCGTTACAGACGGTATGCTGCTGTCCGCCGATGGAACCAGGCTGCTGAGCTGTCCTTCGGGACGGAGCGGATCCGTTACTGTGCCGGACGGCGTGACAGAACTGGCCCAAAGCTCTTTCTTCCATTGTGATGATGTGACAGATGTATACCTGCCGGACAGCGTGATCAATATCAATCCCCAGGCCTTTAAACGCACCATATCCGATTACGGGATCACCCTGCACTGTAAGCCCGGCTCTTACGCCCGTGAGGCGGCAGAGCGGATGGGGATCGAATACGCGGACTGACCGGGGCCGAGACACAGGAAAAGCGGCTATATAAGAAAGGCGGCTGTGTGCAGACAGCCGCCTTTCTTATTCTTATATTGCCCGGAAAATCATTTGCAGAGTCAGGTGATTCTCTGGCTGTATATTTTTTTCAGGTTGTAATAGAGAATGCCGCAGATGACGATGCCGGCCCCCGCCATGGACATTTTCCCCAGCATCTCTCCATAGAATACCGCGACCAGAATCGGATTCAGGATGGGTTCCATGGCGTTGATGATTGACGCGGTAACAGGATCTGTATATCTGGTGCCGGTCGTAAAGAAGATGTAGGCAAGGCCCACCTGAACAGCGCCCAGCAGGAAGACATACAGCAGCACCGGGGCTGAGAAATCGGTTTCCTTTAAGACCAGGGGCGACAGGAAGATACCGCACGCCAGCTGCCCGAACAATACCGAAGACAGGGCATCTCCCTTTTCAAAGCTGTTCAGCATGAATACGCCTGCGTAGAAAATGCCGGACAGCAGGGCCAGCAGGTCGCCCAGCCATTTGCCGGTGGAAACGCCTTCGAAGAAAAAGCAGAGGATCCCCGCGAATACGACCAGGATAGAAATCAGGGAGGTCCGGTCAGGCTTTTCGCCGAAGAACAGATACATCATGATCACGATCCAGATCGGGGCGGTATACTGCAGTATGATCGTATTGCCGGCGGTCGTCAGCTTATTGGCAATGGAAAACAGGGTCGTAACGCCTGCCAGAGACAGGGCCCCGACCAGGACAGTCCGGTTCCATTTCAGCTTATGGCGGATCACCCGGAGATAGATTCCGAACACCAGGCAGGCGACCAGATTTCTGGCACCATTGATCGCCAGCGGGTTCCAGGGGATCAGCTTCATTAAGAGTCCACCTGTGGAAAAGCAGAGGGAAGCGGCCAGCATCATGGCTGTACCGAATAAGGGTTTTTCTGTATGCTTCATAACAAACATACTATAGCACAGAATCTCTCCGGATATATCCTGTCCTGGCCGACTTTTCCATGATTCTACATTTTTGTTCTCTTTTTTGGACAATTCTTCCATTGACTTCACCGGCAGGATGCTTTACGATGATATTGTCGTAACAGGGAGTAGCTTGCACCGTAAGGTGTAACATACGATCGTCAGTACGGGAGAATTTCTCCCCGGTCTATGTTCGAAGTAGCGAGACTATTACTGCAATTATTTGATTGCAGTAATAGTCTCTTTTTTTACATATGCGTACTCTTTTTTACATACCGTGTATTGTTATATCTATACTGTGTAAGGAGGAAAAAATGATTATTGTATATCTGCTGGTCCTGGTCACAGGCTTTTATGCCCTGGTCAAGGGAGCCGACATGTTCGTTGACGGCAGCTCCAATATAGCCAGAATGCTGCATGTGCCGGGGCTGATCATCGGTCTGACCATTGTCGCTTTCGGCACCAGTGCCCCAGAGCTGGCGGTCAGTACGTCCGCGGCCCTGCAGGGAGCCAATGAGATTGCGGTCAGCAACGTAGTGGGATCCAACCTGTTCAATCTGCTGGTAGTCCTGGGGATTTGCGCGGTGCTTAAGCCGATCGCGGTAGACAGAGATGTGCTTAGAAGAGATTATCCGGTCTCACTTGGCATCACAGGCCTGGCACTGGCCATTACCTGCGGATCTGCCTTTGTTATAAACAGAGGACCGCAATATATGCTGGCCCAGGGAACCAGTCTTTTGAGTACAGGGGAACGTTTTTTAGGTATAGACATGAGTCAGATTGTCGGAACTGTCTCCAGAATAGACGGACTGGTGCTGGTGATCATGCTGGTCCTCTATATTGGCCTGCTGATCATTTCTTCCCTGCGGGGTGCCGCGGAGGAAGAGGAGCCGCAGGAAGCGGTTTATACGGCGCGGAAGGCGGTCGGCGTGCTTCTGATCGGTCTGGCCCTGATCATCATTGGCGGGCAGGCTGTTGTCAACAGTGCCAGAGCCATCGCGCGGGCGCTGGGCATGACAGAGACCCTGATCGGTCTGACCATTGTCGCTTTCGGAACATCCCTTCCGGAGCTGGTCACATCGATCGTTGCTTCCCGCAAAGGGGAGGTCAGTATGGCCGTCGGTAATGTTATCGGATCCAATATTTTTAATGTTCTGCTTATCCTGGGCATATCCTCCGTGCTGCATCCGATCACCATCAATGCCGCGACGGCGATTGATATGGCTCTGCTGATCTGTGTCAGTTTTGTGGTCTACTTCTTTTGCGTTACAGACCATAAAATCTCCCGTCTGGAAGGCCTCCTCATGCTGTGCATGTACTGCGCGGATATGGCCTTCGCGATCATCAGATGAACCACCGGCAAACGACCCCTGGGTTGACGAACTGCCTGATGTAAAGAAAAACAGTACTGTCTGATTGCATTATAGCCGACAGTGCTGTTTTATTTTTTTGGTCTTCTCCAGCGGCTTAAACATGGACCACGACCTCAGAGCTGGCGATCGATTGGACCACACCTCAGAGCTGGTGATCAAGGGCGGCAATCACGCATGGACCACGACCTCAGAGCTGGCGATCAAGGGCGGCAATCATGGACAGCACATGGTCTACG
Source organism: uncultured Lachnospiraceae bacterium (assembly GCA_900320325.1). Lineage (GTDB taxonomy): Bacteria > Bacillota > Clostridia > Lachnospirales > Lachnospiraceae > CAG-791. Next base: position 25,892 of record ONRU01000017.1, read on the forward strand.
ACCTCAGAGGTGATAATCAAGGGATGCTGGACCACGACCTTGGACCACGACCTCAGAGGTGACAATCAAAGGCGGCAGTCATGTACAGCAAACGATTTTACAAATATTTATGCCGATGTTTCGTATTCTGTTTCGTATTCTTTCGTATTCTTCTCGATATAGGGATTGACATAAATAATCATACATGTTAAATTGATAAAAATTTAATACAATAAACCGATGAAGCGGAGATAAAGGCAATGATGCCGTTACAGAGAGCCTGTGATGCTGAGAGACGGGCACGAAACAAGTTGTCAAATGGACCGCGGAGGGCGCAGTCAAATGCGGTCTGATCCCAAAGGGAAGAGACCCGCAAAGTATTCTGCGACGCCGGAGGCAGGCGTAAACTGCCGGGGGTATGCAGGTACCCCGCTAAGCGCATGGGGTCATGCCCATGAATTCGAGGTGGCACCGCGGATATTTTATATTCGTCCTTGACAGAAGCAGCAGCTTTCTGCCAGGGATTTTTTTATGCTTAAAACCTGGCAGTCTGGCCAACGACCTCAGAGGTGATTGACGCCATGGTGGCCAACGACCTCAGAGGTGATTGACGCCATGGTGGCCAACGACCCCAGAGGTGATCGACACCAGGCAGGCCAACGACCTCAGAGGTGATTGACACCAGGGGTGGCGGGCGGTCTGGCCGAATGAACGAAGGAGGAGAGTATGATCAAAGAAGCAATCGTCAAAATCGTAAGCAAGGAAGACCTGACCTATCAGGAAGCGTATGATGTCATGAATGAGATCATGAGCGGACAGACGACAGCGACCCAGAATGCCGCGTTTCTGTCGGCCCTGTCGACCAAGAGCGCCAGAGCTGAGACAAAGGATGAGATCGCGGGCTGCGCGGCGGCCATGCGCGATCACGCCACCCGGGTCGATCCCGGCATGGATGTATTTGAGATCGTAGGGACCGGCGGTGACAACGCCCACAGTTTTAATATTTCCACTACTTCCGCTCTGGTAGCGGCCGCGGGCGGCATGAAGGTGGCCAAGCACGGAAACAGGGCTGCTTCTTCCATGAGCGGGACCGCGGACTGTCTGGAGGCTCTGGGCGTCAATATCCATCAAAGCCCTGCCAAATGTGTGGAAATGCTGAAAAAGACAGGTATGTGCTTCTTCTTTGCCCAGAAATACCATACCTCCATGAAATATGTCGGATCCATCCGCAGGGAGCTGGGCTTCCGCACCGTCTTTAATATTCTCGGTCCCCTGACCAATCCGGCTTCTCCTTCCATGCAGCTGCTGGGCGTCTATGATGACTATCTGGTGGAGCCCCTGGCCCAGGTCCTGGTCAGTCTGGGTGTAAAAAGAGGCATGGTCGTATACGGTATGGACAAGCTGGATGAGATATCCATTGGCGCGCCCACCAGAATCTGTGAGATCCGGGACGGATGGTTCAGGACCACCACGATCTGTCCTGAAGATTTTGGCTTTGAACGCTGCAGCAGGGAGGACCTTAAAGGCGGTACACCTGAGGAGAACGCGGAGACCACCCGGGCCATCCTGCGCGGAGAAAAAGGGCATAAAAGAAACGCGGTCCTGATGAACGCGGGCGCTGCACTCTACATCGGCGGCAAAGCGGACAGCCTGCAGGATGGTGTCCGGCTGGCAGCGCAGCTGATCGATTCCGGGAAAGCCATGGAGACACTGGAACAGGTGATCCGGGTCACTGGAACAGGTGATCCGGGTCAGCAACGAGCCGGAGGAGGAAGCATGACCATACTGGACCGGCTGGCGGAACATGCCGCGGAGCGAACGCGAACAGCCAAATCCCTGATTTCCGCGGAGGAGATGCGGAGGATGGCACTGGAGCTGCCTGCCGGAGACTTAGCTTTTGAAAATGCCCTGAAAAGTCCCGGTATGTCCTTTATCTGTGAATGCAAAAAAGCGTCTCCTTCCAAAGGTCTGATCGCGCCTGACTTTCCGTATCTGGACATTGCCCGTGCTTATGAGGAAGCGGGCGCAGACTGCATCTCTGTCCTGACAGAACCGAAATGGTTCCTCGGCAGTGACCTCCGGGAAATCGCTGAGCAGGTCGCGATACCCTGTCTGCGTAAGGACTTTACGGTAGACGCCTATATGATCTATCAGGCAAAAGTGCTGGGAGCCTCCGCAGTGCTGCTGATCTGTTCCATCCTGGATATGGATCGGATCAGGGAATACATAGGAATCTGTGATGAACTGGGCATATCCGCTCTGGTGGAAGCCCATGATGAGCGGGAAATTGAGACAGCCCTTGCGGCAGGAGCCCGTATCATCGGTGTCAATAACCGCAATCTGAAGGATTTTTCCGTAGATACAGGCAACAGCAGCAGGCTGCGCGGCATGATCCCGCCTGACGTGCTGTTCGTATCGGAGAGCGGTGTCCGGGGACCGGAGGATATCCGCAGCCTGCGGGCCTGTGGAACAGACGCGGTCCTGATCGGTGAGCTGCTGATGAAGGCAGAGGATAAAAAGAAAACGCTGGAAGAATTGAGAGGCACTTTATGACTGGAATCAAACTATGCGGACTTTCCAGAATTAAAGACATTGAAGCAGTCAATGTCCTGCGTCCGGAATATATCGGATTTGTTTTCGCCCCGGCCAGCAGGAGATATGTAAACGCGGAGACAGCAGCCCTGCTCCGGCAGGCACTTGTCCCCGGAATACAGGCCGTCGGCGTGTTCGTGGATGAAAAGCCGGAGACAGTAGCGTCGCTTCTGAACGGGGGAATCATCGATCTGGCACAGCTCCATGGAAGCGAGGATGAGGAATATATCTGCCGGCTGCGCGGATTGACGGCCGGCCCCCTGATCAAGGCATTCCGTGTCCGATCGCAGGCGGATGTGCTGGCGGCCCGGGAGAGCAGCGCGGACCATATTCTGCTGGATCACGGGGCGGGCACAGGCGCTGCTTTCGACTGGTCCCTGATCCGGCAGCTTGACCGGCCTTATTTTCTGGCCGGAGGCCTGTATCCGGAGAATGTCGCGGAGGCGGTCAGGAGCCTGCGTCCCTTTGCCGTAGATGTCAGCAGCGGGATCGAAACAGACGGACGGAAGGACGGCCATAAAATGCAAGCCTTTGTAGAAGCTGTCCGCGGAGCATAGCTTCGCGCATGAAGAGCTTCGGCGCGCAGGACATTCCTGTCCGGGCGGTGAGCGACCTCTGAGCTCGTGAACAGCAGCGGTGAGCGACCTCTGAGCTCGTGAACAGCTTCGGAGCGCAGGACATTCCTGTCCGGGCGGTGAGCGACCTCAGAGCTCGTGAACAGCAGCGGCGAGCGACCTCTGAGCTCGTGAACAGCTTCGGCGCGCAGGACATTCCTGTCTGGGCGGTGAGCGACCTCAGAGCTGGTGGACAGCAGCAGTGAGCGACCTCAGAGCTGGTGAACAGCAGGTGTGGCGATTAACGTAGGAACATCGGCGCAGATCAGATCTGTGCCGGCAGAAGGAGAAAGAAGAACATGACGAACCCAAACGGACGATTCGGGATCCACGGCGGCCAGTATATCCCTGAAACATTGATGAACGCCGTGATCGAGCTGGAAGAGGCCTATAACCATTATAAAAAAGACCCGGATTTCAACCGGGAGCTGACAGAGCTTTTCAATGAATACGCGGGAAGACCTTCCAGGCTCTACTATGCTGAAAAGATGACCCGGGATCTGGGCGGCGCCAGGATCTACCTGAAGCGGGAGGACCTCAATCATACAGGCGCCCATAAGATCAATAATGTGCTGGGGCAGGCCCTGCTGGCCTCCAAAATGGGCAAGACCCGCTTGATCGCTGAGACCGGCGCGGGACAGCATGGCGTGGCGACGGCCACGGCGGCGGCACTGATGGGAATGGAATGCGTGGTCTTCATGGGGGAGGAAGACACGATCCGCCAGGCCCTCAATGTTTATCGTATGCGGCTTCTGGGCGCGGAAGTGATTCCCGTAAAAACAGGGACTGCCACCCTCAAAGATGCCGTGTCGGAGGCCATGCGGGAGTGGACATCCCGGATCGCCGATACCCATTATTGTCTGGGATCGGTCATGGGCCCTCATCCTTTCCCTACCATTGTCAGGGACTTTCAGGCGGTAATTTCCAAAGAGGCCAGGCAGCAGATCCTGGAAAAAGAAGGAAGACTGCCCGACGCGGTCATAGCCTGCGTAGGCGGCGGTTCCAACGCCATCGGCAGTTTTTACCATTTCATCGGCGATGAAGGAGTCCGGCTGATCGGCTGTGAAGCAGCCGGAAGAGGCATCGACACATTTGAGACAGCGGCTACCATCAATACCGGCCGGCTGGGCATTTTCCACGGAATGAAATCATATTTCTGTCAGGATGAATATGGACAGATCGCGCCGGTCTATTCCATTTCCGCGGGTCTGGATTATCCGGGTATCGGTCCGGAGCACGCGTATCTGCATGATACGGGGCGGGCCGAATATGTGGCTGTTACAGATGAGGAGGCAGTGAATGCCTTTGAATATCTTGCCAGGACAGAGGGAATTATACCGGCAATCGAGTCAGCCCACGCAGTGGCCCATGCCATGAAGATCGCGCCGGCCATGGATAAAGATCAGATTCTGATCATCACCATTTCCGGCAGAGGAGACAAAGACTGCGCTGCCATTGCCCGCTACAGGGGGGAGGATATCCATGAATAAGATCAGCCGGGCCTTTGAGAACGGAAAGGCCTTTATAGCATTTATTACCTGCGGTGACCCGGATCTGGAAACGACTGCGGCGGCTGTCCGCGCAGCCGCGGAGAACGGGGCAGATCTCATAGAGCTGGGAATCCCCTTTTCAGATCCCACGGCGGAGGGACCTGTCATTCAGGCTGCCAGCCTGCGCGCTTTGCAGGCCGGCACTACGACAGACCGTATTTTTGCGCTTGTGGAAGACCTGCGCCGGGATGTGACCATCCCTATGGTCTTTATGACTTATGCAAATGTCATATTTTCATATGGCGCGGACCGTTTTATCAGCAGATGTCAGCAGACGGGCATTGACGGCCTGATCCTGCCGGATCTGCCATTTGAGGAGAAAGAGGAATTTCTGCCGTACTGCCGGAAATATGATGTCAGCCTGGTTTCCCTGATCGCGCCCACCTCGGAGAACCGTATCGCCAGGATTGCCCGGGAAGCGGAGGGATTTATATATGTGGTCTCCAGTCTGGGCGTGACAGGAGTCCGCAGTGAGATCAAAACAGATCTGGAATCGGTCATCGCCGCCATCAGGGAAAACACCCGGATTCCCTGCGCGGTCGGTTTTGGCATCTCCACACCGGAACAGGCCCGTAAGATGGCCGGTCTTTCCGATGGTGCCATCGTCGGATCCGCAATCGTAAAGATTCTGGAAAAGTATGGGAGAGAAGCGCCTCCTCATATCGGGGAATATGTCCGCGCCATGAAGGACGCGGTCAGATGAACCGGGAAGTCCGGGTCCAGGGATGGTCGACGGCATGGTCGATGACCTCAGAGGTGGCGGATCGATGGGCTTTGCTTGAACAAAACAGGAAGAAATGTTAGGATTGAAACGTTCGTTCCGCGGAACGCGGGGCGGACGTTTTTCCGGAAATAGCAAAGGAGGAACCTGTTTTGAAAGAGCGTGAACAACTGGGAAGCCGTCTGGGCTTTATTCTGCTGTCGGCCGGATGCGCCATCGGTATCGGCAACGTATGGAAATTCCCCTGGCTGGTGGGTCAGAACGGCGGAGGCGCCTTTGTTCTTGTATATCTGATCTTTCTGGCGATCATGGGCGTTCCTGTTATGACCATGGAATTCGCCATGGGACGGGCCAGCCAGGCCAGTCCGGTGACCATGTACCGCAAACTGGAACCCGGGGGTAGTTTCTGGCACCTGCATGGTTATGCCGCAGTGGCCGGCAACTATATCATCATGATGTTCTATACCTCCGTCTGCGGCTGGATGATCCAGTATTTCTTTACGACAGCGGCAGGGACTTTTACGGGGCTGGATACAGACGGCGTCGCCGCTGAATTCGCCAATATGATGGCGTCACCTGTCCGCCAGTGGGGATTTATGGCAGTTTCGGTCATTGCCGGCTTTTTCATTCTCTCCATGGGTCTGCAGCAGGGTGTTGAGAGGATCACCAAGTTCATGATGACGGCCCTGATCCTGATCATGCTTATCCTGGCTTTTAACAGCATTCTTGCGCCCGGCGGCAGCGAGGGACTTTCCTTCTATCTTAAGCCGGATTTCGCGAAGCTCCGGGAAGCCGGCCTGTGGAACGTGGTCCAGTCAGCTATGAACCAGGCGTTCTTTACCCTGTCCGTCGGTATGGGCGGTATGGCTATTTTCGGCAGCTACATCGGCAAGGACCATTCCCTTATGGGAGAGTCTGTCAATGTTGCTTTGCTGGATACCTTTGTAGCTCTGACCTCCGGACTGATCATTTTTCCGGCCTGCTTCGCCTATGGCGTTGAACCGGACGCGGGGCCCAGCCTGATCTTCATAACACTGCCCAATATATTCAACCATATGGGGCTTGGCCGTTTATGGGGTTCCCTTTTCTTCGTATTTATGTCCTTTGCGGCCATGTCCACGGTTATCGGCGTTTTTGAGAATATCATTGCCATGTTCCGGGACCTGACCGGCATGAGCCGTAAAAAGGCCTGCCTGGTCAATACCTTCCTGATGCTGGTCCTGGCGACACCCTGCGCCCTGGCCCCCAATCTGCTGGCGGGAATCCAGCCCATGGGACCCGGTACATCTATCATGGATCTGGAGGACTTTCTGGTCAGCAACCTGATCCTGCCTCTGGGCGCCTTTATCTTCTGCATTTTCTGTACCCGGAAAATCGGATGGGGATGGGACAACTTCGTAAAAGAAGCGAATACCGGAAAAGGAATGAAAGTTGCTTCTTGGATGCGTTTCTATCTGACCTGGATTCTGCCTGTCCTGTTCCTGATCGTATTTGTAATGGGGATCAGATCCTATTTGTAATAAGTATCATGGGGAAATCATAATGAGTACCAGGTCATACTTATCCCAATGGGATTCAGCCTGTATCTGTAAAGGGGGATTATCGGATGAAAGTATATTTTATTGCCGATCTTCATTTCGGCCACAGGAAGATCATAGGATTTGACAATCGTCCCTGGGACTCCCTGCAGTCCATGGAAGCGGAGATGATTCGCCGCTGGAATGAGCGGGTGACCGACCGGGATCATGTATTCATCGTGGGTGATTTCTGCGCTTTTTCCTCTATGTCCCATGCGGCCGCAATCCTGCGCCGTCTGAAGGGACACAAGCACCTGATCCGGGGCAATCACGATCTGCGGGAACCGGTCTTTGACAGCTTCTTTGAAGATGTTTCAGACTACAGGCAGATCACGGTCCGGGCCTTCGGAGAAAAACAGAATCTGGTGCTCTGCCATTATTTCAGGCCCTTTTTCAGAGGCGCCCGGCAGGGCGGGATTCATTTGTACGGACATACCCACAATTCCCGGGTCGCGGAGATGGAGGAGCGCTTTCAAAGATTCCTGGGATGGGCCGGCATCCAGTGCGAAGCCTATAATGTCGGTGCCTTCCGGCTGGACTATACCCCCAGGACCCTGGAGGAGATTATCGGTATCTACAGACCGGATCTGCGGATCCGCGGGAAAGTCTGAGTACAGTCCGGCTGACCATTCCATGGCAGATATAGAGAACAGCATAATGCGTAAAAAGAAGAAGCAGCAGCATTCCCGGCTCTGGGAAGGCTGCTGCTTTTTGGTGTGCCCGGCGGGCACACGTTTATACTTTGTTATTATGCGATGTATTTAAACATTGTTTTTTACTCAGAAACGACTGTGATACCGTGGGCGTAAGCATACTCCGCGGCATAGGAATAATAGCTGCAATGGAAGATCAAAGGCAAGGCTGCCTTCGGATCTTCACTGAAAGCAGTATCGCTGATTTCCGTCACGGAATCGGGAATGGTCAGGTCGGTCAGGCCCGAAACGCCGGCAAAGGCACCGGATTCAATGGAAACCGTTCCCTCGGGAACAGCCGCTTCCGGCCCGGCACCGGAGGGACACTGCAGCAGGCTGCTGCCTTCCCGGTCCATCAGAAAGCCGTCTCTGGAAGAAAAGTCCTGGTTCGAGTCTGATACGGAAAAGCTCCGGAACAGAATGCCGGCAAATGCCGCGGGATCCAGATCTGTCATGGCGCTGCCGATCTGCAGGGTATCGCAGGACAGGATATTGTGGCCGCCCGAGGAATCCGGCCGCCTGACGGTAGGGTCGAAGGCGCCGGCGCCGACTGCCGTCAGGCCGTCGGGCAGAACCGGTACGGACGCGAGCGGGTTGCCGGCAAAAGCGTGGCTGCCGACAGACCGGAGAGAATCCGGCAGGGCAAGCTCTGTCAGGGAGCAGCAGCGGAAGGCGTCTTCCCCTATGGTCTGCAGTCCGCCGTTCCATGTGATCTGGCACAGGGCAGCGGTATTTTCAAAAGCGCCCCGGCCGATGGTTTCCAGTGTGGAAGGCAGGACCAGGCTCAGATCGTCATAATATCTGTCAAAATCAGCAAAAGCATAGTCAGCGATCCGGACTGTTCCTTCCGGAATTGTATAGGTATACAGAGGCAGTGCCTCATGATCGGAAGGGACATGCGTTGAATCCGGTGACTGACCGGAAGCCGGCAGCAATGACTGGCCGGTCGTATCATAGGCGGCCGGGAACAGCCAGAGGGTCTTTCCGTCAGCGCTGAAGAGCACGCCTGAAACAGTCTTAAAGGCTGTGTTATCGGCACTGATGGAATAAGCATTGACGGAGCTGCAGCCGTAGAAAGCATACGCTTCCAGTGTCTGCAGGGAAGCGGGCAGCTGGACAGATTCCAGGCTGATGCAGTCTTCAAAGGCATGGGCGTGAATCGTTGTTACGCTGTCAGGAATGACCAGCTGGCGGAGCATGCCCGGAACGCTCATTTCAGGGGCCAGCGCGTCGGGACTGCTCTGATCCGGCAGGGTATACGTATCCGCGTCGAAAACATAGTGGATACAGCTGCTTTCACCGTCTCCGATCTCAGTGACAGGTATGGATTCCACTTCCGCGGGGATGGTCAGGGCACTGTCCTGTCCCTCATAAGAAAGCAGGATTGCGTGGTCCGCTGAAACCATAAAATGCAGGGAACCGTAACTGGTCTCCACATCGACCGGTGTAGGTTCTGTAAAGACCACCGCCGGAACCGTGTCCGCCTGCCCGGCCTGTTCCGAAGAAGTCTGATCATCAGAAGCGCCGTCCTGTGAAACACCGGTCTTGGCAGACGCAGAATCTGTGCTGTTCCGGTCATCCTCCGTTTTATCTCCGGCAGCGTCCCCGGAGGTATCAGCAGTTTTCGAGGTATCAGCAGTTACTGAGGTATCAGCAGTTTTCGAGGTGTCAGCAGTTACTGAGGTATCAGCAGTTACTGAGGTATCAGCAGTTTCCGAAGTGTCTGCCGCGGCGGGATCCTCCTCCCTGTCAGAGGAAGAGGGCAGAATAACTGCCTCTGAGGCGTGGGAATTGCCGGACAGATCCGTGAGGATCAGCTGGACCAGGAACTGCCCTTCAAACGACGAGACGGGTTCTCTGGACAATGCCAGGCCGTTCCGCAATCCCAGGCTTTCCTGTCCCTGATGGGGAGAGGAGGACCAGGTATACCAGGGGCTGGCACTGTCCGCAGGTCTTGTATAAGCAGTACTTTGGGCATCTGCAATGGCGGTATAGCCTGCAGCGTCCGCTGTATTTCTGCCAATGGGGAAAGGGGATTCCATCTTCCGGCTGACCGTTTTCACCGTAAACGAAGCACCATTCCTTTCCGTAATCAGAGCTGCCTCTGTTCCGCTGTCAGCTCCGTCCTCTGTCAGGAGCAGATCCGGGGCTTTATAGGTCACATAGCTGCCGCGGATGACCGTCTCCCTGAAATACCAGGGATCCTCCATCTGTCCGTAAGGATTGGAAGCCCGGACCAGCAGAGGATCTGCCGGAACAGACATGGTATCATCACGGGAGAGAGGAATCCGGACATCGGTCAGGACAGGCCGGAAAGTACCCGGCCCGGTCTTCTGCAGGATGCTGTAGGAAGCGTCTGCCAGAGCCGAAGCCTGGTCCGGGGTCAGAGAGAGTTCCAGGACCGGGGTATAGCCGTCTTCACTGCTGATGGCTTCTTCCAAAGAAGGCAGATTCCAGTCGGTTCCGTCCCCGCCGGAAGCCTCTTCCATGAAGAGCTGTATCATACTCAGGTAAGCCTCGCCGGGCGCGAAACTGCTGTAGGAGACGGTCTCGCAGGCATCATAAAGACTGCGGTTCCAACCGGGGAAATATACAGACAGGCCTCTGGTACCCGACATGTTGGCGGTCCTGGCCAGAAGGATGCCTTCGCAGGCCTGATACAGGAGATCCGCCTGGTCCGGATACAGATCGCTGAAGGCGGAGGCCAGGTCGGCGATATCGGCCAGATCACAGCCTGTTTCCCGGCTTTCGGCCTGGCTGACGCCGAAGAACCTGGCCCGGTCCCGGCATGCGCGGATATCGCTGTAACGGCCGTTCCGCAGATCTTCCATGACCGGCTGTACAAGCGTATCCAGGGCGTTGGTCACCCGGTCCAGCCGGTCCAGATCGACCGCGGACAGCGTCAGGTCCGGATGGTGCAGGGCGGATATGTTCTCATCATAATAAGCCCTGCAGCTGCCCACAGCGCTGTCGGCAAAGGCCGCCGCAGAGGGAGCAGTATTCAGAATGTCCAGGAAACGGTAATTCCAGCCGCAGGAGGCTTCCACTTCTTCAGAAGCGATCATGCAGGAGGCATAATTGCGCCACAAAACGGCATTCTCCACAGAAGCCATCATGTCGGCGTCAAAGCCGACCCAGTCCAGGCGGGCATGGCTTTTGAAAACCGTATGATCCATGGCTTCCCGCATCTCCGAAAGCAGAAGGCCGTCGCCTCCGTTCAGTTCATCCGAGCCAAAGCCCCAGACAGGGCCGCCTCCGGTCCCCCAGAACAGCAGGCCGTAATGGCGGGCGGGAAAGCGTTCGGTGCAGTAATTGACAAAGGCGGCCAGTGTCCCCGCGTCCCCCATATTGGCGGGGCCGGCTGTTTCGGCAATGATCCGGTCATCGGGATCTCTGGACAGGTCCAGGATACAATCCCGGTCAGCGGGTATACCGGACTGCCAGGCGCTGCTGCCGCCGGTCATGAGTACCACATTGGAGGTGTTAAAATCAATGCCTGCCTCCTCCATTTCCCGGATATCCTCCGAAGCCGCGCCCGCTCCGCTTTCCAGACCGGAACCATTCATGTAGATCATCACGGTATAATTCTTTTCGGCAGTTCCGCTGCTGTCAGCAGAACGGCCTTCAGAGTCTGTGATCTCCACTTCCGTATAGCTCTTTCCGTCCCGGCTTTCCAGGAGCCCGGGATCAGAGGAATCCGGTGTCCTGTCTTCCGGCTCTTCCGCGGATTCCGGTGGCGCTTCTTCGACAGCCGGAGCGGATGAGGCGGCCGCGGCGGCTTCGGAAGCGCCCGTAGAAGCCGCGGCCGGATTACCGGTCTTCCCGGCGCAGCCGGCAGCCAGCAGAGCAGCCAGCAGAATCGCCGCGACGGAATGAAGTTTTGTTTTATTTCGTTTCATCATATGATATTGTCCTGCCCCAATATTCTTTTCCGATATTGTCCTGTTCCAATATTTTCTTTCTGTTTTCAATCTGAATGCTTTACAGACATTTTCAGCCGGCTGGAAACAGCATCCGCCCGCAGTCCGAAATCCGGACCGCAGGGCATAATTATATCTATTGTAACATTGAACTTCTCCATTGTCATTTACCCTGTCGGGAACCTGCAGAACCCTGGCGGATCGTAAAATGACGGCAGAAATCAGACAAGCTGTCAAATAACGGCAGAAACCCGGACAGGAAAAAGAAATCAGAGGTCAGACTTCTCCTGTTATTGTAGATTGTATACAGAACTTTGCGCCTTATTTTGTCGGTTGTGACAGAATATTTCAGAAGCTGTATTAATTTTGTACAAATCGTGTCGGGGTGTTTCTGTTGCATTTGATTTATCTTTAATTTAGAATAACAGTAGTGCTTTATTTTCTATATGAATAGATGTCCGCTTTCGGGACAATTGTTTAAGACAAAGGAGAATATGAATGCACGTTCAGGATGCGATCAAAAAGGAAACTGCCAGGATTGGAATGGCTACAGTCATAGGGACCGTTATCATGTGCGCGGTTTTTTTCGGACTGCACAGTGCCTTTCCCGAGGCGGTTCCTTTTGATTATACAGTGATATTGGGCGGGGCCGCCGGGTGCGCTGTCGCTGTCGCTAATTTCTTTTTCATGGGACTGACCGTCCAGGCCGTAACGGACGCGGGCGGGACCCAGGATCAGGCGGACAGGGACAGGGCTTTCAATACTCTGAAGGCAAGCTACCGGAACCGGACGCTGGCCCAGCTTCTGTGGATCATCATTGCCATAGTGGCGCCCTGCTTTAATCCTGTTTCAGGGATCATTCCGCTGTTTCTGCCGGGGATCCTGATCAAGGTCCTGCATTTGACGGGAATCATTAAAGTCTGAGGACGGATCGGATCATACTGGTCCCGAAGAACTCGGAACGGAACTGTTGGAATAAGGAGGAAAGGAGAAAAGAGAGTATATGGATGTTGATATTACTGGCGCGAAGATACTGGCAGAGATTAATGTTCCATTCCTGAGCAAATATCTCGGGGTCTGGCAGCTGACGGAAACACTTGTAGTCAGCTGGATCGTAATGGCCATCATTACGATCACCTGTATCATACTGACCAGGAATCTCAAGGTCGAAAACGTCTCAAAACGGCAGGCTGTCGCGGAATGGCTGGTCGAGCTGGTCACCAATCTGGTCCGCGATAACACCGGCGGCACCAAAATGGACTGGCTGATCCCGCTGGTGGCTGCTCTGTTTTCAACAAGTGTCATATCCAACCTGATCAGTCTGCTGGGCTTCCGGAGCCCGACGGCTGACCTGATGACAGAACTGGCCTGGGCCATCATCGTTTTCATTCTGATCACCGCCAACAAGATCAAATCAATGGGTATCCTCGGATATCTGAAGGACTTCACGACGCCGATTTTCCTGATGACCCCTTTCAATATACTGGGAGAGGTCTTCACGCCCATCAGTATGGCCTGCCGTCATTTCGGCAACATTCTGTCAGGTGTCGTCATCAACGCCCTGATCTACGCGGCCCTGGCAGTGGCTTCTTCAGCCCTGTTCGGACTGATTCCGGGCGCTGTCGGCAAAGTGCTTGCCAGTATCCCGATCCTGGATGTCGGTATTCCGGCAATCGCCGGTGTCTATTTTGACTGGTTCTCAGGCGTCATGCAGGCATTTATCTTTACCATGCTGACGATCATGTTCATTTCCCAGGCGGCGGAAAGCTGACGCTGCGGAACAGGTCAAAGAAGGTCCCCGCGGGGGCCGGATACAATGAATTTCGCGCCGGCGTCTGCCGGTAACGAACAGGAACAGCCTCCCGGAAAGAGGCTGCGGTAGAATCTCTTTACGAAAGAAAAATAATCAGGAGGAAATAACAATGACAGATTTTCAGTTTCTCGCACGTGGTATTGCCCTGGCAGGATGTGGAATTGGCGCGGGCTGCGCTCTGATCGCAGGTGTAGGCCCTGGTATCGGTGAAGGTAACGCGGCAGCCAAGGCGCTGGAAGCCATCGGCCGTCAGCCTGAGAGCAGAGCGGACATCACCAGCACCATGCTTCTTGGTGTTGCGCTTGCGGAAACGACCGGTATCTACGGTTTCGTTACCGGTCTGCTTCTGATCTTCGTAGCGCCCGGCATGTTCATGGGCTTCCTGGAGTAAACGCCGTACAGTTCATCAGAACAGGAGGGACAATAAAGTGACACAGGGATTAGTAGCCATTAATTCATGGACATTTCTGGCACAGATGCTCAACCTGTTGATCCAGATCGTACTGATCCGTAAATTCCTGCTCAAGCCCATCAAGGAGGTCATCGCCAAGCGCAAGGCCATTTCTGATGAGGAACTTGCAGTTGCCAGAAAATCCCGCGCTGAGGCGGAGGCTATGAAGGCGGAATATGAAAGCAGTATCGCCAATGCCAAAGCCGAGGCCAATGAGATTATCCAGACAGCCCAGAAGGCAGCGGATACCCGGGGCGAAGAGATCGTCGCCGCGGCGGAGAAGCATGCCGCTTCCATTAAGGCCAAGGCTGAGACGGATATTGAACAGGAACGCAAGAAGGCAGTGAATGAGCTCAAGAACGAGATCGGCGGCATTGCCGTGGATCTGGCCGGCAAGGTCATTGAGCGTGAAATCAGCGAAAAGGACCATCAGGCTCTGATCAATGAATTTATTGAGAATGTAGGTGAGGCGTCATGACAAAAACTGCCGAACTTTACGGCGGAAGCCTGTATGATCTCGCGGTCGAAGAGAACTGCTCCTCTGAAATGATGGGGGAGCTGGCGCAGATCCGCGACATTTTCCGGGAGAATCCGGAATATATAGGCCTGCTTTCCGAGCCGGCCATTGCCAAGGCGGAACGGCTTTCTCTGATCGATCAGGCTTTTGGGACACAGGCCATGCCCTATATCGTAAATTTCCTCAAGATCCTCTGCGAAGAGGGAATGATGCGGGAATTCTTCGGATGCTGCGAAGCGTTCCGGGAACGATATAATAAAGATCATAATATTGCGGAAGCAGTCGTGACGGCTGCCGTACCGCTCACCGCTGCCCAGGCAAAGGCCCTGGAGGCCAGGCTGGAACAGATCAGCGGTAAGAACATCCTTTTAATACAGAAGACGGATCCCGCCGTGATCGGCGGCATGAAGGTGGAACTGGAAGGCCGTCAGTACGACGCCACCATATCCGGCCGCCTGTCAGGCGTACGCAGAAGGATGACAGAGGTCGTATTATAAGGGCCTCCTTTACCTGGAGATCAGGCTGCCCCGGGCAGCCTTCAGAAGCATAAAAAAGGACGGATGTAAAAATGCAATTAAAACCTGAACAAATATCCAAGGTCATCCGGAGCCAGATCAAATACTATCAGAATACGATCGAACAGACAGAAACAGGCACAGTCCTGACTGTCGGTGACGGTATTGCCAGAGCCAGCGGCCTGACAGGCTGTATGGCCGGCGAGCTGCTGGAGTTTGAGGACGGCACCTTCGGAATGGCACAGAACCTGGAAGAAAACAGTGTTTCCATCGTGCTTTTCGGTACTGACCAGGGGATCAGTGAAGGACAGACCATCAAGCGCACAGGCAGAGTCGTATCTGTGCCTGTAGGCGAGGCCATGATCGGCCGTGTTGTCAACGCGATCGGCCAGCCCATTGATGGCGACGGTCCTGTCAGTACGACAGAGTTCAGGCCTGTAGAGACCATAGCGCCCGGCATCATTGCCCGCCAGCCCGTTAAAGAGCCTCTGCAGACCGGTATCAAGGCCATCGACTCCATGATCCCGATCGGACGCGGACAGCGTGAGCTGATCATCGGCGACCGTCAGACCGGTAAGACCACCATCGCGATCGATACGATCCTGAACCAGAGAGATAAGGATGTTATCTGTATTTACGTAGCCATCGGCCAGAAGCGTTCCACAGTGGCCAACCTGGTTGCCCAGCTGCAGGAAGGCGGCGCCATGGACTATACCATCGTTGTAGCGGCGACAGCTTCCGAGCCCAGCCCGCTGCAGTTCATCGCTCCCTATTCCGGCTGCGCGATGGGCGAATACTTTATGAACAAAGGCAAACACGTCCTGATCATCTATGATGATCTGTCTAAGCACGCGGTCGCTTACAGGGCCCTGTCCCTGCTGATCCGCCGTCCGCCGGGACGTGAAGCCTATCCCGGTGACGTTTTCTACCTGCACTCACGTCTGCTGGAAAGAGCGGCCAAGCTTTCCGATGAGAACGGCGGAGGTTCGCTGACAGCCCTTCCCATCATCGAGACCCAGGCAGGCGACGTCTCCGCATATATCCCGACCAACGTCATTTCCATTACCGACGGACAGATCTTCCTGGAGACCGAGCTGTTCCACTCCGGCATCATGCCGGCGGTCAACCCCGGTATTTCCGTCTCCCGAGTCGGCGGTAATGCCCAGATCAAGGCCATGAAGAAGGTCGCCGGTACCCTGAAACTGGTCTATGCCCAGTACAGAGAGCTGGCCAGCTTCGCCCAGTTCGGATCCGATCTGGACGCGGATACCAAGGCCCGTCTTGCCCAGGGTGAAAGAATCGTGGAAGTCCTCAAGCAGAACCGGAGCACCCCGATCCCTGTAGAGAAGCAGGTCGCGATCCTTTACGCGGTCATCAATGACTATCTGGGCAGGATCGAAGTTACCGACATTCATGACTTTGAAGAAGGATTCTATCAGTTCCTGGATACCAACGCCGCAGGCCTGGCCGCCATGCAGACCATCCGCTCCACCGGAGCCATGGACCAGAAGGCGGAACAGAACCTGAAGGAAGCTCTGGAAGAATATCTGGAGATTTTCCAGAAGACCAGATAAAAGCATTGTTAGATATCCCGATCCGGACCGGGATCCCCCGCGGATACCGGATCTGACAGGGATATGAGGAGGAAAACGCATGGCTTCTAATATGAAAGCTGTAAAGCTCCGTATGAAGAGCATCGAAAGCACCATGCAGATCACCAGGGCAATGCAGCTGGTCGCGGCTTCCAAGCTGCGCAGGGCCAAGGAACGGGCCGACAATACCCGGCCTACGTTCAAGATGCTCCGCGATACACTGCTGGATATCTCCCTGACCAATACCGAATTCACCTCCGTATATTCAACAGCCTCTGAGAACAAGAAATGGCTCTATGTAGTCATTGCCGGCGACAGGGGAATGGCAGGCGGATACAACTCCAACCTGTTCAAGAAGATGATGGAGCTGACAGAGGGCAAGGAATATGATGTCCTGCCCCTTGGTAAAAAGGCAGTGGAATTCTACAGACGCAGAAAGGTCAATATGATCACGGACGCTTTCGCGGAGGTGGCGAATGTCAATATCGGCGACTGCTTCAGTATCGCCAATATTATCTGTGACGCCTATAAGAACGGAGAATATGGTCATATCGCTCTGTGCTACACGGGATTCATTTCCATGCTGACACAGAGACCCAGTCAGTCATCGCTCCTGCCCCTTTCCGACTTCAAGGCGGAAGCCGAGGACGCGGAAAGAGTAAAGGCAAAGGGCCTGATCCTGTATGAGCCTGACAGTGAAACAGTATTCGATGCGATCGTACCCCAGTATCTGGCGGCTCTGATCAGCGGTGCAATGTTTGAGTCTGTCGCCAGCGAACTGGCGGCCAGAAGAACAGCCATGGACGCGGCGACCAAGAACGCGGGCGAAATGCTCGACAAACTGGGTCTGTACTACAACCGTGCCCGTCAGGCAAGCATTACACAGGAGATCACGGAGATTGTGGCCGGTGCTGAGGGAACCTGAGCATAAGGCATTTATAGTTTGGAGATTAGTATGAGTGATAAACATATTGGAAAGGTGATACAGGTAACAGGACCTGTCCTGGATATCCGTTTCAGGGAAGGTGAACTTCCCGCCCTGCTCAATGCCATCGAGATCGACGTGGACGGAAGACGTCTGGTCGTAGAGGCAGCCCAGCAGATCGGTGATGACGTTGTCCGCTGTATCGCCATGAGTTCAACCGACGGAGTCGTCAGGGGATCTGACGCTGTCGATACAGGCGCTCCGATCTCGGTTCCCGTCGGTGAAGAATGCCTGGGTCGTGTATTCAATCTGCTGGGCGAGCCTGTAGATGAAATGCCCGCGCCCCAGACTGCGGAGAAATGGTCGATCCACCGGCCGGCTCCCGCTTATGAAGATCAGACGCCTGCTACCGAGATCCTGGAGACCGGTATCAAGGTCGTTGACCTGATCTGCCCTTATACCAAGGGCGGTAAGATCGGCCTGTTCGGCGGCGCCGGCGTAGGCAAGACCGTCCTGATCATGGAGCTGATCCACAACGTCGCGACAGCCCACGGCGGTCTGTCCGTATTTACAGGCGTCGGCGAGCGTACCCGTGAAGGCAATGACCTCTACGGCGAAATGAAGGAATCCGGCGTTATCGACAAAACAGCCCTGGTCTACGGCCAGATGAACGAGCCGCCGGGAGCCAGAATGCGTGTCGGCCTGACCGGTCTGACCATGGCAGAATATTTCCGTGATGTCAAAAAGCAGGACGTCCTTCTGTTCATTGACAACATCTTCCGTTTCACCCAGGCAGGTTCCGAAGTATCCGCGCTGCTGGGCCGTATGCCTTCCGCCGTCGGTTACCAGCCTACACTGGCTACGGAAATGGGCGCGCTGCAGGAGCGGATCACTTCCACCAAGAAGGGTTCCATCACTTCCGTACAGGCTGTCTATGTCCCTGCGGATGACCTGACAGACCCTGCGCCTGCCACGACATTCACCCATCTGGACGCGACCACCGTTCTTTC
Source organism: uncultured Lachnospiraceae bacterium (assembly GCA_900320325.1). Taxonomy (GTDB): domain Bacteria; phylum Bacillota; class Clostridia; order Lachnospirales; family Lachnospiraceae; genus CAG-791. The sequence continues at coordinate 44,360 of ONRU01000017.1, forward strand.
CCGAGACATCGCCAACCAGGGTATTTACCCCGCGGTCGATCCGCTGGATTCCACCAGCCGTATCCTGTCTCCCGAGACCGTCGGTGAAGAACATTACCAGGTGGCCCGTGACGTACAGAGGATCCTGCAGAGATACAAAGAGCTGCAGGATATCATCGCCATCATGGGTATGGATGAGCTGTCGGAAGAGGACAAGCTGACCGTCGCCAGAGCCCGTAAGGCCCAGCGTTTCCTGTCCCAGAGCTTCTCCGTCGCGGAGCAGTTCACCGGTATGGCAGGCCAGTACGTTCCGCTGAAGGAGACGATCCGCGGATTCAAGATGCTTCTGGACGGTGAATGTGATGACATTCCCGAGTCTGCTTTCCTGTTCGCGGGAACCATCGACGACGTATTCGCAAAAGCAGGCAAGAAGTAAAGGAAGGAGGGTACAGCTATGGCAGCAGCCTTCCATCTGCATATCGCAGATCTTGACGGAATTGTCTATGACGGACAGGCCCAGATGATTTCCTGCCGTACGATCGACGGTGAAGTTGCCATCCTGGCAAAACACATCAATTATATTTCCGCCATTTCCGTCGGCAGGGCAGCAGTCATCATGGAGGACGGCAGCAGACGTGAGGCGGCCTGCGTAGGCGGCATGCTTACCATGGTCGACAATTACTGCAGAATGATCTGCAATACCTGGGAATGGACCGAAGAGATCGACGTAGAACGCGCTAAAGAAGCTCTGAAAAGAGCGGAGAAGAGGCTGGCGGATCCGGCTTCCAGTGAGAAGACCAAGCATGCAGCCCGGCAGAAGAAAAAAAGAGCGGAGCTGCGGCTTCAGCTTACAGGAAACAAATGATGCAACAGTTCCCCTCGCGGGGAGAACCGCGGGGGGAATTATTTGGTAAAGGAGAGAAGAGCCATATGGCAGATTTTAACATCGCAGAATATTATCAGAGCAACGTACGTCCCGATTCCATGGAAAGGATCACGACACCGGAACTGGCGAAGGAATTCATCGACGAGCAGGTCGAGCTGATCCGGAAACAGGTCGGTGACGGCAAGGTCCTCCTGGCCCTGTCCGGCGGCGTGGATTCCAGCGTTGTAGCAGCCCTTCTGATCAAAGCGATCGGAAAGCAGCTGACCTGTATCCATGTCAACCACGGCCTTATGAGAAAGGGCGAGTCCCAGCAGGTAATCGATGTATTTCAGAAGCAGCTGGGCGCCAATCTGATCTATATTGACGCCACAGACCGTTTCCTGGATCTGCTGGCAGGCGTTGAGGAACCCGAGCAGAAGAGAAAGATCATCGGCGGCGAGTTCATTAAAGTTTTTGATGAAGAGGCTTCCAAACTGACCGGCATCGGCTTCCTGGGCCAGGGCACCATCTATCCTGATATCCTGGAGTCCAAGGACGGCATCAAGGCCCATCACAACGTGGGCGGCCTTCCTGAGGATGTGGAGCTGGAACTGGTAGAACCCGTCAAGCTTCTGTACAAAGACGAAGTCCGCATGGTCGGAAGAGCCCTGGGACTGCCGGAGTCCATGGTAGACCGTCAGCCTTTCCCGGGCCCCGGCCTGGGCGTACGCTGCACCGGCGCCATCACCCGTGACAGACTGGAGGCGGTCAGGGAGTCTGACGCCATCCTGCGTGAAGAGTTCGCGAAGGCAGGCCTCAACAAGACAGTCTGGCAGTACTTCACAGTCGTACCGCCCTTCAAAGCGACCGGCATCAAGGACGGAAAGAGAGCTTTTGAATGGTCCTGCATCATCCGCGCTATCAATACCAAAGACGCGGTCACCGCGACCATCGAGCATGTGGACTGGGATCTGCTGGATAAGATCTCCTACAGGATCACCCACGAGGTCCCTGGCATCAACCGCTGCCTCTATGACATCACGGCCAAGCCCACCGGCACGATTGAGTTCGAATAATTAAAAAACAGCGGGAAGTCCTATAAATAAAGGCTTCCCGCTCTCTTTGTCAATAAAATGTCAACACTAATCTCAATTTCTTGTTTTAGCGATCGCTGTATCGTGCTATCTCATCCTCAATATAGCAATAATCAGTCTTCAAACTGTTTGCAAAACTTGTCTCAAATGAGTCCCGCGAAAACTCATTTTTATTTCCGTTTGCAACGCTCCTTCGATATTCCAGCAGATCATCTAATTGGTCTTTAATTATGCTGAAGGAGGCTACAGGAATAAAATACGTGATGAGTAAAGAATCTTCAGGTAATTGCAATTCTGTGTAAACTTTTGCCCCCAGTTTTGAAAAATGCTTTATCTCAGATAAAAACTGTGCAAATAGATGGGCTGCATCTTCTGAGGGCGGGTCTAGTAGCTCGCTGACAATAAAAGTAAAACCGGGGCCGTCTGTTGGACTATGTGTATAATTGTACAATGTGGAAATGGTAAATCCAGATTCCACGATTTTCCTAAGCAAAAGTGTGATGTCAGATGTTTTCTTTGCATATGGACATGATTTTTCTGCTTTGGTAATTAGTTTGTTGTATTGAGCTTCTATTGCCTTCTCTTTATTAGAAAAGTATTCCCTGATATTGCTGGAAAATCTTGACTTCCAGATTTGATAAGCTCTTAATTGATCAGGAGTTGGGTTAATGGGATCCGACAGTAGAGTAGCTTTTTGATTCCTCCATATATTCATGAAAGTAATCAGTGTTCGGATGCTTATATTGCTATTGTCGAAAACCAATAGC
>ONRU01000019.1 GCA_900320325.1 uncultured Lachnospiraceae bacterium
GGGTCAAACCGGGCAGCGGGCATGTGTCTGCCCTGTGTCCGCGTAAGCGGCACGAAGCCCCCGCCTCTTAGCGGATAGCGCAGGCGGTGGGTAGTTCACGGCATCAGAAATTATCCCAGTTCAGCCGCCCGTGGACCTGGGTCGTGAGCAGCATCTTCTCACCGAGTTTCTTCGTCAGGGCACCGGCTTTCATCCGCCATGCCCAGTTGCCTGCCTGCCGGGCAGGTACATTCATTCTGGCTTCCGTACCAAGTCCCAGCCAGTCCTGCATGGGAATGATACATATATTGGCGTGGCTGATCATGGCCAGACCGATAAATGCGTCAGCGGCCTGGGAAGCCTTCAGGTTCGGCATGCCTACATAAGCACAGGCTAACTGTTGAACTTCCGGCGACGCGGATTTGAACCATCCGGCCAGGGTATCATTGTCATGGGTACCGGTGTAGACCACGCAGTTGCGGTTATAGTTGTGGGGCAGGTAATCCCCGGCAGCGCCCTGATCTTCGGGATCGAAGGCGAACTGGATGACTTTCATATTGGGGAAGGTGCTTTCCCTTACCAGCTTGCGTACGGACCGGGTCATGGTGCCCAGGTCTTCGGCAATGATATCCTTATGGCCCAGCATCCAGTTCATGCAGTTGAAGAAGTCGATGCCGGGACCGTCTTCCCAATGGCCTTCCAGGGCAGATTCCGCGCCCGCGGGGACCGAATAATACTGGTCAAAGCCGCGGAAGTGGTCGATACGGATGATGTCATAGAGGCGGAAATTCTGATAGAGGCGGGACATCCACCAGCTGTAGCCTGTCGATTTATGGTAGTCCCATCTGTATAGCGGGTTGCCCCAGATCTGTCCGGTGGCGGAAAAGGCATCCGGGGGACAGCCGGCGATGGCCTGCGGCAGATGCTCCTCATCCAGCTGGAAGAGTTCGGGATGGATCCATACATCCGCGCTGTCCGGCGCTACATAGATCGGGATATCACCCACGATCCGGATATTCCGTTCATTGGCGTACTTCTTGACCGCTTCCCATTGGCGGAAGAAATAGTACTGCAGGTATTTGTGGAATTCTATATCGAAGTAAAGATGTTCATTATAGTAATCCAACGCGAAGCCCCAGCGCATGCGGATATCCTCGGGCCATTCCTGGTGCGGGATATCGCCGAAGAAATCCTTGAGGGACATGAACAGGGCATAGTCATCCAGCCACCAGGCGTTGTCCGCGCAGAACTGGACAAAATCCGGATGCGTGCTGAGATCGGTCCTGTCGTAGGCGGTCCGGAGCAGTTTGATGCGGTGCTCGTCCATCTTGTCGTAGTCAACAGTGGAGGGATCGCTGCCCCAGTCGATTGCGTCACACTCTTCCTGCGTGAGGGCGCCGTCTTCAATGAGGGCCTGCAGATCTATATAGTAGGGATTGCCCGCGAAGGCAGAATAAGCCTTGTAGGGGGAATCACAGGGCTCCCCGTGTCCGGTGGGACTCAGGGGAAGAATCTGCCAGCAGGACTGTCCCGACGCTGCCAGAAAATCTATGAATTTATACGCTTCGACAGAAAAACAGCCCATTCCGTATCTGGACGGAAGGCTGCTGACTGCCATCAATACACCAGCCTGTCTTTTCATCTTACCTCCTGTCTGCTGCAGTTATTGCAGCGGTAGTTGATTTGCTTAAGTTCATTATACTCTTCAAAAAAAGATTGTGCAGGCCGGATTTCTGCATTTTCCGATTTTTGATGAATGATTGACCGTATGATTTCCCGCATTGCATGGATTTTGGCGCTGGAGTATACTAATCATATGCTTTTTTCAGGATCCGTTTGCGGGTATGGAAAAAAGAAAGAACAAAACGAACGCGCTCCGGCCGGATAGAATCACAGGCTCCGGTCTGAGCTGAGAAAGGAAGTAAACATGCATACAGAGTTCCTCATGGGAAATGCGGCCATTGCCCGCGGGGCCATCGCGGCAGGTGTGAACCTGACGGCGGGCTATCCGGGAACGCCTTCCACCGAAACCCTGGAAACGATCGCCAAAGACCGGACACAGGACACATATGTGGAATGGTCCGTCAATGAAAAGTCCGCCATGGAAGTGGCGGCCGGCGCCGCCTACGCGGGCGCCAGAGTCCTGGTCACCATGAAGCAGGTATGCCTCAATGTTGCATCCGATCCGCTGATGAGCCTGGAATATATCGGCGTCAAGGGCGGCATGGTCATCCTGGTCGCTGACGATCCGGGCCCCATTTCCTCTCAGACAGAGCAGGACACAAGGCACTATTCTTATTTCAGCAAGCTGCCCTGCTTTGATCCCAGTTCCGTCCAGGAAGCCTATGACATGATTCAGGAGGCCTATGAATTCTCTGAGAAATACGGCACGCCTGTATTTTTCCGGCCTACGACCCGGATCTGCCACGCCTATGCTTCCATTGAAGTAAAAGATGAGGACGAGTATGTACATCACAGCGCGGACGGGTTCAAAAAGGATTCCTCCCGCTGGGTCATTTTCCCCCGCCTTTCCTTTGCCAATCATAAAAAGATCGAGGCCAGGAACGTGGAACTGGCCGGAGTCTTCTCTGAATACAGCCGGAACGCCATGATTCCGGAGCGGGGTTCCTTTGCCGGCAGCGGGGCTGTCAGAAAGGGTATCGCGGCAGGCGGCGTCAGTCTGGCCCTGACCCTGGACAATCTGCAGGAGCAGGCGGACGCGCCCAGGATCTTCAAGGTGGCGACGCCCCATCCTTTCCCTGAGCAGCTGGCTGTGAAGTTCCTGCAGGATCTGGATGAAGTGCTGGTCCTTGAGGAACTGGATCCCGTGATCGAAAGGGAACTGACCTATATCGCGGGCAAATATCATCTGCAAGTGGTGATCAAAGGCAAGCTGACCGGTGACGCCGCAAACGCCGGAGAGAATTCTCCCAACCTGATCGCTGCCGCCCTGGACCGTTTTCTGGATAGGGCGGCCGCGGAAACAGCCGCCATGCCGGAACCCCCGCAGATTCCGGTCCGGCCTCCGGTCCTCTGCGCCGGATGTCCCCACAGGGCTTCCTTCTACGCGGTCAAAACAGCCATGAAGGGAAAGAAGACCATCTTCTGCGGAGATATCGGCTGCTATACACTGGGCAACGCCATGCCTCTGGATATGGTCGATACCTGTCTCTGCATGGGCGCCGGCATCAATATCGCCCAGGGCGTCTTCCGCACAGAACCGGATACGAACGCTTTTGCTTTTGTCGGTGATTCTACCTTCTTCGCGTCCGCGATCACGGGTATTATCAACGCGGTCTATAATCAGGCGGAAATGACGGTCATCATACTGGATAATTCCACTACGGCCATGACCGGCCATCAGCCCCATCCCGGTACCGGCAGGACCATGATGGGCGAGGTGGTCAGCAAAGTCTCGATTGAAGCGGTCCTGAAAGGCATCGGTCTTACGTTTGTAGAAACGGTCAATCCGCTGGAGCTGGACAAGGCGGTCGATGCCGTAAAGCGGGCATCAGTGCAGAAGGGTGTCAAGGCGATCATCTTTAAGTCGCCCTGCATCGCCCTGGTCAAACCCGGCAGGCCCCTGGCTGTAGACCAGGATAAATGTATCGGATGCAAACGCTGTATCCGAGAGATCGGCTGCCCCGGCATCGTGATCAATGACGGTAAGGTCTGTATCGATCCCGGACTCTGCACCGGCTGCGGTCTCTGCGCCCAGCTCTGCCCAGTCCAGGCGATTGGAGGTGACTGCCATGACTAATACGATCGATAAGAATAATGTCAACAAGAATATTGTTAACAAGAATATTGTTAATAAGAATATTGTTAACAAAAACATTGTGCTGTGCGGCGTCGGCGGACAGGGGACTGTCCTGGCTTCCAAGCTGATCGCGGCGGCCGCCATGGAGAAAGGACTGCGTGTCATGAGTGCCGAGACCATCGGCATGGCCCAGAGAGGCGGCAATGTCTTCAGCAATCTCCGGATCGGTGATTCCATGCACGCGCCCCTGCTGCGGAGCGGGCAGGCGGATGTGATCCTGGGCTTTGAGCCCGGTGAGACGGTCCGCATGCTGCATTATCTGAAGCCGGGCGGGACTGTAATCACCAACTGCAGGCCTGTGAAACCTACCACAGCTACCCTGACAGGCTCCTCCTATGACGGAAGCGAGATGATCTCGTATCTGCGGGAGAATCTGGCGGCTGACAAGCTCCTGGTCGTAGACGGTCAGGAAGCGATCGACGCCCTGGGCAGCCCCAGGGTCCTGAATATGGTCCTGCTGGGCGCTGCCATCCGGACCGGCCAGATCGGCCTGACGGAGGAAGACATCAAAAACGCCATGGGAAGACTGATCAAACCTGCTTTTATGGAGCTGAACCTGAAAGCGTTTGATTATGCGCGTCTGTAACAATAACTATATAGCGTTTACTAAATAACGGCATATAGTTTTTGATTGAACATGGTACTACCGGCAGATATAATAAAAATGATTTCGAAAACTGTGCGGTATTTCCCATCGCTTTGTTTTCGGATATAGGAGCTGTTAATCTGTTTTTCAGCAAAAGGGGGAATAGCATGTTAAAAAAATGGAACTCATTAAGTCTGGTGGTACGGATCGGCATCGGCCTGATCATCGGCGCCATTCTGGGCCTGACGCTGCCGGGGTTGACCTGGATCGGGGTCCTCGGTAAGCTCTTTGTCGGCGCATTGAAAGCGATCGCGCCGCTGCTGGTCTTTGTACTGGTCTCGTCCTCTCTGGCCAATGCCAGGGGCGGAAATATGAAAAAGTTCCGTACGGTCATCTTTCTTTATCTGTTCAGCACGCTCTGTGCCGCGATCGTAGCCGTACTGGTCAATTTCATCCACCCGGTCTCCATTACGCTGGCAGGACTTGACGCGGCGGAGGGCTACACCGCGCCCGGCAGCATGGGCGAGATCGTCATGAATCTGCTGATGAGCGTCATCGCCAACCCGGTGGATGCTCTGGTCAACGCCAACTATATCGGTATCCTGTTCTGGGCTGTGGTCTTTGGTATTGCCCTCAAGGCTGCCCGTCCCGGTCTCCGGCAGGATATGGAGGATCTGGCGGAGGGAACCTCCAAGGTCGTCCGCTGGATCATCAACTGTGCCCCGTTCGGTATTCTGGGCCTTGTCTTTGAGGCTGTATCCACAAGCGGCCTGGAAATCTTCACCACTTACGGAGAACTGGTTCTCGTCCTGGTGGTTTCCATGCTGATCGTGGCCCTGGTCGTCAACCCGCTGATCGTCGGCATCACCCTGCGGCATAATCCTTATCCGCTGATCTTCAAGTGCATCCGTCAGAGCGGCGTGACCGCTTTCTTCACCAGAAGCTCAGCGGCAAATATTCCCGTCAATATGGAGCTCTGCAAGGAGCTTGGCCTGGATGAAGACATGTATTCTGTCTCGATTCCGCTGGGTTCTACCATCAACATGGACGGCGCGGCAACAGTCATCACCACCTTTGCCCTGACAGCCGCCAATTCCACAGGCGTGCCGGTATCGCTTCCCATGGCCATCCTGCTGAGTGTAGTCTCCACCTTCTCGGCCTGCGGTACATCCGGTGTGGCGGGCGGATCCCTGCTTCTGGTACCTCTGGCCTGCTCCCTGTTCGGTATTTCCAATGATATCGCCATGCAGATCGTCGGCGTCGGTTTCATTGTCAGCGTGATCCAGGATTCCCTGGAGACAGCGCTCAATTCTTCCGGTGATGTAATCTTTACGGCAACCGCCGAATTCCTGGAGTGGAAGAAGGAAGGAAAGGAGCTGCCTCTCTGATGAAGACCATAAAGAGTGTATATAAGATCGGTAACGGTCCGTCCAGCTCCCATACCGTCGGTCCTTATCACGCTGCGCAGACTTTCGGCAGCCGCTATCCGGACGCGGATTCCTATGAGGTCACTTTGTACGGGTCCCTTGCCTTTACAGGTGAAGGGCACGGTACCGGAAAGGCCATACTGGAAGGACTGCCCGGCGCGAAGATCGTATTTGACCGGGAGACCAGAGACCTGCCCCATCCTAATACCATGCGCTTCAAAGCCTTCAAAGACGGTAAGGAAATCGCGAATATCAGGATCTTCAGTATCGGCGGCGGGTCCATCCGTATTGAGAATGAATCCTCTGAAGAGGATAAGGAATTATATCCGCAGAACACTTTTTCCGAGATCGTATCTCTCTGTAATCAGGAGAAGATCAGTATTATCCAGCTGATCTATATCCTGGAGGGCTATCAGCTGCGGGATTATCTGCGGACCATCTGGCAGGCCATGCGCGCCGCGGTGGAGCGGGGCCTGCAGACAGAGGGCATCCTGCCCGGCGGACTGAATCTGTCCAGGAAAGCCAAGTATCTTTTTGAAAAACGCTGTTATAACGAGAGCGCGGATGTTACAATGAACCGCGTGATCGCGGCTTATGCCTACGCGGTCAGCGAAGAGAACGCGGCGGAAAATCTGGTGGTCACGGCGCCTACCTGCGGCAGCTGCGGCGTCCTGCCTTCCATCCTCTACTATATGCAGGAGGACCGGGGATTCCCGGAGGAGGAGATCCTGGACGCCCTGGCGGTAGCCGGACTGGTCGGCAATGTCATCCGGACCAACGCCAGCATCTCCGGCGCGGAATGCGGCTGTCAGGCTGAGATCGGCAGCGCCTGCTCCATGGCCGCCGCCGCTGTAGCCCAGCTGTACAGGCTGAGCATCGACCAGATCGAATACGCGGCTGAGATTGCCATGGAACACAATCTGGGACTGACCTGCGATCCGGTCGGCGGCCTGGTGCAGATTCCCTGTATTGAGCGGAACGCGGTAGCCGCCATGCGTGCCCTGAGCGCGGTCAACCTGTCCCGCTTCCTGTACGCTACCAGGAAGATCTCCTTTGATGACGTGGTCGCCACCATGTACCGGACAGGTCTGGATCTGAATGAGAAGTACAGAGAGACCGCCCACGGCGGTCTGGCCGTGATCTACACGGAACATAAAGATAAGAAGAAGCAGAAATAAAAGTCTGCTCCTTACTATATGCAGGAGGGAAAACAGAGTATGAGAATCAACGAAAAACAGCTGGCCCAGGTCAATGACAGGATCAAGGCCCTGGTCAGCGCCGGCAGCTTTTACGGTAAGAAGCTCAAGGAGAAGAACATCACCAGTGTCAATTCGGTGGAGGAATTTGAAAAGCTTCCTTTTTCCGAAAAGAACGATCTGCGTGACGCCTATCCCCTGGGACTGATGACAGCCCCCGAGGAAGAGATCGTCAGGATCCATTCTTCCTCCGGTACGACAGGTCTGCCGGTCATTATCCCCTATACCGCCAAAGACGTGGATGACTGGGGAGAAATGTTCAAACGCTGCTATGAAGTGGCAGGCATCACCAATAAGGACAGGATCCATATTACGCCCGGCTACGGTCTGTGGACCGCCGGCATCGGATTCCAGAACGGCTGTGAGAAGCTCGGCGCCATGGCCATTCCCATGGGCCCCGGCAATACCAACAAGCAGATCCAGATGATGCAGGACATGAAATCTACGGTTCTCTGCTCTACCTCTTCCTACGCGCTTCTGCTGGCGGAAGAAATCGAAAAGAGGGGAATTCAGGATAAGATCATGCTGAAAAAGGGCGTGATCGGTTCCGAGCGCTGGGGCAAGGCCATGCGTGAGCGGATTCATAACATCCTGGGCATTGAGCTCTATGATATCTACGGACTGACTGAGATCTACGGTCCCGGCATCGGTATCAACTGCAGTGAGAGCGAATACATGCATTACTGGGATGATTATATCTATCTGGAGATCATCGATCCTGTGACCCTGAAGCCCCTGCCGGACGGCGAGTGGGGCGAGATCGTCATCACCACTCTGGTCAAAGAGGGCGCGCCCCTGATCCGTTACAGGACCCATGACCTGTCCAGGATCATTCCGGAGAAGTGCGCCTGCGGCCGCTGCTGGCCCCGCATCGATGTCATCAAGGGCCGTACCGATGACATGATGAAGATCAAGGGCGTCAATGTATTCCCGGCCCAGATCGAAGAAGTGCTCCGTTACTTCCCCGAAGTCTCCAGCGAATACCAAATCCGTATTTCGCATCTGGAAGGCAAGGATACCATGCGTATCTATGTGGAGACCACCGGTGACGTCGATTTCCAGAACCTGGCATCCAGGATCGCCCAGAAGGTCAAGTCCGTGATCGGCTTCACGCCTCTTGTCAAGGTCGTTGAGATCGGTGTCCTTCCCAGAAGTGAGAAGAAGACAAAACGCGTAATTGACGAAAGGTACGAGTAAATAGAACGCGGCAGACATCGTCCGACTGAAAATTAAAAAGCAGATGAATCAGATCAAAGCGTAAGAATACTGCGGATCAAAAGAGCAGGCAGCCCGGGAATGAAGGATTTCATTCCGGACTGCCTGCTTTTTGGAGCAGGTCACTCTCTGTATAAGCGGGGATGATGGCGGCCGGGCCGCTTTCCCAGGCTTCTGTGATGAAAGAGCGGCTGGCCGGTTCATACCCGATCAGGCCGGGGATCACGGAACGCAGGGACCAGTAGTCGGTATTGACCAGGTATCCGGACCTGCTGTCCCGGACCAGGATATTGCTGTCATCATATTCGGAGATCATGATACTGTCTGAGGAAAGCGCGCCGGCGGAAGGCAGGGCCACAGAATCCAGAATACGCTGATCCTCCGCCGCGTATCTGTACAGATCTCCGTTGTCACAGACTACAAGGATCCAATCCTTATACAGGCTGACATGCGCTATGGGATTGCCGGGGCGTGTCAGTGTACCGGACAGGGATCCTGCATGGTCACCGGTCGGATAGATCCAGATCCGGTTGCAGGAGGTGTTATAGATTAAGGTCTGATTCCGTTTCGGATCCTGAACGGCATGGAAGCGGTCTCCGTCGCCGCAGTATTCTGTCAGAGGATCCATCTCCAGCCATTCGTCTGTCTCCGGACCGCAAAGATAAGGAACATTGGCCGGACTGCCGCTTCCGTCTTTCCGGTCCAGAATCAGCAGGATCTTGCCGTTCTCCAGCAGAGACGCGGCGGACAGATCGGGATTATCCATAGGAGCTTCATACCGTGTATGGTCCCCGGTCTCCAGGTCGTAGACGCCCAGGTCTATATAAGCTTTGAACTGTATGGTCCTTTTGGTACAGTACCAGACTTTATGATCCCGGATGCCCAGGATTTTCGTCTGTTCAATGATTCCTTCCGGCGCTTCCCCTGTATAAGCAATCGCTTCGGCCTCTCCGGTTTCCAGGGAGACCCGGTACAGGATATCCTGGCCGTCGGCAGGGCTGGTCTTTATATAGAGGGAACTGTCACTGACGGCAGAGGAAGTGTCTTTGTGAACGGCGCCGGCATCCGCCGCGTTACCTGTCATGGACAGGACAGACGCGCCGGGGCCCGGCAGAGGTACAGTCCATAAGACGCTGCCAGTCGATCCGTCTGACAGGATCATAACGCCTTCGCCCTTATCGGAGGGTTCATAGATCCTGAGCAGCAGGCTGCCGGCCATACAGGAATCTGTCAGTGTCATACCCTGCAGGGCATCCGGATCGGAATCCAGATAGCGGATCTCCTCGTTCGGCTCCTGATGGCCATAGAGCAGGATGGAAGCATCCCTGACATAAGCCAGGAGAATGGAAGAGTCTTCTTTCGTTTTTTCAGACAGGACCAGGGCCTGGGAAAAATCCGACGGTCCTGCGGCATAACTGCCGGAATCACCGGCGCCGCCCGTGACTGCCAGGCACTGATCGGAAAAGCAAAGATATTCCGAACCACAAAGGGCCAGTCCGCGGACGAAGGAGGGCATGGTGCCTGCGGACAGGATCCTGCCGTCAGCGGCGTCAAAAATAAGGAACATATCGTCATAGACAGCCGCGATCGTTTTTCCGTCCTGGCTGAGCAGGGCCTTCCGGTTGTCGATATAAGTGTGATCCCCGGCAGAAGGGGCAAGGGAAGGAAGCGGTGCCTCCTGCAGTGCTTCCCATCGCAGATCCCCTTTGGAATCATAAAGCTCGAAGGATTCTCCGGCCGGCGCTGTAATGCTGCGCAGGACACAGCCGTCATCCAGGACCCGGTAGGTCCAGCCGGCGCTGTAGAGCATGCCTTCTGTCAGCAAATATGTGAAAGTCAGGGATTCCGTATCGATCAGGGCAAACGCGCTGCTCATATTGGGGATCGTATAGCGGACCGCTATATAACGGCCGTTGGCAGAGACAGAAATGATCTCTATAAAACCGTTGTTATTATAGGCCATGTCCTCTGTTTCTGACGCGGGCAGGGCGACATTTGCCGGAAAGTTCTTGCTGATTTCGGCATAGGAAATCTCCTTCAGGATCTGTCCGCTGTCCCGGTCCAGGGTCGTAAGACCATTCCTGCAGACCAGACAGATTGTGCCGTCTGCCCGGACGGAGGAACCGAGGGCTGTAGAAGAGCAGGACTGTCTCCAGACAGGCTCGTCCATGCCGCTCTTGAGCAGGACGGCCTCTTTATCCGAAGTCAGCAGGAAAGAATCATTGCCGGCAGGGGCCAGTGCCGGTAAATCCGCTGCTGCTTCCGGTGTATAGGTACAGGTGCAGCGGGCTGTGGATGTGTCCCAGATGTAAACCGTATTGTCCGCGTCGACCGCGCAGATGAAGCGGCCGTCTGAGCTCTGTCTGGCGGCGCGGATCCGGCTGTCCGCCTGCAGCAGACGGATATTTTCCAGTGTACTGTAATCTTTGCGGTAGTCCGCGTTATAGACATCCAGACTTTCCTCCAGCTGGCGGAAGAGTTCCGGTGCCAGCCGGTATTCCTTCCCGCTTAAGGAATCCGCTGATTCACAGACCAGCCGCAGGGCCTCCGATTCCCTTCCCTGGGACCGCAGATTCTCCGCCAGGGCAGCCGTATTCAGCGTATTCTGACGCAGGCTCTCCCGGTGGGCCGTCAGGATCTGATGGTTGGACCAGAGCAGATAGGAGATAATGATGATGGCTGCCAGGGAGACCGAGGAAGCTACGGCTATGTTGCGGCGCCTGCGGTAAGTCCGTTCTCTCCTGACCAGGTCATCATAGGAGCAGTTCAGGAAACGGGCCGCGATCCGGGGCAGTTCTTCGGAAAAATAGATCCACCTGCCTTTTCGGTAATCAGCGGACAGAGGTTCCGTTTCGATGATCGTCTTAATGATCCGGCCGTTCTCATCTGTGATTTCCCTGGTGCCTTTTTTTAATACGTCCGGTAAGACATCAAAAGGTTCGCCCTCTGTGATTACCGTCAGGATGTCATTATAGGAATGCGTCTTCAGGAACAGATCGATTTCCCGCTGGACCCAGACAGATTCCTTCATTTTCGGAGAGCATATGACGATCAGAAAGCGGGAGGACGCAAGGGCTTCCTGAATTTCCGCCGTCAGGTCATTGCTGCCGGCCAGCTCCGTGGTATCCCGGAAGAGCTTTCTGAATTTTTTGATACCGGTCTTCTCCTGAATGTCTTTGGGGATCCGGTAATGCTCCAGATGCCGCTGGGTAAATATTGCGGCCTGTGTATCCTTCGGCGTATGGCGGTAGGATATGAAGGCTTCATATTTATATTTGGTATTGGGGGATTCCGGAGTTGTTGTATTCAAGTTTTACTTCTCCTTATCAGGAATTCGCATATAGAAGTGCATGAATCATTCATTATTATGCGCAGAGTATTCTGGTTTATATGGCGCTCATAGGGCCAAAAGCATGTCCGTACGCTACAGCAGCATTTTAGCATGAAGCTGTAAGAAATATTTTAGCATCAATTGTAAAGCGCGAACAGGGAGCGGCAGACATATTTGGATTTTTGGAGATTCATTCAAAAACGGTACTCTGATACTTCATTTTGGATATAATATTTATAGTAGAAATAATCCTGCTTAATGGAACCTCACATGCGGCAGGCCCCGGTCCGGAAAGGAGCAGGCGGTTATGATCACTCCCATAGATTTTGCCAAATGGCCCAGAAATTATCATTACAAATATTATACAGAAGCCCTGCAGGTGGGCTATTCTGTTACTTTAAAAACAGATGTTACGGAAGTACTGGCCTACAGCAGAGCGGCCGGACGGAGTTTTTACGGCTGTATGATCTATGCCATCAGCGCGGCCGTGAACCGCCTGGACTGTATGAAGATGGTCAAAATGGAAGACGGTAATCCGGGAATCTGGGATCAGGTCCATCCTGTCTTTACTGTATTTCATAAAGAGTCCGAAACCTTCAGTGATCTGTGGACGACCTGGAATCCGGATTTTGAGACTTTCTATCAGGAGTATGAAAGGGTCCTGGCCCGCTACGGTGACTGCCTGGGGATCAAGGGACGGGAACATCAGCCCGCTAATTTTTTCTGTGTGAGCTGTTCGCCCTGGCTGGATTTCATATCCTACGCGCCCTCCTCGCCGGGACCGGCCCAGCTTTTCCCGATCATCGCCTACGGAAAATATACGGAAGCGGATGGAAGGGTGACGGTGCCGCTGTCTGTTACGATCTCCCACGCGGCGGCGGATGCCTATCACATCTCCAAATTTGCCGCGGTCCTTCGGGAGGAGATGGAATCTTTTGGCAGCCGGACATATCCGGAAAAATTGAAAGGGCCAGGAGCATGAAGTGTGTTCCGAAGGCATCACATGAAAATATTACACGAAAAGACTATATAACAATATAAAATACACGTAATAACATATATTCTGCCCCTTTTACAGCTTTGCAACCCCCGGTTGACAAATTGCAAGGCTTGATTGGTGGTCTGCTGGGGCGCTTTCGGGTATTTTCTGATTAAGAAAACAAGCAGGCCGGCGGACAGCCGGGCAGAATGGAGGCTCAGATGATTCTTGCAGAGAAGATTACAGTATTAAGAAAAAGGAACGGCTGGTCTCAGGAGGACCTGGCTGAAAAGCTGGGCGTCAGCCGTCAGTCCATTTCCAAATGGGAAAGCGCGCAGTCCACGCCGGATCTGAACAGGATCCTGGCCATGTCCGCGCTGTTTGATGTAAGTACAGATACGCTGCTGAAGGACGAAGAGGAGCTGCAGGAACTGCCGGCCCTCACCGGCGGAGCGGAACTGAACGCGGAGGTGACGACACCCGCAAAGGAGATTCCGGAACCTCTGCGCAGTGTTTCCATGGAGGAAGCAAACCGGTACCTGCAGCTGAAGGCTGTCGCTTCCGGCAGGATCGCCGTCGGCGTCATGCTCTGCATCCTTTCGCCTGTCCTTCTGATCCTTTTATCGGGAGCCCAGGAAATGAAGAAGATTTCTCTCAGCGAAGCACAGGCAGCCGGGATCGGTGTTCTGGTACTTATGATAATGGTCGGTACAGCGGTAGGTATCTTTATCTATTATGGTATGCAGATGAAGCCCTTTGACTATATGGACAAGGAAGCGCTGGAGACGGAATACGGCGTAGAAGGAATGGTCCGGGACCGTATGGAAAGATATAATCCCAGCCATGTCAGATTTATGATTATCGGCGTTCTGCTTTGCGTCCTTTCCTGTGTTCCCATATTTACTGCCATGATTCTTGGAGAGAACGAATGGTACCTGATCATCGGTGTATGCCTGCTCCTGATCATGGTCGCGGTCGGCGTTCTGCTGATCGTCCGTACCAATATTATTATGGAAGCCATGGCATCCCTGCTGGAGGAGGGAGAATTCTCCAGAGAAAACAAGAGGGAGAGCCGGCGCAATGAGGCCATCATGACCATTTACTGGCTGACAGCGATCGCCATCTTCCTGGCTTACAGCTTCCTGACAAACCGCTGGGACAGATCCTGGATCATCTGGCCGGTCGCCGGCATCGGCTGCGGTATTCTGACAGCGGTCCTGAAGGTGGTACGTTCCAGAGAATAACAGGAACGGAAAGCCATTCGATCCTTTCCATGATACAATGATGGAAGGATGACAGGGAAATGTGATCCGGAAATTACTGAAATAACAGACGGGGAAAGAACAGAGACAGCCATGACAGACAGAACCACGAATACCGGCTTCAAATATGATTTTACAAGCATCCTGGACAGGAAGGGGCATGACGCCCTGGCGGTCGATGCCATTGGCGATCCTTCAATCAAAATGGCTCCCGGGGCGCCCTCGCCCGGCTTTGACCTGATTCCTATGTGGGTGGCTGACATGAATTTCCCGGTGCTGCCGGATATCCAGCGGCATATCATTGACAGGGTCAATCACCCGGCTTTTGGCTATTACATGCCCAGGGATGAATACTATGACAGGATCATCCGCTGGCACAGGGTCAGGAACGGTGTGGAAAGCCTGACAAAGGAATGTATCGGCTATGAGAACGGGGTGCTGGGCGGCCTGGCAAGCGCGCTGCGGGTCTTCTGTCCCGATGGCGGTAAAGTCCTGCTTCATTCGCCCACCTATATCGGATTTACCGGTACCTTAAAAAACAACGGATATGAGATTGTCAGCAGTCCCCTGGTCCGGGATGCGCAGGGCATTTTCCGGATGGATCTGGCGGATATGGAGGAAAAGTTCCGTAAAGGCGATATTCCTGCCATGATCTTCTGTTCGCCCCATAATCCCACCGGCAGGGTCTGGGAGGAGGAAGAGATCCGGGCCATGACAGAGCTGTGCCGGAAATATGATGTGAAGATCGTTTCCGACGAAATCTGGTCCGATATTATACTGGCCGGCCATCAGCATATCCCGACTCAGTCCGTATCAGAGGACGCGAAGGGGAGAACGGTCGCCCTGTACGCGCCTTCCAAGACCTTTAACCTGGCCGGCCTGATCGGCAGCTATCATATCATCTATGCTCCGGATATTCGTAAAAAAGTGCGTAAACAGTCATCGCTGTCCCATTATAATGATATGAATGTCCTGTCCATGCACGCCCTGATCGGCGCTTACAGTGACAACGGCATGGTCTGGGTCGATGAACTGCGGCAGGTCATCCAAAGAAATGTGGACTTTGCCTCCGACTTCATTGAAAAGAATTTTGATGGTGTCTCTGTTACAAAGCCGGACGGCACCTATATGCTCTGGGTCGACTGCGGGCAGTGGTGCCGCGATCATGGCCGGGACCTGCAGGCGGTGGAAGAAGCCTGCTGGAAAGTGGGCGCGGCGGTCCAGGACGGCCGCATGTTCCACGGGCCCAGCCATCTGCGGATGAATCTGGCCCTGCCTTATTCCCGGGTCACGGAAGCTTTTGAGAGAATGAGGAAATATGTATTCTGAAGCTTCTTATTTTAATATTATATTTGAGAAAGAACCGCACTCTCCGTGGCAGTTCATACAGGACTGCCGCGGAGAATGTTTTTTTCCTGTCTGACGTCATTGCTATAATAATGCCGCCGCTTTATGGTCAGACAGGACTGCCGCGTAGAATACTTCTTTGCGCTGAACGGAACGGGCCGGGCGGAGGGGATGAAAAAAGAATGGATACATTGCCCTTCGTCCGCTATAATAAAATCTGGCTGGCCTGGCCAGCGGCCTGAGGTCAAATACGCATAATACAGAAGGAGAGAAGACATATGTCTAATGAAAAGAGAGAACGCCGTGTCGGTACCGTATCCAGAGGCATCCGCTGCCCTATTATCCGGGAAGGGGATGATCTGGCCAAAATCGTAGCGGACAGCGTTCTGGAAGCTGCGGAATATGAAGGCTTTGAGATCAGGGACCGTGACGTCATTGCTGTCACGGAATCCATCGTAGCCAGAGCCCAGGGCAACTATGTGACAGTAGATACCATCGCGGAGGATGTCAGGAACAAGCTGGGAGGCGGCACCATCGGCGTGATCTTCCCTATTCTTTCCCGCAACCGTTTCGCCATCTGCCTGCGCGGCATCGCGAAAGGCGCGAAGAAAATCGTCCTGATGCTTTCTTATCCTTCTGATGAGGTCGGCAATGAGCTGGTCAGCCTGGATCAGATCGACGAGGCAGGCATCAATCCCTATAGTGATGTCCTTTCCCTGGAGGAATACCGCCGTCTGTTCGGTGAAAATAAGCATGAGTTCACAGGCGTTGACTATGTGGCCTATTATGAGCAGCTGATCAAAGACTGCGGCGCAGAGGTGGAGATTATCTTTGCCAACCACGCGCAGACGATCCTGAACTATACGGATACCGTCCTGACCTGTGATATCCATACCCGGAAACGCAATAAGAGGCTTCTGCAGAAAGCGGGTGCCAGGGTCGTGCTGGGACTGGACGATATCATGAACGCGCCGATCGGTGATTCCGGCTGCAATGAGGCCTATGGCCTGCTGGGGTCCAATAAATCAACGGAAGACAAGGTCAAGCTCTTCCCCAGGAATCCCAGGCCGCTGGTACTGGAGATCCAGAAAAAGATCATGGAAGCCACCGGGAAACACGTGGAAGTCATGGTCTACGGAGACGGCGCTTTCAAGGATCCCCAGGGCAAGATCTGGGAGCTGGCAGATCCGGTCGTTTCCCCGGCCTCCACGGACGGCCTGATCGGTACCCCCAATGAACTCAAGCTCAAGTATCTGGCGGATAATGATTTTAAGGATCTGTCCGGTGAGGAGCTTCGTCAGGCCATTTCCGACAGCATCCGTAAAAAGGACGCGGATCTTAAAGGGTCCATGGCTTCCCAGGGTACAACCCCCCGCCAGCTGACAGACCTGATCGGATCTCTGTGCGACCTGACCAGCGGTTCCGGTGATAAGGGAACCCCGGTCGTTCTGGTACAGGGATATTTTGATAACTATACCAGCTGACATGATTTTGGGGATGCCGGGCCGGTTTTTGGCCAAATCCTGCGATAAAGGAGCCAATATTTGATGAAATTGGAAATCTTCGACATATTCACTGGATTTTTTGAGAAAAAATGTTATACTGCGCCCGTGAAAGGGAGGTTTCAAAATCTCATGAATAATAAAACAATGATGCAGTACTTCGAGTGGTACCAGCCGGATGACGGACTCTTCTGGAAACGGTGCGCCGCCCAGGCGGAAAAGCTGAAGGAAAAAGGCATCGATATGGTCTGGCTTCCCCCTGCTTATAAAGGAACGTCTTCCGCGGATGTAGGCTACGGCGTCTACGATCTGTATGATCTGGGAGAATTTGACCAGAAGGGAACCGTCCGGACCAAATACGGAACAATAGATGAATATAAGGAAGCCGTCAGCGCCTTCCAGGAAAACGGCATTGAGGTCGTCGCGGATATCGTCCTGAACCACCGTATGGGCGCGGACAGGACGGAACCCGTCCTGGCAACTCCCATGAGCCCTACGGAGCGCAATAAGCCCATCGGCAAGCCCAGAGAGATCCAGGCCTGGACAGGCTTTGATTTCCCCGGCAGAAATAATAAATATTCTGATTTCAAGTGGAACAGCAGCCATTTTGACGGCACGGACCTGGACGAGGCCACAGGCGAAAAGCAGATTTTCCTCTTTGAAGGCAAAGAGTGGGTCAATGAGACGGATTCGGAAAACGTCAATTTTGACTATCTGATGGGCGCCAACGTGGATATGGAAAATCCGGAGGTCATTGAAGAGCTTACAAGATGGGGCAACTGGTATTATGACCAGATCCATATGGACGGTCTGCGTCTGGACGCGGTCAAGCATATCCGCTTTAAATTCTTCCGGGACTGGCTCAGAAGATTCCGGGAGCACGCGGGCCGGGATATCTTCGCGGTCGGTGAATACTGGAGCGGTGAGCTGGGCAAGCTTCTCCACTACCTGGATGTAACAGAAAATTCCCTGCGCCTGTTCGACGTACCCCTGCATTATAACTTCTATAACGCGGGTATTTCCGACGGCGCCTACGATATGCGTAACCTGGTCAGCGGCTGCCTGACCGAGCAGAGGCCGGAAAACTCGGCTACTTTCGTGGATAACCACGATACCCAGAACGGGCAGGCCCTGCAGTCCTTTGTGCCCGAATGGTTCAAGCCGCTGGCCTACGCCGTGATCCTGCTCCGGAACGAGGGAATCCCCCTGGTATTCTATGGAGATTATTACGGCATTCCTGCCAATGACACAGCCCCTGTATTCAACCTGGGCAAGATGGTCATGATCCGTAAGCTGTACGCGTACGGGGAGCAGAGGGACTATTTCGATGACCAGGCGATTGTCGGATGGACCCGGGGCGGTGATGATGAACATGAAGACTCGGGCATCGC
Source organism: uncultured Lachnospiraceae bacterium (assembly GCA_900320325.1). Taxonomy (GTDB): domain Bacteria; phylum Bacillota; class Clostridia; order Lachnospirales; family Lachnospiraceae; genus CAG-791. The sequence goes on from ONRU01000019.1 coordinate 18,096, forward strand.
GGTCCTGATGTCGGACAGCGGAGACGGCAGCAAGAAGATGGAGATCGGCAAAAAGTTTGCCGGCAGACAGTTCTTTGATGTCATGGAAAAGTGCATCGAGCCTGTCACCATTGATGAGGAAGGCTTCGGCCTGTTCGGAACCGCCGGCAAGAATGTGGCGGTCTGGGTGACGGAAGAAGCCTACGAGAAGATCAGAGTCGAAGTATAAGGAAGCAGTGCAATGCAGACGATTTTTCTGACCAGCAGCCCTTTTGGCCCGCTTGACAACAGCAGGACCGTGATCGGGCTGGATCCTATGAACCGCTTTCCGGAACAGGTGGAAAGATACTGGAGACCGCAGGCAAGGTGTCTGGTGATCTCCGCCTTTCCGTCCGATCTGAAGTCCTGTGACTTTATGCGGGACAGTATGGAAGGATCCTTGCGGGCCGCAGGTCTTGGCCTGTCAGTCCTGGATCTCTGGGATGACCGTACGAAAGATTTTTCAGCAGAAGCTCTTCACTCTTATGACGTGGTCTTTCTGGGCGGCGGGCATGTGCCCACGGAGAACGCCTTTTTCCACAGGATCGGCCTGCGGGAGAAGATACGGGATTTTGACGGCATCATCATAGGGATCAGCGCCGGTACCATGAACGCGGCGGATACAGTCTACGCCCAGCCGGAGCTGGCCGGAGAGGCAGTTGATCCGGCCTACCGGAAATTCCTGACCGGACTGGGATTGACGGACATAAATATCTGTCCTCATTATCAGATGCTGAAGGATTCGATTCTGGACGGCATGCGCCTGTTCGATGATATTACATACGCGGACAGCCGGGGCCGCAGATTTCTGGCCCTGCCCGACGGCAGCTATGTGCTGATCCGGGATGGAAAAGCGGAGGTCTGGGGAGAAGCCTGGCAGATCGCGGACGGAAAGCTTACGGCTTTCTGCGGAAGGGATGAAAGCAGGTCGGTTCCGTCCTCAATCTACTGACGGGATTTCCCGCAAAGTAATGTTTGTAGAAATCCGTAAAACAACGGGAAAACAGAACAGAAAAACAGAAACAACAGAAACGAATAGTGAGATGACGGGATTCGAACCCGCGGTCTTTGACTTGCGAAGCCAACGCTTTCCCAGCTAAGCTACATCCCCGCACAAACGATAGTATAATACTTTCCATCTGTGATTTCCAGTACTTTTTTAAAAAGTTTGCATCTGATTTTTCGGCTGTTTCCGGGCTATTGTCAAAAAACTGATCAGAAAAGCAGGTAAGCGCATATTCTTTTCATATAGGTTGACACATTTTTGTCAAAGTGAGTAAAATATGATTAGTATATGGAGCGGCCGCGTACCGGCCGGTCTGTTACGGAAGTATCATCAGCAGCAAAGAGGGGATATGAGAGGTTATGAAAGACATTGAAACAAATAGGGACATTATGAAAGCTATCATCGCGGTCGCGCTGTCGATCGTACTGGTCATTTGTTTCGGCGCGATTCACGATAACGGGTTTGGCTATGATTACGCAGCCGCTATTTATCATCCGGGCACATATGAAGCCAGCGCCCGCGGCTTTGGCGGTGATGTGAATGTCAGCGTAACAGTGGATAAGCATAATATCACGGATATTCAGGTCACCGGTGACCATGAGACCGAAAATATCGGATCTGTTGCCATCGAAATGGTCGGTGACAGGATCATGGAAGCCCAGGATACTGACGTGGATACGATTTCCGGCGCCACCGTTACCAGCATGGCCGTGGTCACTGCTGCAAGTACAGCCCTGGGCGAGGCGGCTACGGACGTTCCCAAGCCTGAGAAGGAAGAAACCGAAGAACCTGTGGAAAAGACAGCCGAAGAGCTGGACGCGGATATTGTCATTGTTGGTGCCGGCGGCGCCGGTATGACAGCCGCCATCAAGGCTACTGAAGCAGGCAAAAAGGTTCTCCTTGTAGAGAAGATGCCTTACGCCGGCGGCAATACAACAAGGGCGACCGGCGGCATGAACGCTGCAGAGACCCATTATCAGAAAGAACAGGGAATCGATGATACTGTTGAACAGTATGTAAAGGATACCATGGAAGGCGGACACAATCTCAATGATCCGGCTCTGGTACAGGCTCTCGCGGAGGGTTCCGCCCCTGCCATTGACTGGCTGGATTCCATCGGGGCGCAGCTGCCCAAGATCGCTTTCACCGGCGGCAGTACAAACGCCAGGGCCCATGCCCCTGAGGACGGTTCCGCTGTAGGTATCTATCTGGTCTCCGCTTTCAAGAAGCAGCTGGAGGAAAAGAATATACCGGTCCTGTATGATACAACAGTTACAGAGATTATTATGAAAGACGGCAGAGCTGTCGGTGTGAAGGCAAACTCCGAAACGGCAGATTATACCATTAACGCGAAAGCCGTCATCCTGGCGACCGGCGGATTCGGCGGCAATGAGCAGATGATCGTTGAAAATAACCCTGCTCTGGCAGGCTATGTATCCACCAATGCCCCCGGCGCCACCGGCGACGGTATTAAGATGGCCCAGGCAGTCGGCGCGGATGTTGTGGATATGGATCAGATCCAGCTGCATCCCACTGTGGAGCAGAGGACCCGGATGCTGATCACCGAAGCTGTCAGAGGCAACGGCGCCATCCTTGTCAATAAGGAAGGCAAACGTTTTGTCAACGAGATGGAGACCAGAGACTTTGTTTCCGCCGCTGAGATCAAACAGACAGACGGATGCGCTTATGTCATTTTCGACCAGAACCTTCGTGACAATGTGGCAGCGGTCGAGAAATATTTCGGAATCGGCATAGTTACGGAAGGCGCGACCATTGAAGACCTGGCCGGCGAGATCGGCCTCGACCCGGCGGTCCTGTCCAAGACGCTGGCGGACTGGAATAAGGCAGTGGCCAATCAGAAAGATCCTGAATTCGGACGCACGACCGCCATGGATGCGGATCTGAGCACGGCTCCTTACTATGCGATTCTGATCGCGCCCGGTATCCATCATACGATGGGCGGCCTGAAGATCGACGTGAACGGCGAAGTCCTTAACACCAAAGGCAAAGCCATTCCCGGCCTCTTCGCGGCCGGAGAAGTTACCGGCGGTGTACATGGCGGCAACCGCCTGGGCGGCAACGCGGTCGCGGATGTTGTTGTGTTCGGTACCGCGGCAGCGGAGAGCGCCTGCGCCTATACAGACGCGCTGAAGTGATAAGATCAGTGATATTAGATTTTAGAAAAATTTAATTTCTTTACTAGATATTGCATTTTTGACTGGACAAGACAGGCTATTTAGTAGTATTTTTAATATAAGAACAGATTATTTACCGGTCTTGTCCGGCAGGAATGCGGGGAACCGCGTTTTCAAAAATCATTTAGATGCAAAAGGCTGCTGCACTGATTTCCTTTTCGGTGTGGTGGCTTTTTTAATTGCCGGGCACGGTTATCATGATTCTGTATTTCTAATTCTGTATTTCTAATAGAAGAAATCCATCCGTAGAATTCCATTTAATAATCTCATCCCAATAATCCCAGTTAGAAAAAGATATTTTCAGAATCAGAAAAAAATGTCATTTGCCTATGCTATAGTAATATACAGGAGATTTTTTTGTAATCGGAAGAGTTCGTCAGCAGACCGGATCGCCATACATGCAGATCCGGCATATCGGGGAGAAAAGAGCAGGCCATGAATGAAATGATTATTCTGGTAGATGAGAATGACCGGGAGATCGGCTACGGTGAAAAGCTGCAGGTGCATCGGGAGAACCGGCTGCACAGGGCCTTTTCCATCTTCATCGCGGACAGAAAAGAAAAAAAGCTGCTGCTGCAGAAGCGGGCACTGGATAAATATCATTCCGGAGGACTCTGGACCAACGCCTGCTGTTCCCATCCCAGAAAGGGAGAGGAGATGCGGGACGCTCTGGTCAGCCGCCTGAAAGAGGAACTCGGACTGGAAGTTCCGGCGGATCTCATGATTATGCAGGCAGATCATGCTGCTGACATTTCGGGCGAAGGAGAAAATGTGATCTATGAAACAGGCACCTTCCGCTACTTTGCCCCTTTTGACGGGCTCAGCGAGCATGAGATCGATCATGTTTTTGTATATTTCAGCGGGCCGGAAGGGTTCGCAAAGGACGCTTTTTCACTGAACCCGCGGGAAGTCGCGGAGGCTGAATGGATCCGGATCGGAGATCTGGCGGCCTGGCTGGAGCGTTCTCCGGATGATTTTACGGCCTGGTTCAGGCCGGCTTACGCGCTGGCTGAGGAACTGCTGAAGGAACAGCTCGAGGTATGAAGAAGAAACTGAAACTGCTGGCGGGGATCGCCGGCATACTGATCCTTATCCTGCTGGCCGGCTTTGCTTTTTATGTCCATGATTATTATCACGCGGATCCGTCGGTGGAAGGGTATATGGGATCCCTGGACAATGTGTATACAGAGGAAATTCCGGAAGGGCTTTTTCTGGACGGGCCGGGAGAGGACCGGGCCCTGGTCTTTTATCCCGGCGGCAAGGTGGAATACAGGGCTTATCTGCCCCTGTGCCATAAGATCGCCGCGAAAGGGATCGACTGTTTTCTGGTGGAAATGCCCTGTAATCTGGCCATCCTGGATATAGATAAGGCAGACAGCGTTTTCGGGAATTACGCGTATTCCGAATGGATCATAGGAGGCCACTCTCTGGGAGGCGCCGCTGCGGCTTTATACGCGTCAGATCACCGGGAGCAGGTGCAGGGACTGATCCTGCTGGGGGCCTATCCCACAAAACAGCTAGGTAAGGATCTGCGCGTATTGGAAATGTACGGATCCGAGGACCGGGTCCTGAACCGGTCAAAACTGCTCAAAGGCAATGCGTATCTGCCGGAGCATACGGTATCCGAGGAGATTCCGGGCGGCAGCCATGCCGGATTTGGCTGTTACGGCCCGCAGAAGGGAGACGGTCAGGCCCTCATCAGCGAGGAAGAGCAGCAGGAGATCACAGCCGAAAGAACAGCGGACGTGTTCCTCCGGGAGGACTGAACCATTCATTAACAGGAATCGGTCCTCCTGCAGTAATAACGCGGGATGGAAATACAGACAGTTTGATAGACAGGTCAATAGATGGATCGATAGACAGGTCAATAGACAGATCGATAAACAGGTCGACGGACAGGTCGAAAGACAGGTCTACAGGCAGGTCACCAGACCGGTATACAGGATATACCGGTTCCGATGAAAGGAGGAAATGGCCATGAGGTGCCCCGGATGCGGCAGTATTATTAACAGACCGGACGCGCGCTTTTGCGGCAAATGCGGATATGATTTGACGAAGAACGGCATGCGCCCGGGCAATGGCGGCAGCGCGCCTGGATCCGGACCGGTTCCGGATGATAACCCGGCAGGCAGCCGGCTATCGGATCCAGCGGGACCGGTCCGGCAGGATCCGGGAACAGGCGGCTTCAACAATAATGGCCGGAAACAGGATCACAGCTCCAGGATCCTGATCATGATCATCATACTGCTCCTGATCCTGGTTCTGGGCATGGCCGGTTATCTGGTATATACGATTATGCACGGGCTTGGAAGTAAGCAGAAAGGTCCTGCGGATTCTGTGGAGGATGTGACAGTGGAAGACCCCTCCGGCCCGGAAGAAGCCGCAGACCCGGAAGACCCTGAAAATCCGGAAGATCCCGGAGGTCAGGACGATCATGGTGATGATGGCGAAACAGGCGGTACGGGAGGCACAAATAAAAAAATCACCTATGAGGATCTGATCGAGACAAACCAGGTATCGGAGCAGGCGGTAAGGCTGAACCCCACAGCCGTAGGCTATAACGGTCACGCCTACGCCCTGGTCGACAATAAGGGATACGGAATGTCCTATCAGGAGCTCCAGGCTTACTGCGTGAAGATGGGCGGTCATCTGGCCGTCATTAATGACGCGGAGGAAAACTTCGTTCTGTATATGCTGGCAGTCAGGAACGGACAGCAGACGGCCTTCTTCGGCTATTCGGATGAAGCGGTGGAAGGCAGCTGGCAGTGGGCCTATGGGAACAGCGATTATGAACGATGGAATGCCGACAGCGGCCAGCCTGATAACGGAGGCGCCGGCCAGGGCGGCCACGGCCAGAATTATGCCCAGTTCATGGTGGGCAAAGGGGATGGTACCTGGGATGACACCCAGATGGACGTCAATACCACTTTGTATATCTGCGAATGGGAAGCGGACGCTTCCGTTCCGGATTATGTGGATCCACCCAAAAAGCCCGCGGCCGAAAAGAAGGATCCTGTTCCGGAAGAAAATAAGAAAAATAAC
>ONRU01000032.1 GCA_900320325.1 uncultured Lachnospiraceae bacterium
CAGTCCCAGCTGGCCGTCCGTCAGAACAACACCGTCACGGTCCTGACAGTCATCACGACCATCTTCATGCCCCTGACCCTGATCGTCGGCTGGTACGGCATGAATTTCAAGTACATGCCGGAACTGGAATCTCCCTATGCGTATCCGCTGGTCATCGCCGTCAGCCTGCTCATCATCGTAGCCAGCCTGCTCTTCTTCAAATATAAAAAATGGCTGTAAAGCAGATCGCTCCGGTCCCGCCTGTTCTGGCGGGGCCGGAGCTTCTTTTTGGCATTTCCTGTTCTGTATTCCTTTTCTGTACAGGGCCCGCTGACCGCAGGCGGCCGTTTATCCGCGCGCCTGCTTTCAGGCACTGATACGGGTCAGCCTTCGCCATTCCCGTAATGCTTCCGATACATTTCCTCGACCTGGTCCCTGCTCCGGACCCCTGCCGCGGCGCCGGCCGCCTGTATGCTCAGTGCCGAACAGGCGGTGCCGAAACGGCAGCATTCCCGGGCTGTTTTCCCTTCCAGCAGGCCCGCGATAAAACCGGACACAAAGTTGTCGCCGGCACCGGTAGTATCAACGACCGGCTTTACAGAGAGGGCGGGCTCCATGAAACAGCCCTGCTCCCCTTTATAGAAACAGCCTCTGGTCCCGGCCTTGATAATGACATTGCTGACACCCGCGGCCAGAAAAGCGTCTGCCATGGCGCTGTAGTCTTCCGGCGTCTCGCGGCCGGTCAGGGGGATCCCGCTGAAATAGGACGCTTCCGTCTCATTGGGAAAGATATAATCGGTCAGCGCCAGGGTTTCTTTCATTTCCTCCAGGGTGATCTTTCGGAAGACCGGAATCTTGGTATCCACGCAGAGGATGGCGCCGGCCTGTTTCGCGGCAGCCGCCAGCGCGGCGTTGGCTGCAGGATCGTCCAGAGGTGCCCGGAACATGCTGGCCAGAGAAACGACTCTGGTATCATGGATGGCGGAAGGCCCTATGTGCCGGTCCTGCAGACGGATGGACTCCGCGTTGATCGAACTGCGGGAACCGTCATTTTCCACGATAATATCGGCCACCACAGACTGCAGGCCGGGAACGACCATGGCCTCTGACAGATCCGCGCCGGACCTCTCCAATGTATCCCTGATCAGAGCACCCGCTGTATCCGGCCCTGTAATGCAGCAGGTCCTGACACGGTATCCCAGCCGGCCCAGAATGATCGATTCATTCAGGGCGTCTCCGCCGGGACTGAGGGTAATGCTCCTGGCTTTCGCTTTTTCTCCGGACTTGTCAATTCCGATGGTGATGCAGTCTACTACTGCCTGTCCGATACAGGTCACGTCCATGATGTCTTTCCTTTTCTACTGATGTAATACGCAAAAACGCGATTTTGATAAACGTCCGGTTTTGCCGCCGGATACGTATGCCCGGATATCTGCTCCGAATTTACGCGTAAACAATGACGGCAGTGAGTTCTACGACCTCGTCTGTCTTATTGGCGATGCCATGGCCTGTGCCTGTCGGGCAGATGGTCACGTCGCCCGCCTTGACGGTACGGATCTCGCCATTGTCATTATATTCCGCTGTTCCCTTCATAATATAGAAGAGTTCCGCGTCTTTATCGTGTACATGATAGCCGATGCTGCAGCCGGGGTTCAGGGTGATCTTCGCGAACAGCCTGCCCTTTTCATTCAGCTCGGCGGGGCCTTCGATATAGTTGGTGATGATGACGGTCCCGTCACCGTCCCTCATATGCTCACGGTCTTCCACTTTGCAATCTTCCGCATGTCTGATCATGTTCATTCCCTCACTTTCTTTGACTGGCCCTGCTCCCCGCAGACAGCCGCACTGTATCCTCCGGACGCCGATTCCTGCAGAATTCCCCTTGCCGGCTGCCGCGCGGCAGTTCAAAATCATCCGTCCTTCCTGATAATCATATCATAATCGGCTACAAATCCGAATCAGAAATGTTACAATATGAACAGGCCGGAGCAGTTGATGCATGTACCGCCGGCTGCTCTGTTTACATTCTGTATTACCAATAGTAGGAGGATGAATAATGTCAATGTTCTATATGCCTGTAAGGGTCTATGAAGAAGAAAACTGTGTCATGAATCACGCCGGGGACTTTGTACAGTTCGGTAAAAAGGCCCTGATCGTATCCGGCAGGCATTCCGCCATTGCCAACGGCTCCTATGCGGATATCACGGCCGCGCTGGACAGTGTCGGCATCGGACATGTCCTTTTTAATGAAGTAGAAGAAAACCCTTCCACCCATACCGTTATGAAAGCCCGGGACCTGGGCGTACAGGAGCAGGTCGATTTTGTCATCGGCGTCGGCGGCGGCTCTCCCATGGATGCCTCCAAAGCCATTGCCCTGATGATCAAAAAGGCCGACAAGGACATTTCCTACCTTTACAGCCCCGACGGCGACAGCAGCACCATCCCGATCGTGGCAGTCCCCACCACCTGCGGCACCGGCTCAGAGGTCACAGCGGTCTCCGTCCTGACCATGCCGGAGAAGCAGACCAAAAAGTCCATCCCCCACAAGATCTTCCCGGATCTTGCCCTGATCGACGGCAAATATCTGGCTTCCGCGCCCCGTTCTGTCCTGTGCAATACGGCCTTTGACGCCCTGACCCATCTGATCGAAAGCTATCTGAACACCAAAGCCACGGATTACAGCCGTATGTGCGTAGACGCCGGCCTGAAGGTCTGGGCCAGGAGCCAGGAGATCATCCGCGGCAGCAGAAAGGCAGAGACCGCGGACCTGCTCAATATGATGCGGGCCTCCATGATGGCCGGCATGGCCATAGCCCATACTGCCACCACCCTGCCCCACGGCCTGAGCTATCCTGTTACCATCCGGCTCCGGGTCCCCCACGGCAAGGCGACCGCCTATTTCACGGCAGGCTATCTGACAGAAGCCTCCGCGGCAGACAGGGAATATATCCTCTCCACCGCCGGCTTTGCCTCCATCGACGATTTCCGCGCTGTCTTCCATGAAGCCTGCGGTGAGATTAACGAGGAGGAGGAAAAGATCCGTGAAGTCCTGAACGACGCCGTCGAAGAGCTGGGCTCCAATCCCGTCAAGCTGGGACTGGCTCCTTTCAATCCCGATAAGGATATGCTCCGCCGGATCGCTTTCTATGAGCTGGACCACGCCCTCTGATCCGGAAGGACGGTCCCCGGTTCAGAGGGTGCATCCGCACATTTCCCGGACTGTATCCATACATTCCGTATAATCCTTCACGATCTTCACGATTGCCGGGAAGCGGTCCGCATAGGTCCGAAGCGACTTGTTATCGATCGCGATGATCCGGGCGCCTGGCAGTTCCGATGCGCCGCTGATGCCCAGAAAGGAATCTTCAAAGATCAGCAGATCGTCCCCGCAGCCCAGGCGTCTGCCGGCTTCCGCGTACATGGCGGTCTTGTCCGTATAGCTGCCGTCATCCAGAACGATCATATCTGTATCCATATATTCGTCCAGATGGAAGTTCTCTATGAAGAAGTCTACGTTCTCCTTAATGGACGCAGTCGCAATGGTCATGGGGATCCGGTTCCTGCCCAGCATGGCAAACATGTCATAGGCACCGCTGACCAGGCCGAGCCCGGAATTCTTCAGTTCTTCCCTGTAAAGGGCTTCCTTCTTCTGTGAATAGGCCTCATACCAGGCAGGGTCCTGTCCCGGGGCGATCATCTGCAGGATGACCAGATTGGGCTTGCCGTTATACATGGTATCCAGTTCATATTCCGTGACGCCGTGCCCGGTGATTTCCCGGAAGATCCTGTTCCAGGCAATCAGATGCAGCAGCCCGTCAAATACAAGGGTTCCGTTAAAATCAAATACAACACCTTTACTCATAGCGCTCCTGTCCTCTGTCAAACGCGGTCATCAAACATCTGCTCACTATTATAACACGCGCGCCGGCCGGGACACCAAAAACCGCAGCAGGATCACCTTCCCCCATGACCTGCGCTGCAGCGCGGTCACTTTCCGCCATACCCAAAAGCCGCAGCAGGTTTGCCTGCTGCGGCTTTTGGGTCATTTGGAGTGCAATTATGGAGTATATCTTTGGGAATCCGGGGAGGAGTGATCCGGATTCCGGGAGGTATCTGATCTGATTACGCGTGTTCCTGTCTGTAGATTTCTTCATAGCGGGCAAATTCTTCGGTCAGCCCTGCTTTCTGAATGCCTTCCAGCTTATAGTCCCTGTACTGTTTCAGGAAATCCATGGCATTGATACTGCCTTCGGCCAGGCGGCGCCTGGTGTCCTCTTCGTCCTGTATGATCCTGCGGTAGCTGCGGACCTGACTGAAAAGGTTCAGTATGATCAGGACCAGGACCGCTGCCAGAATAGTGATGGCCAGCTTGAGGATACCCTCTCCGGTCCTGGACCGCAGTACGACAAGCCCCGTCGCGGCGACGGCAATACCGATGATGACATTCATGAATTTTTTTCGGCTTTCGCCGACCATGCCGATCTCCGCCTCCAGGGCTTTATCCACCAGCTCCAGGGCTTCCGCCTCGTTCGTGACTTCTTTGAAAAAGACGTCCGGATTGGCTTTGGAAGGATTGATCTTCTGTTCCAGTTCTTCTCTGCTGAGGCTCATGCTGTATCTCCCTTTCTCTTACTGTTTCTGCCAGTTCAAAAACCGGCTGCCCTGCCAGCGGACCAGTCCCCGCTCATTTTCATGGAGGAGATGGGCCTGTGCCTTTGTCAGATCCAGCGTCAGTACGCCGTGCCGCTCTGTAGCGAAGGAAACGGTACAGGTCGCCGCGGCCCGGGGAAGCTGTACCCGGCTCTCCTGACGGGCCATGGGACTTTCCGGCGCTCTGGTCAGTTCTTTGACCAGGATCACAGCTGTATCCTGCTGTATGGCAGCCGCGTTATTCTTTTTCCATTCCCGCAGGCCTTCCCGGACCCGCATGGCCAGTATACAGATCAGCATGATCATGATAATGCATAAACCGATCTGATATCCGCTGCTGAATAACGAGAACATTCTGTCTTCCTTACTTTCCATGCCGCCTGGCGGCGTCCGCGTTTATATGTGTTCCTGATGGTGTGAGTATCCCAGAATTCCGGGCAAAAGCTAAGACCGTCTTTTTCACGGAGCAGGAAAAAAGGCGGTCTTTAAGGATCGGTTCAATATTTATTGATGATTATGCCGGCTTCCGGCCTCACTCTGCCAGAATGGAAGGAAGGGCGCGGATGGCGTCGAACAGATCCTTCTCCACAATGAAGGGCCGGCTCATGGCGTCCAGAACAAGGCCCGCGACCTCACTGTCCGCTTCCGCCAGGGCAAGGGTATCCAGGAAAGGCGCCTCCCGGATGACCGAATCCTTCTGAGCGGCGGTCTCCGCCAGTTCCCCTGAGGAAAAGACCGGCAGGAATTTATGGCGGCCGTTATCCGCCAGATCCGGCTTGAAGGTCTCTGTCTCCAGTTCACCAGAAGTCCGCATGGTCCCGGCCATATATACCACGCTGTCCCGCAGGCAGCGCAGGACCGCCGAATAGGCTTCTACTGTAGGTGCCTGGCTGAACTGCTCCGCCAGCATCCGCAGGATCTCCCCGCCGGCCAGGGTCTCGGCTGTGATCTCGTCCAGCGGGGTGCTGCAGCCTTCACAGCCGCCGCATCCATACTCCTGTCCGCTGTCCTGATGGGGGTCATTTCCGGCTACGCGGCCGCAGCAGTGCCCATCCTCATGGTCATGATGTCCGCATGTTTCGCCCGGGCTATAGGTCAGCGTCCCGTTCAGCATGGCCAGGACGGCCGCTTCGGGACTGCCGCCTACGCCGCCGAAAACATAGATCCCGGCCTGTTCCAGGGCGCTTCTGGCGCCGCCGCCGATGCCTCCGCAGATCACGGAATCAACACCGCGGTCAGCCAGGAAGCCCGCCAGAGCTTCGTGTCCCTGTCCGTTGGTATCGACGATCACGGAAGACAGGATCCCGTTATTGTCTGTCTCAAAGATCTGGAACTTTTCCGTTTTTCCGAAGTGCTGGAAAATCTGTCCGTCATCATAAGTTACCGCTATCTTCATTGCGCTCTCTTTCCCCTTTTACCCGACTCTTTTACTCAATTCTTTTAATGGAAACAATGACCGGCTGCTTTTCAGGCAGCACAGTCCCGTTATTGTCCACGACTTCCGTATTCTCACAGATCTGATCCACGATCTCCATTCCTTCGGTCACATGGCCGAACGCGGCATATTCGCCGTCCAGGTAATCCCCGTCCTGGTGCATGATAAAGAACTGGGAGCTGGCGCTGTTGGGATCCATGGCTCTGGCCATGGAAATGACGCCCCGCTCATGGGAGATGGGATTGTCAAAACCGTTGGACCTGAATTCTCCGGGAATCGTCTTATCCGCGCCGCCGGTGCCGTTGCCCAGGGGATCCCCACCCTGAATCATGAAACCGGCAATGATCCTGTGGAAGGTCAGGCCGTCATAGAAGCCGGCATCCACCAGATTCAGAAAATTCTCCACCGTGGCAGGCGCGGCGGTCCGGTCCAGCTCGACGGTGATGGTACCGTAATCCTGTACTTCGATGGCCACCACCGGATGGGGATCTTCTGTCATCGCGTCATCTGCCGCCGCGGCTGCCTGGGTCTGTCCTGCCGACGCTTCCTCTGTCAGCCCAGCGGGAGACGCCTCTGTTTCTGTTTCCTCTGACAGGCCGCTGTCAGCTTCCTCCGGCTCCGCATCTTCATTCTTTTCCGCGCTTTCTTCCGTTTTCTGTTCCACCGCCTCCTGATCCGGGGATCCGCTGTCCGCGGCTCTTTTGCCGCAGGCCGCCAGCCCCAGTACCATGACTGCCGCCAGTACACATACCGCTAATATCTTTTTCAATATTCCTTCTCCTGTTCTGTCTGTATTTTCCGCTTATACATTCTCCCTGTCATTGCCGGGACTGCTGCCGCCGTCTTCCTGCCGGGGCTGCGCTTCCTGCCCGGGTGCCTGCTGGTCTTCCGGTTCTGCCTGCCGGCCGGACTCCTGTTTGTTCTCCGGCTCTGTCTGCTGTTCCGGTTCTGTCTGCCGCGCCGGCTCTGCCTGCTGTTCCGCTTCCTCCTCTGTCTTTTCTGCCGGTTCCTTCGGAGGAGCCTGGTTCCCGGTCTGTTCTTCCGCAGCCGTCGAATCCAGACCGGCGCTTTCCGCAGCGGGCATCTCGACGGTATCCGCGGCGGCAGTCCAGTTCTCTCCTCCATCCTCCGTCTGCAGGACCAAGGCAGCCGTCATACCGTCTTCATCCGCGGCGGCCGGCGCCTGGATATAGACGGCAGTCCCGTTCCCTTCGGAATCCATCCGGATCGAATAGAAAGAAAGGCCCGCGTTCTTTGCCAGCATCTCCTCCAGTTTCTGATTCAGCTGGGAGATCCGGAGCCCTTTGCGCTCCCGGTCTGCCCGCACCCCGGCATCCAGCGCGGCGGCATCGATCTGTCCCTGTGTAAAAGGACCGCATTCTTCGGCGGCCGGCTGGTCCATATCCGTTTCCCGGATCCCGATGATCCCGTCCATGACGGTCTCCGCGTAGGCTTCGCGGTCCGCGTCCGGATCCTCCTCATCTTCCAGAAGACCGATCATGGTGCTGTAGTCATAAAACACAGTCGGTACAGCAGTCTCGGAAGGCTCAAACAAAGCTGACAGTTTCGCGTCATAGGTATCTCCGTCGACTTCCTGGCCCTGCCAGGTGTAGATGATCACGGTCTTATGCACTGCCGATCCCGGCTTCGTCTGGCCGGTCCCTGCGGAAGCGCCATCCTCCGCAGTCTTTTCTTCCACAGATCCTTCCGCCTGCAGGATCCATTTGCCGTCCCGGATCGAATAGATCCTGTCATACATGACCTGATCTTCACCGCTGTAATCCTTGACCAGGTTGCGGCTGTCCAGATAGGTCATGCCGGTCCTCGATACGGCCAGTTCATCCAGCGTATCACCGTCATAGGTGACCAGTAGGCTTCCCTGAGCTTCTATATCTGTTTTCCAGATGATCTCAGGGATATCATCCTCATCAATAAAGAGCAGGGAAAAACGGCCGCCGACGCTGCCGCTCTCATCCATCAGGCTCTTCATCCAGCTTACATAGCGCTCTTTCCAGTCAATCTCCAGGACCGGATCCTCAATGATCTCCGGTTCCGGCTCCGCCTCGGCGATCTGGGCCGCCTGGTCCGTACCGCCCTGTCCCGGTTCGGGGACTGCTTCCGCGGAGGTATCCGGCCCTTCGTCTCCGCTCCCTCCGTCCGTATCCTCTTCTTTGCCCGGAACATTTTCTGTCGTATCCTGCGGAGCGGGCTCTGCAGTCTCCTGCCCGCCGTCATGTTTTCCGCAGCCGGCCAGCAGGCAGGCCGCCAGGATCCCTGTCAGCAGCAATAGGGTTATTTTTTTCATCTTGATTCTCCCGTATTTCTCATAAAAAGCCCCGGACAGGGATCCGTCCGGGCAGCGGTTCCGGTCTTTCTCACCGTCTCTCCACTGTATAGAGCTCCTTCAGGTGTTTTTTCTCCAGGGGGCCGATCCCGTATTCTTTCTCCAGGAAAGTATCTGTATCGGGGTAACGGCGGTAAATGGCTTCCAGCATGGATTCCGCCCCGCTCCGGATCACGCCCTGCTGAATGGTAAAGAAAGCGTGGGCGTTGGAGCTCATCCGGTCCAGCAGGCGGTGGGAGTCATAAACTCCCTCCAGCAGGCTCTTTCTGTATTCGTTGGTCAGCATATAATCATCCAGGATGGTCTCCTCCGCCACATCCAGAGCCAGCAGGATCAGGATGGCCGCGACACCGGTCCGGTCCTTGCCGGCCGTGCAGTGCAGCAGCACCGGCGTCTGCTCCTCCAGCAGCAGACGGAACATCTTCTGATAGGCCTTATTGCCGAAAGGGATGATTTCGTAGCAGTATTCCATCAGAGCCCGGATCTTGTTCCTGCCTTTAAAGCGCAGGGCTGTCCTGAACAGCATGGAGGGAGAATAATCGATCTCCCTTCCGTCCGCGCCGGTCATGGCGCACAGATGGACATTGGCAATATCCGGAAAGGGCGGATCGGGATTCTCCTCACGTTCTCCCTGACTCCTGAAATCCACAATGGTCCGGATCCCCATATGACAGAGCCTTTCCTGTTCCTCCTCTGTCATGTCCCCGGGCGCGGCTCCCCGCAGGAGCAGGCCCCTGCGTATTTCTCTGCCGTCCCCGGTCCGGTATCCGCCCAGATCTCTGAAATTCAATTCCTGTCTGAAGCCTTCAATCTGATGTGCCAGCAATACTTTCCGCTCCTTATCGAGTCCGGGGGACTCCCTTACTTATTATATCCGTTGAACTGATAATACTGTCTGAAATCATCATCGTCTGTAAAGACCCTGAAAATACAGTTTCCGGAATACACATTCCACTCATAGCCGTCCTCATATTCCTTACGGTCCATGCCCAGGATCGTATCGGCCCTGTAAACGACGGAATCCACAAATTTGGACTTCTGGTTGATAAAGGCAGCGACCAGCCTGTCCTTATAGAAAAGGATGGTAAATGTCTTGTTCCCCGACTTTACCTCGGAATAGGTCATATGCTTGCCCCATTTGTCCCACTTTTCAGGCTTTTCCACTTCCGCGCGGAACAGATCTTTGACCTCATCATAGGTCATTCCGAACAGTTCATATTTCATGCGGAAGAGTCCCTTTGTGTCCAGCCACAGCGGGTCGCTTTCTGCCCGGGGACCTTTCATATCCTCTGTCAGCGCCTGTTTCTGTCTGCTTTCCAGTCTGACGGCATCCGCTTTTGTCAGATAGATGGCCGGTTTGAAAATCTCCATGGTGACGGGATCTGTCAGCAGCTGGATCCGGGTGCCGTCCTGGGTGAGCAGCTCTGCCTGGGCATACCAGGTATCCGCGCGGTTGTCTGTCCAGGGATTCGAGAGGCTACAGCTTTCGAATTCCTCTGTCCGGGACAGTCCCAGCAGGGTCCTGATCCGGTTCAGATATTCATTTGAGATCGAATTGTCATAGTAAAAAAGGCACCAGTCGCTGACTTCTTCCGGTCCTTCCCCGCTGTCATCTGTCGTGAACGCGGCAATATAACCGTAATCGTCAAAATCCAGGGTATAGGCCCTGACATTGGCATTGGCATTTCCGGTCGGATAGGAATCCCAGCCGTTTTCCGCCATGGTCTCTTCCAGACGTGTGACAGAGCTGCCGGGGCCGATCCCCAGAATATTCAGTTCAGGCCTGCCTCTGTTGATCATCCGGAAGGCTTTCTGATTATAGACCAGTTCGACTCTGTCACCTGTATAGCGGGCCAGGTCCTCCGTCCGTGTCTCATCAGCTGTCATGTGCAGCAGTTCCGGGATTTCGCTGTAGTTACTCAGATAATCCGCCGCGTTCAGCGTCATGTTCTCCGCGTATTCCATGGCGCCTGTATCTGTATCCGTAGCCGCCTCTCCGGCCTGGTCCTTATGAAAAAGGGTCGTTCCTGTTACAGACGCCAGCACATTGATCAGTATAATGACCGCGATCAGGGACGATCCGATGAACAGGACCGGACTGATCCAGGATGAATGTCTGTCTTCTTTTCTGTTTCCGGACTGTTTTTTCATATATATCCGCCAGGCCCGACAGCCTGCCTCCTTCCGTTAGGAATCCGCTTCTTACAGTATAGTATGTATAGTACATTATTCAGGCCTTTTTATCAAATCGGGGAGACAGAATCACCTTTTCCGGTTCGGGAGACGCCCTGTCAGGCCGGCCGCGCCCCTGCATGGCCCCCTTGCGTGAAAACATAAATACCATTACACTTAGGAACAGTAAAGGAGATAATAACTTATGAAATTCATTCAATATAAAAGGGCCGGCCTTTGCCTGACAGCTGCTGCCATCCTGCTGACAGGATGCGGAGGCTGGTCGGAGGAGAATGCCGCTGACAGGACGCTTGCCCTGATCCGGGCCGCCGTCAGCGATGATTACAGTACGGCTGCCGATGCCATGAAAACGGACGCGGACGCACTGCGGGAGACATACGGCGGTATGATCGAAGCCGGCGCCGCTTCCGTGGAAATCAAAACACTGGAGCTCTCCGATGAATCCCGGGCCGCTTTTAATACCTTTTTTGAGGAACTGATCCGGGGGGCGGAATATGAGGCGGAAGGGGCTGTGAAAACTGAAGACGGTTTTGCCGTTACCGTAAACGTCCGGCCGATCGATCTGTCGGTCACCACGGACGACCTGGTCGCCCTTTATAAAGAAGCTTATAACAAGGCGGAAGACACGGCAGAGGGTTTTTACGGAACGTCGACAGAGGAAGAGATGGAAATGATCGCCGGCCTGTATCTGGATTCCCTGAAGGACCGGGCTTCCCGGGAGCTCTATCGGAAAGCGGTCCCCGTAACCGTCCATGTCATCAAAGATGGAAGTTCCTTCCGTTTCAATACGGAGGACCTGACCGGCCTGTTCCGGTCTGCCGTCCATCTGGATGAAGAAGGCGTCGATATCGAAGAGGTGGACCGCCAGTTTACCTCCTTCCTGATCCGGGAATCCGCAGATTCCCAGAAGCATTGGCTGCAGGCGGAGCTGGACTGTATCTATAAGCAGGAATATATGGGCTTCATGAAATATTATGACGCGGATCTGGAGGAGGCCCGGCAGGAGCATGATTTCAATGTGCGCTACATCATGCAGAAATACCTTCTGGATCCAAACGATTATTCCGAAGAATACGTGGAAAAGATCTATAAAGCCCTGGAAAAGAACATGCTGAACTGTAAATATACCGTAGATGATGTCACCGGCACAAATGAGGGCTACGCGGTCACGGTGATCATCGAACCCCTCAGCATGCAGGGGATCACGTCCGAGATCGGCCGGGTCCTGACTGAAAACGGCGGCAGCAGGGATGAAGCCTCTGTCTATAACGCCATTGCCCAGGCCATGGACAATATGGCCTCCTCGCCTGTCTATGATGATGCCAGGAGCGTGGTCGTCCGGATCCTTCCGGACGAAAACGGCCAGCTCAGTATCGACGAAGACTGGGATCTGATCAGAGACGCCATGATCATCTGGTAAACCTTAAAGACATGAAAGGACCGGAGCCGCTCCAGTTAAAATGGAGAGGTTCCGGTCCTTTCTGTTATGCTGTATCCCTCCCGGAAGACCGGGAATGCTGTCCTGTTCCGGCTGATCCCGGAGGACCGGGAACGCGGTTTAGTTCATCTCAAGACTGCTGATCTGCAGATTGACGGTCTCGCCGCTGTCTGTGCAGGCCCTGAACTGGATTGTATCCGTACCGGAGACATCAAAGCTGGCGTTTGTGCTGCCGCCCGCGTCCACCTGTTCGGTCTGACCGATCACATTTCCCTCCTGGTCACAGACCTCGATCCAGCCGGATCCGTCGCTGCCGTCTTCCATGCTGACCGTAAAGGAAATCGTCGAATTACCGCTGACATCAATGGCTTCGCTGCCTGTACCGTCAGAGCTTACCTGCATGCTGCCGCTGTCGGAAGGAACGTCAACGGATTCCTCACTGCCATAGTCAAGGAGCTCCCAGGTGTCGCCGGTCTCCTCATCTGTCTGCTGCGGATTCACGTACTGGCCAAATGTCTCAGATTCATCTCCCTGGTCATCCGATCCGCCATCGTCAGCCCAGTCATCATCCGTGTATCCGGGATCCTCTTCCGCAGGCTCATCGTCGGTGTATCCGGGATCTTCCTCCGCAGGCTCGCTGTCGGTGTATCCGGGATAATCGTCCACAGGTTCATCAATATATTCGGGGGTATCATCTCCGGTCCAGTCTTCATCACCTCCGATTTCAGTGTCTTCCGCCGGATAGGTATATTCTTCTGTCGCTCCATCACCGCTGGTGCCGCCGGCGTCTGTTACATGCACAGGATCAGGATCATCAAAGCCGGCCCAGGTAGTATTGTCATAATCGTCATCTGAAGGATCTTCGGTACTGCTCTCGCCGGACTCATAAGCATACGACTCGTTCCCCTGATCATTACCGCTGCCGCCGAACCACTGGCTGCCGTCATTCTGGTTGTTATTGTTTTCCGTGTTCTCGGTCTTGCCGATACTCTGATCACCGTAGTTATAGTTTTCATTTATAATATCGGTATTGTTCGTTTCCGAAATGTTCTGTTCCTGGTTTACGGTCGTACTGGAATATTTGTTTTCCGTTCTGGAATTATTCGTCGTGGAATAATGGTTCTCTGTTTTGTTGGTGGTGTTGTGGTTATGGGTCTCATAAATGTTATAGACATTTTTCGTCGTGCTGGTGCTGGTCTTTCCGGATCCGGTGCCGCCTTTACTGCCCTTACGGCCGCCGTTACCGTTGCCATTGCCATTGGTAATATTGATATTGTTCACGTTGGTGTTTTCATTAGTATTGCCGGAACCGTTTCCGGTCTTCTGGTTCTCCCTTTTCTGGGCTGCCGAGCCGGTCGTATTGCCCTCCTTCTGGGTCCCCTGTTTGGTACCTGTCCTGCTGCCGGCCGCGGTGCGGGTACTGTCTTCCGATTTGGCGTTGACCGCTTCCGACTGCTGTATGTTATTGTCTTTCACCGCGTGGTTTCCGTTACAGCCGGTCATCATCAAGGATACAGATACCAGAACTGCCGCTGCTGTCGCCATATACTTCCTATACATTTTTCATTCCTCCTTATGTGAATCAAGAAATTATTTTCAAAGCGTTTTTGATTCTGTGAGCTTATTATAGACGGCCGCCGGAAAAAAATTTTTTGCGCGGATTTTATACGAATAAAACCAAAATAAAACCTCCTGAAGCAGTTCTCCGGTCTCTGTCCGGATCTGTTTCAGGAGGTTCCTGTCTGTTCTGTCTGATTGTCAGCCGCCGCCGTACGCTCCCTGCATGCAGGAGGCGTTACAGCATCTGCTTCAAATATTTCATGTGATCATTCAACGCAGTCATTAACATGTAATCATTGAATGTAATCAACAAATGTAATCAATAAATGCAGTCATTAAAACACAGTCATTAATAGGAAAGCTTTCCTGCGGGACTCTTAAATCCGCTGACCGGAGCAGCCAGATAATCACTGAGACAGCGGATGGTGAACTCATAATTGTTCCCCTTTTCAGCCCCGGTCCATACATAGGAATCCTTGCTGCCGCGTACATCGCCGATCAGCTGCCAGGTATCCCCGGTCCTGTAGTAAAGGCGGTAGCCGTCCGCGCCTTTTACCTTATTCCAGGTCAGTTTGATGCCCTGCTCCACTGCTTTCACAGAAGTGAATTCCGGCGCGGCGCAGTTGATCGCCCATTCCATGTCACCGCTGACGCCCCAGGCGGAAAGGAGTCCCGTTTCCTCATTGACCGCCTGAACGGAATACCAGTAGGCAGCGCCTGTCTCCACATTGCTGTCTATATATTCCAGCGCGGTCCCGGTCTTGCTGGCGGATTCAATGGAATCGACTTCCTCCCAGCCGGACATCTCTGCTTCGCCGTTATCCTCTGCCCTGCAGATCACATAGGAGGCAGCACCTGTAATGGCTTCCCAGCGGACCCGGATCCCGTTATTGGTCGTCTGACATTCTTTCATAAGAGGGAATGAGGCCTCCCAGTTGGTCCCCAGTCTGATCTGGGAATAATCCTTTTTCAGCTGCGCGTAATCCGTAATATACTGGCTGGGAACATAGACTGTCAGGCTTTCCCGGTTGTCAAAAGCTTTTTTCCCGATTTCCGGAATCGCGCATTCCAGGTAAAAATCTTTCAGGGCCTTACAGCCGGAAAACGCTTCCTGACCGATCGAGCACAGATCATAGGTATTGATATCCAGGGTCTTCAGCGCTTTGCAGCCCTTGAAGGCCCGGTCCCCGATGGCCGTCAGGTATTCATCGGAAGTAAAGGTATCCAGGGATGTGCAGCCGCTGAAAGTATCCGCTTCAATATTGACACCGATCTCCCAGACGACTGCTTTGACCGCCGTACAGTTCTGGAAAGCGCCCTGCCCTACATAATCGACATTCTCATCATCAAGCCAGACCTCTTTGAGGGCAGTGCATCCCTTAAAGGCATAGCTTCCGATCGAGACCTCCCTGCTGTTCATGGGAAAATCGATCAGCTGGATGGATTTCAGATATTTCTTCCAGGGTATGTCGCTGCCGTCCGGCTTACAGTCGGGAATGACCCATTTGCCGTCCCCTTCGGCGGAAAAAGAGAGCGTTCCGTTCTTCAATGTCCATTCCAGTCCGGTCTTGAGCCTTCCGGAAGCGGATACCGCCTCATAGTCTTTGGTCTCTTCTGTCTGAACAGGATCCTCCTCATAGCTTTCTGTCTCTTCCACCTGGATGGTATCCTCTTCATAGATTTCTGTCTCACCCTCTTCAGAGGAATCCGCTGCCAGAGCTGTGACACTGCCTGTGAGGAATATCCCTGTCATGATTCCGGCAAGAAGTATTGTCTGCCATCTGTATCTCATTTCATTCTCCCTTTGCGGCCCGCGCCGCCATTATTTCCGCGGCAAGCCGCCGGACTTCCCAATTATTTCACCGATCCAGCCGTAGGGACCATAGTATCTCTGCTTTCCCGCAGCCGCTGTCACGATCATCCAGATCCCGTAGGCCGCCGTCAGGACAGCCGGGGTCATGCCCAGCGCGAAGACCAGCAGCGAAAACAGAAGCAGCAGGATCCCCGCCAGCAGGCGGATGTTCCTCTCTTTCCCCTGCAGCTGACGGTAATTCTTTCCTTTGATCCGGATCAGCGGAACCTCCGGCCTGCTGTCAAATACCGATTCCTGCGAAGGCGTTTCCGCCTGCGGCGCTTTTGTCCGCTCCCGGATCAGTTCCAGTTCCCGGATCAGATCTCCGGGACGGTAGAACCTGCCTGTATGTTCGGCAGATGTCAGATCACCGATCAGGACCGCCATGGCCTCTCCCCCCTGCATGGGACGGGGCAGCCGGTCTGCCCGGCGTCTCTTTTCCTCCGCTTCCCGCAGGCCTGCCGGACTGATCCTGTCCGGACTCCCGGAAGGATAAAGCGGTCCGGATCCGAAGGGCGGAATGCGCCGGTTCAGGCACAGGAACATGACAAGGCCCAGACTGTAAAGATCGGCCCGTCTGCCGTCCAGTCCTTCCCGGCCCGGCCAGGGGGCGCTGTAGTCCATGCTGCGGTCACGGTTCCTGCGGATCCCGCTGTCGACCCGGTCAGATGCCGCGGCGTCCGCCGGCTGCCAGTCTCCCAGGCCTGTCAGCAGAAAGTGTCCATCCTCCGTCACGAGGATATTGTCCGGACAGATTCCGCCGTGCCGCGCGCCCTGTTCGTCCAGGAACTGCATGGCCCCGGCCAGATCAAAATATCATGGCCGACAGGACCCCGGAATCCGTTTTCGTCTCCAATCGCTTCCAGAAAACGCAGACGGTCCGTCAGGGCATGAAGCCGGCGCAGCAGATGGTCCCGGATCATTTCCCGGTCCATCCCCTGCGCCATAAAGGCCTGTATTTCCGTATTGTCCTCAGGAATACAAATGGTTTCGAGCATACTGGTTCAATTGCTTAATCGACACAGATATCATATTTGACCGCGGAAAGGACCGCGCAGCTGCCGCCTTCACAGAAGATCTCCACATCTGTGTCTTCGGGGTCCGGATAGACATTGCCCGTCATGGTATAACGGCCGCCATTGATGAACACCTCGACGGAATAGCGGTCCAGCAGTACATGGAAGCGGAGGGTATCCTCTTCCTCGATATCGCAGGTGCGGATATCCGTGTTCTCTTCCACGCCGGACAGATGGATGCCGGCATTGGTCCTGTCAAAAATGACTGCCTTTTTCTCCCGGTCATAGTAGATCAGGGTCCTATGTTCGCTGCCGGCGAACACTTTCAGTCCGGCCTTTTTGGCGCCCCGCAGCTGCAGCTCTACATCCAGCTCGATGACATCGCCGCTGATCCCATCGACGGAGATGGATCCCTGATGGAGTACGATCCCGCTTGTCTCGGCTTTGTTCTTTCTGTAGGCTTCCAGCTCACGGACAGGCCACTGGTAAAGCCAGCCGTTCACCCATGTCAGTTCCCTGGGGAAGGTATAGGTCCCGGCCCAGTTGTCCTCCCGGGAAGGGAAATCCCTGTCCCACATCTCTTTCCAGGCGATCATGACCTGACGGCCGTCCGGCATGGCCATGGACTGGGCAGCATAGAAATCGAAGCCCGCGTCCATTTCCTGGATATGGGCCATATGGAAGCGGCCGGTCTCGAAGTCCATATCTCCGGCGATCCATACGACCGAATGCTGGTTCTCATACATATTGCCCATCTTGGGCAGCCGCTGCGGGCTGGCCAGGACAATCTCCTGCCCGTTGGATTCAAAGTAATCAGGGCATTCGTAAACGCCGTCCAGCTTGAAGTATTCTTCGTCAAAGCCAGGCTGCCGATAGATCAGTCTGCCCAGATATTCCCAGTTGTCCAGGTCTTTGGACCGGAACAGGATCATGTTGCCGTAACCCAGCAGATCCGGGTCGCCGCCCAGGACCGCCAGTTCGGAAGGATTATCCAGCAGATGGTGGACCTGTTTATCATGGGGCCTGCGGTCATCCGAAGGATTCCCATAGGTGATCTCCGGAAGCTTGTCCGCTTTGGCGGGATCGATGATCCTGGCGCCGGCCAGGCAGTAATACCAGCCGTTCTTACGGAAGATCTTGGGATCCCGGAAGTCACGGGTGGAAACTTCGGGAGAGAGCATCTCCGCGGTCAGGATGGGGTTGTTGTCATATTTTGTAAAATGTATACCGTCCGTTGAAACAGCCATACACTGTCTCTGCCGCTCGGGCTGGGCCGCTGTATACATCAGGTAAAGCCTGCCGTCCTTTTCAATGGTATTTCCGGAGCAGCATCCGCAGATCACTTCATAGTCCTGATCCGGACGAAGGGCGATGGGCTGTTCCTCCCATTTGATAAAATCATCGGATGTGAAATGTCCCCAGTGCATGGTGCCCCATCTGGAATCATAAGGATAATGCTGGAAGAAGAAATGTATTTTTCCGTCAAAGTAAATCATCCCGTTCGGATCATTTGCCCAGCCGGATGGTACATTGGCATGATATTTTTGTTTATACCTGTCATTTACTTTCATTTCGAACCCTCTTCGTTTTCCGGCTGTCACTGACAGCCTGCTTTCTGCTGTTGACTGCGCCTATACATAAAGCTGTCCGTCCGGACATGCTCAAGTACCTGTATGATCCTGTTCTCATTTACTTCAGATATTCAAATCCGTCTTCATCGGCCTCCGTCCATTCCGATCCTGCAGCAGACCGTTTTACGCGGCCTGCCTTTTTACGGCAGCGGGCACGGGCGGCCCTGCGGATCTCCGGATCCGCCTTACCGGCACGGCCTCTTTCGACATTCTCACGGAACAGGTCTCTGGCTGCCCTGGGCGCTTCCTGCGCGGCCGCATCCGATACCGGCATTGTCTCTTCCTCAGCGGTACGCTCCGTGACCGGCTGCGCCTGGATCTCCCCGGCCTTCTCCGCAAGTCCCCCGTGCGTCCGGCTTTCTTCTGTCACCGCCTCCGCGGTCTGTACCCGCGGGATCGTCCGGCCGTTTCTGCCCCCGGCCAGAAGTCTGACCAGCAGCAGGATCAGTACCAGATCCAGAAGGACCGGTATGAGCAGCCAGAGAGGAAGCGGCGCGGGTCCGGCGGCTTTCGCGGCTGCTGCTGCCTGCCGCAGCACACGGATGGATGCTTCCTGCAGCAATGCTGCCTTATCATCTGCCCCCGCGCTGTCCGCGGTCAGCAGGTCGATCTTTGCCCGGTCCGCGTAAAAGAGATCGGTACCGGCTTCCAGACCGGCTGCCGGACCGGCAGGATCCGCCAGGAGCAGATCCGCCGCGGCGGGACCTTCAAAGCCCCATTCCCCGCGGAGCAGGTCCGTCATAAGAGAGGAATACTGCCAGGCAGGCGTATCGCCCAGCAGATCCGGACCTGTACAGATGATATCCACGCAGCCTGCCGCGGCCGCTTTCTCAAAAGGCCGCAGGTACAGTTCCCGGGCTGCCTGTTCCCCGACCAGAAAAACACTGTGCCCGCTGCCGGAGATTCCGCTCTGCTGGCCGAAACCGGTCAGGCAGGTACATATGCCCGCTCCCTGTATGCCCTGCAGCAGTTCCACTGTCATATCCGCGGAAAGCAGGGGGTCCTCCGAAAATACCATGGAGGAAGGGGCCAGAGGGCTGCGCCGTACGCCGGCATAGGGAATCCTGACCAGACCTGCGCGCAGGGCGGCGGCCTCCGATCCGATCCGGCCGCCCACGGACGCGATCAGCGCCCGGTCCCGGGTCGCTGCCAGAAGCGAAGCGGACGGGAACAGGGTGCCGGCTCTGCCGGCAGTATCATTCCGGATTCCACCCTGCAGCCGGGCCTCCAGAAGGTAAGGCAGCCCCACGGAGACGGCTGCTTCCGAGCAGTCTCCCTGCCGCACCAGCAATTTCTGATAGTCAGAGGCAGACAGCTGATCCGCCAGTGCCGGCCACGCCGGATCGTCCGCTTCCCTGTCCTGCAGGTCCGCGAGCCTGAGCCCGTTATCCGCAGGCTTTACAGACAGTCTTCCGGCAGATGCCGGCGGATCCTCCACTGCAGGCGGCATCTGCCATTCTACAGGTCCCGCCTCCGCGAAGGCCTGCCAGTCCGCGCGGGACGCGGTCACACCGGCCAGGCTTTCCGTCATGGTGTCAAAAACAGGAGCGGCAGCCTGCCGCTGGCCTGTCTTCGGTCCCCGGCCGCTGTCATCAAAGACCAGGTCCTCCGCTATTTTCAGTGTCTTTTTATCTGTGACTGTATGCGCGTCTTCCATCAGGAGAATGCCATAGCTTCCCTTCTCCAGTACCCAGGCAGCCTGTCCGGAAACCGTACCGGCACTGTCCCAGGTCAGCAGATCCTCCAGCGGGAGCGTAATCTCCAGTTCCTCTTCTTCTCCCGGCTGCAGCAGCGCTGTTTTGCCAAATCCTGCCAGCCTTACGTCCGGCTTTTCAGGACTGCCCTCCTTATAGGGGGCGCGGACATATATCTGGGCTGTATCCCGTCCCTGTACACTGCCGGTATTGGTCACATGTACTGTCACATGAATGGTATCGCCTCCGTTCAGGACATTGGTGATCTTCCTCTCAAATGACGTATAGCTCAGTCCATATCCGAAAGGAAAGGCCACTGACTGCGCATAGGCCTCCAGACCGTCCGGATCGTCTGCCCCGGCATCCGGGAATCTGGTCTCAAAATACCGGTATCCGCTGTAAATGCCCTCTGTGCAGGCGTCGAATGTCCGGTCCTGTCCTTCGTCTCCTTCCGGAACAGAGGACACCTGCCCCGGCAGGCAGTCCATATCCCGGACCCAGGTATCCGGCAGTTTCCCTTCCGGCGAGACCCGTCCGGCCAGGATCGCGGCCAGAGCCCGGAAACCCTGTCCTCCCGGCTCTCCGATCCACAGGGCCGCGTCAATACGGTCATCCGAGAGAAAATCCGCCTCCATGGGGACCGGTGTATTCAGGATGACGATGACAGTACCGAAACGGCTGCAGGCCGCTTCGAGCAGGTCCTCTTCATTCTGTGTCAGCTGCAGGTAATGCCTGCCCGCGTCGCCCCCGGTCCATGCTTCCATATCCGCTGGATAATGGCTGCCGGCAGCGTCCCTGCGGCCAAAGACCAGACAGGCTGTATCCGCGTAGTCACGGGCGCTGTCCAGCAGTCCGTCCGGATAATCCGCCTGCGGAATCTCATAATTGCCGAAATCCGTCTGCCCTTCTGCCGTCCCGGCCGGAGCGATCCGGTTCTTTTCATAAAACCCGGAAAGCTCCCTGTTGATCAGAAAATTCTCTTCTTTCAGAGCCTCTTCCGGACTGACACAGGAAAAGCCGTCCCGGTCCGCTCCTCCATAGAAGGGCCTGTCGGACGCCGCTCCCAGCAGATTGATCTGCAGGTGGGTCAACGGCAGTGTATTTTCCTGATTTTTCAAAAGCACGATGCCCTCTTCCGCCGCCCTTTCCGCCAGATCAGCGGATTCTTCCGCCAGATTTCCGGGAAGGGATCCCTCTCCGGGCTGGAACAGGGTGTTCCATTTACTGTAATTATATGCAGCGGCCGCTCCGGCGATGACACTGAGGACCAGGAGGGCTGCCAGCAGGATCATGGCCGTCCTTTGCTTCCTGTTCCCGTTTCCTGAGGGCTTTCCGCGTTTTTGTGACATAGTGATTTACCTCCGGTTGCTGCTCCTCCCGTCAGGGCAGGATTCAGCTACATTCTACCATAACAGACTCCTGTATACAGCCATTTTCATTCCTGATTTCGCACCATTTCGCCCGGTTTTTTCATAATATGACAAACAGCGGATCCGGCGGACGGTTTTTCCGCGGTCCGCCGGATCTGTCCGCCGGCCGGACATAAAAATGCGGCCGGACAATCCGTCCGGCCGCGCAATCACTTACTTTCAGCGAATGATTTTACCGGTCTCTGTTCGCTGACGGTAAGTGTTTTTCATCCCGGCCGAGCGATCGCATAAGACAGCCGGGGCAAAAATCTGATGAATACGAAAAAAATTTCGCAAATGACGAAATTCCGAAAAGCTTTTCGGAACCTATAGATATTATATCTTATTTCAATCAAAAATTCCTTACCTAAAATCAACAAAAAGTGAACCGCAATTTAGGCAATTTGATCATATTCTGCCTTATCATTCACGCTGCCTTTACAGAGAGGCTGCCGCCTTTTTCTTTTCTATAGCCGTAACAGACCGAATCCGGACAGGTCCGCCCCATCGCAGCCAGCGGTCGGCCCGGGCATTCCAGCCGTCGCAGATCCGCAGATAAAAGCTGCCGTCCTCATATTCCCTGCAGCCGACCGCCAGGACCCAATGCCAGTTCAGGGGCGAGATCATGACAAGGACCGCGCAGGGACTGCCCTTCTCCAGGCAGAACCGGACTTCCCCCGGACTGCCGCAGGGCCTGAGCCTGCAGCCGGGCAGGCCGGCTTCAAAAAGGGCGTTGCCGGTCCCCTTTCGGAATTCCCGTGTAAAAAGGGGCCCGTTTCCCAGCAGGGCATAGGCCCGGCGGAAAAGCCTGTCCCGTTCCTCCTGCTTTACAGTCCTGTCTGTTTTCAGACAGATCATCGCGTTGGCCAGACAGACCGCCGCGCAGTGGTTCCTGGCCGGTTCCTGATAATCCCCCGTGACCGCGAACCTGCGCCCTGTTCCCGCCAGCCTGATCTCCCTGCAGGGCTCCGCGGGCAGATCGTTCTTTCTGAAAAAAGGATATTCATTTGTCATGCCCAGAAGCGCCTTCAGATAATCCATGCAAAGTATCCTTTCCGATCCCCGGCCTGTTCCGTTTTTTTATTATTGTTTTTTATTATAGTTTTTTATTATATAGGAAAAAAGGCTTGAAAACAGCAGACAAAGACCTGAAAAAGAAAATCCCGCGGACCGGGATCCGCGGGACACAGACTGTCGGGACCGGCAGGTATGCCGCCGGCGCCTTATTCTTCTACAATGGAGGCATCCACCGCGTTCTTTTTAACGGAATTCACGCCGTTCACGCAGGCCTTCATGGTCGTATATCCTTCACTGACGGCGATGATCTGGCCGTTGGTCGCTTTCAGGCGGAAGCGGAATTCTCCGGCATTGTCCTGATAGATCTCGAATTTGGGATGCTTCTCTCTGGTATATCCCTCTACAGTCTGATCCTCTATCGCCGCGGCCGGCGCGTTTTTGATCACGCTGTTGATGCCGGTCCTGGCGTATTTGGCCGCTTTATAAAGCTGTGACGAAGCGACGACCTGGCCGTTGGTGGCCTTCAGGTCAAATTTAATTTTACCGTTTTTGGTGGTCTTCATTACAAATTTACCCATAATATACCTCCCCTTTTGTGCCGTATCCCCTGTTTTCAGAGGCGGACCCGCTTCTGTATCTGTATATTATTATAATAAATTTGTCTGAAATCTCAATAAATACTTCCGTTTTCACTGATAAATATATCACACTATATCATCTGTTCAGTGATATTCCGGATTCTCCGCAATTGTTCTTCTCAAATATTCCAGAACAGCTGTAAGGGACGGAAGGATCCGAAAAGCCGTCTTTTCCATCTCTTCGGTAGGGGCCAGCCTGTCCGGGACCATGACTGGCCGCATACCGGCTGCTGCCGCGGCCCGGACTCCGTTGTAGGAATCTTCGATCACCAGACAGTCCGCGGGATCCGCCTCCAGTCTGCGGGCGCAGAGCAGGAAAATATCGGGCGCCGGCTTGCTCCTGGCCGCCATATCTCCGCTGACGATCGTATCGAAACAGTCATAGAGACCTGCTTTGGTCAGTTCCTTTTTTAACAGGGGAAAGGGGGTCGAGGAAGCCAGGCCGGCCGGGATCCTCTCCCGCCGCAGAAAGGCCAGCAGTTCCCGGGCCCCTTCCTTGACCGGCATCCTGCCGCTTTCAACCGTCTCCAGAAAATAGTCCCTGCAGTCCCGGAAGGCTTTTTCATAGGACCAGCCGGGCACACTGCCGAAGGCCTCCTCCATGATCTGCCTCTCCATCTCATCGTTGACGCCTGTGGCATCCGCTACCGCTGTCATCATCCGGGCTTCATCCAGCCC
This sequence comes from uncultured Lachnospiraceae bacterium, assembly GCA_900320325.1. Taxonomy (GTDB): domain Bacteria; phylum Bacillota; class Clostridia; order Lachnospirales; family Lachnospiraceae; genus CAG-791. The sequence goes on from ONRU01000032.1 coordinate 23,535, forward strand.
GCTCAGGGCAGCCGCGCGCAGCCATCCTTCCAGATAAATCCTTTCCGAATCCAGAATCACACCGTCCATATCAAATATGACCGTCATATAGTCTCCCTTCCCGGGCGTGCCCTTCCCGGTCCGCCGGCATATGCCGGTCTGCCGGATTAACGATAACAGCAGTTTCTTTTCCTGCAAAAAAAGATTATAATCAGCAGGTACATAATCAGCGTAAGTAAGATTATAAATAATATCTCTGCAGGTACACTATACCAGAAAAGGAGTTTTTTATGTGGACAATATCATCCATCAAAGCCAGCGCAATGGAAAAATTCAAGGCCAATTACGGATCCAGTGTTCTGGTCCTTGTCCTGGCCGGCATCATTATCCTCGCTGCCGAGTCGCTCGGTTCCATTATTCCCCTGGTGGGCTCACTGGCAGCCACCATCTTCCTGGTCAACATCATCGGCGAAGTCGGCACACGCCGCTTCTTTATCCATAATCACCGGGACAAAGGTGAAGTCGGCCACCTGTTCGAAAGCTTTTCCTCCAGTTATCTGAATCAGGTCCTGGTCATGCTTTTAAAGAATCTTTTTGTCTGGCTGTGGAGCCTGCTTCTGATCGTTCCGGGCATCATCAAATATTATGAATATCTGATGATACCCTATATCCTTACTGACAATCCCGAAATCAGCTGGGACGACGCGAAAGAGCAGTCCCGTACCATGATGGAAGGGGAGAAAATGAACGCCTTCCTGCTGCATCTGTCCTTTATCGGCTGGTTCCTGCTGGACATCATCACCATCGGTATTCTGCATATCGTGTTTACGGGTCCCTATATGGCCCAGGCAGAAGCGGAGCTTTACCATGTCCTTCTGGAAAAGACCGGCTACGCGGCGGCCGGCAGCCAGAGCGGTCCCTTCGATCCTTACGGGCAGACTTACGCGGGCGGCTATCAGGCTGTGAATACAAACGCCCCCTATGCAGGCGGTTTCAGCACGCAGGACGTCGGTTATGTCCCCCAGGCCATGCAGCCTGCCGCTCCCGCGCCGGCATCTTCTTCTTTCCAGGATTCCCATACGTCGAATCCCTGGTCTGTCGCCCCTGCCGCCGCGGATTCTTTCGCCTCCGACTCCGGTCAGACCACCCAGGATCCTTTTGCCTCCGTTCCGGAACTGCAGACGCCGGATCCTTTTGCCTCCGGCCAGGCTTCCGGCAGCGACAGCCGGACAGAGGATCCTTTCACGCCCCATAAGCCCGCTTCCTTCGGTGATCTGACAGCGGACGATTCGGATCCGCTCAGTGTGTCCGGCTCCTCCTCCGCAGGCGGCGCGGACAGTCCCCTGGACAGCGGTTCCCAGCCGAACGCGCCGGACTTTAACTTCAGTAATTTTGATGATACAGACTACAGTTTCTTTGATGACTGAAAAGGCCGGGCAGACGGCTTTCCGGTCATAAATATCTCTTAAAAAGAAAAGAGGCTTTGAAGAAGCGAATCCCGCTTCTTCAAAGCCTTTTTTAATATATCCGGAGCAGGGATCATTCGGTCACATGGATCTGACAGGACCGCATGGTCTCCAGGGCCGCCCTGTGTTTCTGCGGGGTCACTCCCGCGCAGCAGGAGGCATCGACGGAAATCTTTATTTCCGGCATGAAAGCCTTAAGGATCAGGGCGTTGCTGACCACACAGATATCCGTACACAGCCCGACCAGTTCAATTTCCACATCCTCATCATACATGGTGATCGCCTGGATCTCACCGGCCAGCTCCAGACAGCCGAATGTAGGTTTATTATAAATATGTCCGGAAGGAATCAGGGAAGCCAGAGAAGACCGGATCTGCCATCCTTCTGTCCCTTCGATACAGTGTTCTACCGGCAGGTTCTGTCCCTCCTGGGTCTCCAGATAATCGACCTGGTGAGTGTCACGGGTGGCGTACACATCATTTCTGTCATAACTTTCGATTTTACGGCGCACGTTATTGACAATTGCCACTGCCTCCGGTGTACCCAGACTCCCGTCTATAAAATCATTCTGCATATCGATCACGACCAGTATTTTTCTCACAGATAACCTCCTTTTTATGCCTTCTCTATGATCTGACCCCGTTCTGTGCCTGCTTTATGATCGCTTACCATTTCCCCGAATGTAGATCATGGGAAACAGAACTGCTTCTATTATGTGATATAGAGTCTTTCTTTGTCAAATATGGCAGCTCCGTTCTGCCGCGGCCACAGTCAAAGCAGCACTATGTGTATTAGATTAATTATTACACTTATGTCACTTAATTCACCTGTCACAAATAATATACCTGTTACAATTAATACATTCGGAACACATGCTGCCCTGTTCAAAGGTTCCTGCCGCTGCAAACATTCTTAAAAACACCTTAAAGAACATATAAGCAAATTGATTTCTTATTATATGAATGTTAATATAGATATGCACAAACGTTTAATTTTTTTGTTCGTGTTAAATGTTCTTTTTATGTTGTATTAAACGTTTGCTTTTGCCGTATCAACGCAGCAGCCTGCCGGTGCTTTCCGGCAGAGAAAGGATTCACAGGGAACAGAATATGGAATATTCTCTTGGATTATATGAAAAGGCCATACCGGTCGGTTTCAGTTTTCCCAAAATGTTCGAGATCACCAGGGACTGCGGCTTCGACCGTCTGGAGATCAGTGTAGATGAGACAGACTGGCGCCTGGAAAGACTGGACTGGAGCGCGGAGAAACAGCGCGAGCTGGGCATCCTCTCCCGGGCCGCGGAGGTACCGATCCGCACCATGTGTCTGTCCGGCCACCGCAAATATCCCTTCGGATCCCATGATCCCGAGATCCGGAAACGTTCCATGGAGATCATGGAAAAAGCTGTCCGTTTCTGTGTCAATGCCAATATCGCGCAGATCCAGCTGGCAGGTTATGATGTCTATTATGAACAGGGCGACGCTGATACCGAAAAGTGGTTCCTGGAGAACCTGACCGCGGCCACCGCTTACGCGGCCCGCTGGGGCGTGACCATGGGCTTCGAGACCATGGAAACACCTTTCATGGATACAGTCGGCAAGGCAATGCATTACGTAAAAGAAGTAGACAGCGCCTGGCTTGGGGTATATCCTGATATTGGAAACCTGAAGAACGCGGCCGTTTTATACGGACATGACGTAGTAGATGACCTGCTCCTGGGCAAAGGACACATCTTCGCGGTCCATCTGAAAGAAACAAAGCCCGGTCTTTACAGGGATATGAACTTCGGCGACCCGACAGGCCACACCGAGTATGAGCGCTGCCTGGAAGCCACCCTGGGAATGGGCATCCGCACCTATACAGGTGAGTTCTGGTACCAGAAGGGCCAGGATTATGTACAGGTCATCACGGACGCGTCCGCCTTCCTGCGGGATAAGATCGAAAAGACCGGCGAAAAGCTGGGCCTGTAAGACAGATTTCCGTGTTACTGCCGGTTCAGGTGCCTGATACAATGCAATGACAGCCGTGGAAGGACCTGCGTAAAGAAAAGAGGTATCGCAATGTTAGAAGAACTGAAAAAAAGAGTCTATGAAGCCAATATGCTGCTCCCCAAGCATAAGCTGATCACTTTCACCTGGGGCAATGTCAGTGAGATCGACCGGGAATCCGGCCTCTTCGCCATCAAACCCAGCGGCGTGGATTATGACAAACTGACCCCCGAAGATATGGTCATTGTTGACCTGGAAGGCAATGTCGTCGAAGGCCACTATAAGCCCTCCTCTGACACCGCCACCCATGTAGAGATCTACAAGGC
>ONRU01000057.1 GCA_900320325.1 uncultured Lachnospiraceae bacterium
TGTATTCCCGGCGGGCCTGAACACCTGCGTACCGCTCGTCGATATAGGAATCGATGGCACCCACCAGGTTCTCCGACAGGGCGAGTGAATCCTTATCAAATACGACCAGAAGGATTTCCATTTCGTGATCCGTCAGGAATTCGGTGAAGACGCCGATGGCCGTCTGCAGGGCCAGATCTTTGGGGAATCCATAGTTGCCGGTAGATATTAAGGGAAATGCTATACTACGGCACCTGTATTGGACCGCCAGGGCCAATGACGACCGGTAGCAGTCGGCCAGGACAGTCTGTTCCTGCTTTCCGCCGCCTTCCCAGACAGGCCCGACAGTATGGATAATATAGGCCGCGGGCAGGTCATATCCCCGGGTGATGGCTGCTTTACCGGGTTCAATGGTTCCGATCTTTTTCCTGGCGGCCAGCAGCCGTTCCTCCCCGGCCGCCTCATAGATGGCGGAATCCGTGCCGGATCCGATCACGGGCATGGGATTGGCCGTATTGACAATGGCTGACGCCCTGACTTTTGTGATGTCGTTTCGAATGATCTTAAAGGGCATGTAGATTACCTGTACTCAGTGATGCTTGCGCTGCGTGTTGCTTTACGTGCAGCGCTGTGAAATCTGACTCCTATCTAAGTATACATTATATATTTTCGGACAGCCAATCCAGTATAGGATAAATGACCATCTTTTCGACGCGGCATGTTATTCAGCCGGGAAAACAGAACAGCCGGATTAAAAAACCGGCGCGGCAGGTGATCGGACAACTGCGTTAAAGTGTAAAATTTACTGTTGCATATGTTTTAGTCCGGGTATATAATCTTGATTGACAAATAAATAACACTTCGGGGCGGGGCGCAATTCCCCACCGGCGGTACAGCCCGCGAACCTTATGGTATGATCCGGTGAAATTCCGGAGCCGACAGTATAGTCTGGATGAGAGAAGTATGTTCATGAACACGTGCGTCAGGATGTCCCGGAATATTTTTATTCCGGCTTTTTTATTTCCGCGAAGCACTTTCCGCAGACTGATCCGCCGTCAGATGAATTTTTGACGCCGGCAGCATTCTGACAGCTGCCTGTTTTGCGCTGTCGGGATCCCTGCGGGAAGATTCGGTAATAAAAGGCAGCTGACCGGGCACACGGGACAAGACCGCATGCAGCAGGCTCCGATGTCAATCGGGGCTTCTTTTTTTGTGAATAGAGATTTGATACGAGCTGAGCGGACCGGATTTGGAAGGAACCGGAAGGGAAGCAGGTGTTCAGGAACTGGAAAGGAGGAGGATGGAACAAGCCTTTAAGCCAAATGAAAAATATATGCGGCATGCCATCAACCTGGCAAAAACAGCCGCGGGCCATACCAGCCCCAATCCAATGGTTGGCGCGGTGATCGTCAAAGCGGAGGGAGCGGATATGTACGTTACACTGGAGCCCTGCTGCCATTACGGAAAGCAGCCGCCCTGTACCGAGGCTGTGATCGCCAGCGGGATCAAACGGGTCATCATCGGATCCGCGGATCCAAATCCCAGGGTGGCTGGAAAAGGCGTCCGTCAGCTCCGGGCCGCGGGCATCGAAGTCATCGAGGATTTCCTGCGGCAGGAGTGCGACAGCATCAATCCGGTCTTTTTCCATTACATCACCAGGAACATTCCCTATGTTGCCCTGAAATATGCCATGACTGCGGATGGCAGGATCGCCACGGACGCAGGCAGATCCATGTGGATCACAGGGGAAGAGGCCAGAGCCCATGTGCATGAACTGCGGAATTATTATTCGGGGATCCTGGCAGGGATCGGAACCGTCCTGGCAGATGATCCCCTCCTCACATGCAGGCTGCCCGGAGGGCGCAGTCCGGTCAGGATCATCCTGGATTCAGACCTGCGGATCCCTTTGGAAAGCAGACTCGTACAGACAGCGAAAGAGACTCCCCTGATCGTGATCAGAGGAAAAGAGGATTTGCCGGCATCACAGGAAACAGGAGGTACACCGGCGGATCCGGATAAAGAAGAAATACGCGCGGACAGGCAGACGCTCCTGGAAGAAGCAGGCGTGACAGTTCTGACTGTCGGAAAAGATGAATATGGCCTGCGTATTCCCGAGGTCCTGCGGGAGCTTGGAAAGCGGAAGATTGACGGCATTCTGGTAGAAGGCGGCAGCCGCGTGAATGCCTCCTTTGTCAGAGCTGGCGCGGTCCAGCATATTTATGCCTACATAGGCGCCAAAATCTTCGGGGGCAGCAAATACCCGCCGGTCCGGGAAGCCGGCATCCTGCAGGTGGAAGACGCCCTGGAACTGACAGACCCGAAAGTACAGATATTCGGCAGCGATGTCCTGCTGGAATATGACTGCCCCGCCTCCGCCGGCGTCCGCATGCGCGCCCCCGGATGACCGGCGCAGCCTGCCACTTCACAAGTCCGCTGTCCCTGGGGCCAAGAACCATCCCCGAGTCCGCTGCCTCTGAGGCCGCGGGCCATCCTTTCAAAAAAAACACAGAAGGAACCCTAAATGTTCACAGGAATCATAGAAGAAGTTGGTACGATCCGGAAGGTCATAGAAGGACACACTTCCGGCACCATAGAAATACAGGCCTCCAGGGTCCTGGAGGGAACCAGGATCGGTGACAGCATCGCCGTGAACGGCGTATGCCTGACGGTCACCTCCATGCAGAACGGCTCGTTTACAGCCGATGTCATGCCTGAGACCCTGCGCCGCAGCAATCTGGGCAGTCTTCGAAAAGGCGCCGGCGTAAATCTGGAGAGGGCCATGGCTGCGGACAGCCGTTTCGGCGGACATATCGTGTCCGGCCACATCGACGGGACCGGCACCATAAAGGCCATGAAGAAGGAAGGAAACGCGGTCTGGGTATCTGTGAGCTGCCCGGAAGGGATCCTGCGGCTGATCGTGGAGAAAGGCTCCATCTGTATTGACGGCATCAGCCTGACCGTAGCTTCCGTGGATCAGACCGGATTTAAAGTATCCGTCATTCCGCATACCGGCGCGGAGACCACTCTGCTCGGAAAGAAACCCGGGGATCCGGTCAATCTGGAAAATGACATTGTCGGCAAGTATGTGGAACGCCTTCTGCAGCCCTATGCCGGCAGCAGGGATCAGGAGAAAACAAGTACGATTACCCGTGATTTTCTGTTGAAGTATGGATTTTGATTTCATTATGATCCTATCCTTAATCCCCCATAAGGGCACATTGCCTCCGGTACAGGGTTTTTGAGGCGGCCCGCTGCTTCAAAAGTTTTGTGCCGGCAGGCTGCGTGCCGCCCCCGGAAAATACAAGCTGCCCCGGCAAGGGGCTTTATAACCACCCATCTAACACGGACAGTAAGGAGAAACCATGGATTTTCAGTATGCGTCAATCGAAGAAGCGCTCACATGCCTGAAGGAAGGAAAGATCATTCTGGTGACAGATGATCCGGACCGCGAGAATGAAGGAGATTTCATCTGCGCCGGGGAACACGCCACGCCGGAAAACATCAATTTTATGGCGACATACGGCAAGGGACTGATCTGTATGCCCATGAGCAAGGAGATCGCTGACAGGCTGAATGCCCACCAGATGGTGGCCGAGAACACGGATAACCACAGTACGGCCTTTACGGTTTCCATAGACCATGTGGATACCACCACTGGTATTTCCGCCTTTGAACGGTCGTTAACAGCCATGAAATGCCTGGACGAGAATGCCAGGCCGGCCGATTTCCGCAGGCCCGGCCACATGTTCCCGCTGGTAGCCAGAAAAGGCGGTGTCCTGGTCCGGAATGGCCATACCGAGGCGACCGTCGATCTGATGCGCCTGGCCGGCATGAAGGAATGCGGCCTCTGCTGTGAGATCATGGCCGAAGACGGACATATGATGCGGACTCCGGAACTGATCGAACTCTCCCGGAAGATGGGGATCTGCTTTATTACGATCAAAGACCTGCAGGACTATATCCGGATCAATGAGAAACATGTAAAACAGGAGGCGGCTGTCAGCCTGCCGACGGAGTACGGCAATTTTAAGGCTTACGGCTATGTCAGCGATATCACCGGCGAGCATCATATCGCCCTGGTCAAGGGTGAGATTGGCGACGGTAAAAATGTCCTCTGCAGGGTGCATTCCGAGTGCATGACCGGAGACGTTTTCGGGTCCCTCCGCTGTGACTGCGGCAAACAGCTGGCGACGGCCATGCAGCAGATCGAGCAGGAGGGAAGAGGGGTCCTGCTCTATATGCGCCAGGAAGGCAGAGGCATCGGCCTGATCAATAAGCTCAAAGCCTATGAGCTGCAGGAAGCCGGGCTGGATACAGTGGACGCGAATATTAAGCTGGGCTTTGCCCCGGACCTGCGCGAATACTGGGTAGGCGCCCAGATCCTGCGGGACCTCGGCGTCCGGGAGCTGCGGCTTCTGACCAATAATCCCAGCAAGGTCTACGGTCTGGACGGTCTGGGCCTGACCATTAAGGAAAGAGTCCCGATCGAGATTCCGGTCCAGCAGTACAATTCTTTCTACATGCACACCAAGGAGGAGAGAATGGGCCACATCTTCTCCAGAGGCTATGCGGCAGGGAGAAAATAGAAGTGGCAGCGCAGTGAAAAACAAGGTCTAAAACAGGTTCCGGATGGGATTTCAGGAACCGGCAAATGAAAACATACATGACACAGAGTGAGGATCTGTTGGGTATCACTCTCAGGAAGGAGCGGGGAATGCATTTACTGGAAGGAAAAGTTGTAGCCAGAGAAGGTATGAAGGTCGGCATTGTGGCAGCCAGATTTAACGAGTTCATCGTCAGTAAACTGGTCGGAGGGGCTGTGGACGGCCTTGTCCGTCACGGTGTGGAAGAAAGCAATATCACCACCGCATGGGTTCCCGGCGCTTTTGAGATTCCTCTGATTGCCCAGAAGATGGTCCAGTCCGGCAAATATGATGCTATAATAGCCTTAGGTGCTGTGATCCGCGGCTCCACTTCCCATTATGATTATGTCTGCAATGAGGTTTCAAAAGGGATCGCCCAGGTTTCCATGCAGACCGGGACGCCCGTTATGTTCGGTGTCATCACAACGGAGAACATCGAGCAGGCCATCGAACGCGCCGGTACCAAGGCCGGCAACAAGGGCTATGACTGCGCGCTGGGCGCCATTGAGATGGTCAACCTGATTGAGCAGATCTGATCTTATGAACGGGAATACAAAAGACGCGTTCCCACGGGACAGGACAGAAAGTCCGGACCGGACGGTTCTGATCCTGGATTATGACGGGACCCTGCATGATTCCATGGGCATTTATGAGCCCGCGTTCCGGACTGCCGTTTCCGAGCTGGAAGAGAAAGGCTGGCTGGAACACAGGGATTACAGCGCCGCTGAGATCAGACACTGGATCGGCTTCAGCGCCGGTGATATGTGGAAAAGCTTTCAGCCGGATTTTACGTCCCGGCAGAGGGAGACCGGAAGCAGCAGGATCGGAGCGCTGATGACGGAGGCGATCAGAGCAGGCAGGGCCAGACTCTATCCGGGAACGGAAGAAACGCTGGAAATCCTGGCCGCGTCGTATGATCTCTGGTTCCTGAGCAACTGCAAGATCTCCTATATGGAATCCCATCGGCAGATGTTCGGCCTGGACAGATGGTTTGTCAGATACCTGTGCACAGAGGCCTATGGCTTTATCGCGAAAGAGGAGATCCTGCTGCAGGCGGCTGACCCGGACAGGAGGTACATTGCGGTGGGAGACAGGGCGCAGGACAGACAGATGGCCGGGCGTACAGGTATTCCGTTCGTTGGCTGCGCGTATGGATTCGGAACACCGGAGGAGCTGGCGGGAGCTGATCTTTGTGTAGAAACGGTCGGGCAGCTGCCCGAAGCCTGCGGCAGCCTGCAGGGTAAGCGCGTAAAGCATCCTGACCGGTCAAAAAAATAAAAGTTTTGAATATTTTCGAAATGTCTGCACGCTGCAGACCAAATTCTCGGAAAGAATCATTATAATTATCCGTGGTAAGGGAATATGGATCCGGGGAATCCGTTTGGGCAGAGGAACGGTTCTCTGTTCAGGCACCTCGAGGATCCCGTCCATATCCCGTCTAAATTGAAATTATCTGTCTCGTACAGATAATCAGCGGTCCAAACAACCGCGATATTACACCCTGAAAAGACCTCCGCAGCGCGCGGCCATCCGGCTGCGTACTGTGGAGGTCTTGATTTTGGCAGTAATACTGAAATTTGGTTTTGGCTGTTTTGCCGGATTACTGATTCTCAGTTTTGCTGCAGGAACCCTGCTTTCAGCGATTCTGCTGAGATCCTGATTTGCAGCTGTACCAGAGGTATCCTGCTTTCAGTCGTATTACCGGGATCCTGCTTGCAGCGCCAGCTGCGGGCATTAGAAGTGGGAGACCATCGAGCAGACGATCCTGGCGCAATTGGCCGCGGCTTCCTTGGAGAATTCGGGGAAATTGACGAATTCGGATCCGTCCGGTTTATCGGAGATGGCCCGGATGATCACGAAGGGAGTATGGTTCAGGTGGCAGACCTGGGCGATGGCAGCGCCTTCCATCTCGCAGCAGTCGCCGCCGAAGTTGTTCAGGATCTCTTCTTTCTGGGCGATTCTGTTTATGAACTGGTCCCCGGAGCAGATCCTTCCTTCGAAGACCTGATGGCCGGGCGCGTCCCTGCGGACTGCTTCGACAGCTTTTTTCCGGAGAAGCGGATCCGCTTTGAATGCCGCGATCCCTGTGTAAGGGACTTCGCCTCTGGCAAAGCCCAGGGCGGACACATCGAAATCATGCTGGACCGCGTCGACGCATATGACAAAGTCACCGATATCGATCTGGTTGTTCAATGAGCCGGCTACGCCGGTGTTAATGATGTGGGTGGCACCGAATTCCCGGATCAGGGTCTGGGTACAGATACCGGCGTTCACCTTGCCGACGCCGCACTGCACGACAACAGCCTCCTGCCCGCAGAGCAGGCCTTCATGGAAAGTCATATCCGCGATGACTTCGGTCCTGGCGGTTTCCATTGCCTCCTTCAGCGCGGCTACTTCTGTCTCCATCGCGCCGATTATACCGATCTTTACTTTGTCTTTATTGCACATGTGATCTATGGACTCCCTTCTGTCAAAGTGCCTTCAGCCAAAACACATTTATCAAAAATATAATTCAATCAGGACGCCTTAATCAGGTACTCTCTGCATCACTTTCTCTCAGCAGGTGCACATAAACGATTACACATTGCCGGGATAAACATGATCCAGATATTCCCCGGCGATTTCCGCCAGGCGGTAGATCTTTCCGACAGGGGTCGGCCCTCTGTCCCGCATCCGGTAGCGGGGGAAGAACCGGGATATATGGAGCGGGATGTCGTTTCCCTTTCCGCCCCGGAGGGAACAGATCCAGGAGGCGATCTCCCGCATCTCTTCCTCGGTATCATTCATTCCGGGAACAATTAAAGTGGTCAGTTCCAGATGGCACCAGTCCGCGGCATGGGAAATAAAGGCCTTTACGGTCTCCAGATCACCGCCCATATAGGAACGGTAGGTTTCCGGGCGGAATGATTTCAGATCGATGTTCATGGCATCGACCAGTCCCTCCAGCTGCTCCAGGACCGGCAGGGCGGCGGAGCCATTGCTGACAAGGACCGTCTTCAGGCCTTCCTGTTTTGCCAGTCTGGCGCAGTCCCGGACATATTCCCAGCTGACCAGAGGCTCATTATAGGTGAAAGCAAGACCGATATTGCCGCGCCTGCGCATGGCCAGTGCGTATGCGCACAGTTCTTCCGGACTGACCTCACGCCAGGGGACCTGCCCCTCGTCCGCCTGGGCGATCTCATAGTTCTGACAGAAACGGCAGGACAGGTTGCAGCCATAGCTGCCCACGGAAAGGATATAAGAGCCCGGATAAAAGCGGTTCAGCGGCTTCTTCTCGATGGGGTCCAGGGCCAGGCTCGTGATCTTTCCGTAATTGCCCGCGACGACCTGCCCGTTCCGGCAGACCCTGGCCCGGCAGCGGCCTGTCTGCCCTTCCCGCAGCAGGCAGCCGTGCATACAGACCCCGCATTGTACCGGAGCGTTCTCTGTTTCTTTGTTTCGCGTGACCGCGTTCGTGTTCTCCATGATTTTACCCCGCGTATGAATCGCCTGCGAAAACCTGCAGGGAATACATTTCCGCTGCTTCTGTATCAGGTATGCCGGATGACCTCGAACCGCTGCAGGCGGATATTCCGGTCATATTCCTCGGATATGCCGGCTTTGGCGGAAGCGATCCGGATCTGCTCCCCGACCGTATCGACGCCTTCCAGATCCGGCAGCAGGAGACCGCGTTTGCGGCCGCAGCTGACGATGACCCCGTAACGCTTTACATCCAGCTGGTCCGGACCCTCGATATCCTCCGCTTCTCCCAGGATATCCACGCTGTATTCCAGCAGGGGCAGTTCGCTGACCGCCACTTTATGGAAACGGTAATCCCGCGAGCAGGCACTGACCGCGTTCTGAATGATCTCCTCCGCGATACAGGAACAGCAGGCGGAGATCGTTCCGATACAGCCGCGCAGCTGATCCTCTTTGTGCAGGGAAACGAAAGCGCCGGCTGCGGTGCTGAGCATTTCACCGGGCAGATCAAGCTGCTTTTTCGCCTCTTTCAGGGTCAGGGGCCGGCCTCTGCGGATATAGGTCTCCACGGAAAGCCTGGCCAGCTGTACATAGGGGTCTTCTTTGGCTTTGCGCTGTGCCAGGCGGACAGATTCCTCTTCTGCCCACTGGTCCAGGAAATTCCGGTCGGGATCCGGACCGGCTGCCCTGTACAGGCAGATTCCGTAGCCGACCCCGAAGACATCCTGGTGGCTGAGCCTCTGGATCTTGACAGCGGTCCTGTCGAAGGCACCTGCCATCATGACGAAGGACCGGTGCCCGCATTCGGCCGCCTTTTCACAGAAGTTGGAATCAAAGGCAAAAAGCTTTTTGAAATCGCCGCTTCCCATAACATCCATGATCCGCGTGTCATAGACAGGGCCTTCCTCAATGAAACCGTAAGGTCCGTCTTTTTTCAGTTTATGGGAAAGGTCACCGCTGGCAACGAAGAACACGCGGCGGCCCAGTTTTTCCGCGCAGTCCCGGATCATCATGCCCAGACGGTAGTGATCAGTCAGCGGCAGGCCGGAAATACCGATCCTGACAATTTTGAAATCCGTATACTTTTTCTGAATGAAATACAGAGGGATCATGACGCCATGATCCAGGGGGATATCCGGATCCTCCACGGGACCCGCCGGAAAATCCTCACGGCCGGCCGCGTCAGACAGGGCGCGGATCATTTCCGTGTCATAATCGGCATGGATCCTGACATGACCGGCCCGGAACTGGGAGAAAGAGCCATATCCTTCGCTGCCGCCGCCGATATAGAACCAGTCAGCGTACATACGGGTATGCGGCGAAGCGATCACCAGGGTATCCGGCTTCAGACTGGCCGCAAGGTCTGCCGCCTTTTCATAGGAGGCGGTTGTTTCCGCTATTTTCTTTTCTTCGCCCCGGCCGATTTCCGGAAGGATGATCGGCGGATGAGGCACCATACACGCACCAATAATACTCATGTTCCACGTCACCTCCAATCTGCCTATATTATAGCATTTCCCGGGGTAGACGGCGCGCATTCGATTACGGAATCAAATATTCCAACGCTCCAATATCCCAACTATTCTCCGGGTTTTACGGGATTGCTTTTGCCGACATGCTGCCCGGACAGACGAATACAGGAAAATCAGAGAAATGTCTGCCGCCAACATGTGATTGCTGCGCAGGCAGACAAAAAAGGATCCGGCCGCCCCTGGCGGAGCGGACCGGATCCTTCAGATACATTATTCAGTTTTCAGAATGGTCCCTGTCTGCTTTCACTGCCCGGAGAATATTATTCGAGCTTGGCAGGCGTGCCTGCGGCGCCCAGGTTTACGGACAGGATGGTCTTGACCAGCCAGGCGAAGAAGACCAGCACCAGGATCGGGATGACGCAGGAGGTGACCAGCATGACTGCAAAGGCTTCCATCATGCTGTTGAGCATGTCCCGGAATTCCTCTGTCTTGACCGAGATGGTATCCGTCACGCCCTGGGTGAACTTCTCCCACCAGTTGGCGTTTTCATTTCCGGAAGCTTCCTGGCCTTCTGCCCCGGCCGCTTCTTCGATCTCTTCCGTCGTCTGCTGGGCGTTCGCGATCGTCGCGTCAATGGATTCCCGATAGGTGGTCTCGATCATGTTGGAGACCTTTACGCTGGCGGGAACGAGCAGGAAGATCATAAGACCGAACAGAGCGATCTTGGCGGACAGCTCGTACAGGGACTTTTTCTCTGACAGGACCGCCGCGATCAGTACAGCGCAGGCAACGGGGATCAGCAGCGTGAAAGCCGTGAATCCGGTGATCGTCAGCAGGTACTTTTCCAGATAGAGCGCGCAGATCACGATGATGAACTTTGAGCTCAGGTCCGCCAGCTCCTCCGCGATGGGAGTCGCCACATCACCGGGAATCAGCGTAATGGCCGCGGAAGCTCCGGCGGAAGCCGCCGCCAGTTCCATGACCGTGTTCTTCTTTTCATCCAGCGACTCAATGGCCGCCTGATGGAACTCTGCCGAAGAAACCTTTTTGGAAACGACAAAGAAGGAAACGGCCGCGACAGCCAAAGCCATCACTATAATTACAATTTTGATTCTGCTTATCGTCATAGAGTGCCTCCTCTAGGTAATAAAAATGATATACAAATATGAAACATTTCTGTTTTCTGCCGTCGTTGGGACAGGAGGTCCCGGTAGCGGGCACTGCCTGTCCGCCGCCCGGCCTTCGAAAGAAGCCCTGGAACTCCTTACATATCATTTATAAATGATTCGTGTTCTATTATAAACGATAGAATTGGAGATATACAGATATCTAATTGCCCCGCCGCGGCGGAAAAAGCGGAAAAAAGCAGAATACCGGCCCCGGATGAGCGGGAATAGACAGGCATGTTATAATGGGTTTGAATGCAGGGTTCGGTTTATTACGCGTATTTTGCGGACCTGGGATTCAAATACAACATGGAAAAGGAAAGACGGGAAATAAGGATATGGTACGCTGGTTCAAACTGTTCGGGGATCAATATCTGGGATTCTGGCTGCCGGGGCTTGTACTCTTCCTTCTGCAGGAAGTCCCTTATATGGTGATGCCCCTTTTCCGTCCGGAAACCAATCCGATCATGCAGATGACGGAAACATCGATGACGCTGGATCTCTGCGAAAAGATCCTGGGATCCATGTGCATTGCTCTTATGGTCTTTGTCGTCCATAAGGACGCGGTCCTGTTCTCAGCGGCCGGCGGGAGAGAAAGGCTGTTCTTCCTATTGACAGTGATCCTGCTGCTGACCAACTATTTCGGCTGGGCCCTGTATTATGCCGGCCATCAGAGCGTTTTGATTATGATGCTGTTCATTGTGGCCATACCGCCGCTTTTTTATGTGGCAATCAGCCTCTGGAGGCAGAATATACCCCTGACAGTAACAGGACTTATATTCTTCGCGGTGCACTTCATCCATGTGCTGGGGAACCTGACAAGATAACAGGCCACGCATGCGGGCAGCATAAGTTCCATACATCCATGTGCCGGGGAACCTGATAAGGTAACAGGACACGCATGTGAGCAGTATAAGTTCCATACATCCATGTGCCGGGGAATCTGACAAGATAACAGGCCACGCATGCGGGCAGTATATGTTCCATGCAGGACCTGCAGGAAATAAGGAGGCAGGAGAAACAGGATGCCGGAAAACAACATCGTCCCGAGCCAATCGGAAGCGGAATCCCTCAGATTAGAGATCATGCGCCTGCGGGCGGAAGTGCTGGACCTGACCGCGGAACGGGACAGGCTCAAATACAGGGTCTGCCCTGCCATACTGGCGGATTATAACCGCAGGATCGGCCAGATAGAGCTGGAGATCATGGAAGCGGTCCTGCGCGTCCGCAAGCTCCGCCGCATGATCGAAGTCCTGCAGGCAGCCCGCAACCGGGGAGAGGATCCGGACTATGAAGAGGCTGTCCGGACAGCGGACAGTGAATACCGCGCCTATGAACAGGAAGTCCACGAGAAGGCGGAGGAATACCGGAACGCCTCTGCCGGCCGTACTTATGGGCAGGCAGACTCAGACGGGAATCAGGATACAGAGAACGGGGAAGAAGAGGACCAGCAGGGCGCGGACAAATATGACCGGGAGGACAAAGAAGAGCTTGGCGCCCTCTACCGCAGGATCATGAAAGAACTTCACCCGGATGTCAATCCCGACATAACTCCGGAAGAGCTGGACCTCCTGCACCAGGCCATGGAAGCCTATAAAAACGGAGATATTGAGACGCTCCGGAAGATCGCCGCCATTCTGGACGGCAGGAGCATTGAGGATAAAGTAATTGAGGAGGTTGACCAGCTGCGCCGGATCCGGGATGACCTGGCCTTCCTCAAAGAGAGCCTGCTGGCGGAGATAGAAGGCATCAAAACATCTTTCCC
>ONRU01000079.1 GCA_900320325.1 uncultured Lachnospiraceae bacterium
GCCTTTAATGAAGTATACGGTGAGTATTTCACCGAAAAACCCGCCAGGAGCTGCGTCGCCGTTAAACAGATCCCCAAGGGCGTTCTGTGTGAAGTAGAAGTGATCGCGTATCTGAAATAAGACCGCGTTCCGGTAGGACCAAATAATGTATCTGAATATAGTTTATAAAAAGACTGTATTTCGATTTATTATTGTATTTCAAATAAAACATGGGTATTTGACCGCCGACGGCTGTTCTGCGCCGGCGGTCTTTCATGTTCTGAACGGAGAGAAAAAACCTGTCATGAGACTGCCTGCCAAAAATGCCGTTTTCCTTTTTCTGGCTGCCCTGATCTGGGGGACCGCTTTTGTCGCCCAGAGCGTGGGCATGGACTATGTGGGCCCCTTTACCTTCAACGCCTGCCGTTATGTGATCGGGTCCGCGGTCCTGCTGCCTCTGGTCCTGTTACGGAAAAGGCGGGCCGGCACCGGGATCTTTTCCCGGAATGACCTGCGGGCCGGCGCGGCCTGCGGCTTTTTTCTGGCGGTGGCCTCCAACCTGCAGCAGGCCGGGATCATGACTACGGATGTGGGAAAGGCCGGCTTCCTGACGGCCATGTATATCGTCATCGTTCCCGTCCTCCATTTCTTTCTGACCCGCAGGTCCAGCCTGCGCCTGTGGATCTCGGCGGCCATCGCCGCGGCAGGCCTGTATTTTCTCAGCATCAGCGGCAGCTGGACCCTGGAGACGGGCGACATCCTGCTGATCCTGTGCGCCCTTGTGTTTTCTCTCCACATCCTGTGCATCGATCATTTCAGCGGGACCAGCGATGGGGTCGCTGTATCCTGTCTGCAGTTCCTGACGGCGGCTGTCCTGTCCTGGGCGGGCGCCCTGCTGACCGAGACAGTCCTGTGGGACACCATCCGGCAGGCCGGACCAGCCATTCTGTATGCCGGCGTCTTTTCCTGCGGCGTGGCCTATACCCTGCAGATCATGGGTCAGAAAGGGGCGGATCCGGGACCGGCTTCCCTGATCCTGTCTCTGGAGTCCGTCGTATCGGTCATTGCCGGCTTTATTTTCCTGGGACAGGCCCTGACGGCCAGAGAACTGCTGGGCTGCGCCCTGATGTTCCTCGCCATTATGCTGGTGCAGCTTCCTGAAAAAAAATAAGGTCTGCATTCCCAACAGGATTTTACTATGTTATACTTGCGGTGATTCAAAATACCTGCCGCGGACGGACCTGCCGCCCCGGACAGATAAGGAGTATTGCCTATGATTCAGAAACTGATCGAAGCTGGAAGAAGCCGCCAGGAACCACGCTGTTTCCGGCTTTGGCAGCGAAGCCCTGGATACGGCCGCGGAAGCGGTCTGGCAGTTCAACAAAAGGATCGTGGACGCAGTCTGCGACCTGGTCCCTGCCGTCAAGCCCCAGATTGCCATGTATGAGCAGTTCGGCATTCCCGGACTGATGGCCTACTATAAGACCATCCGCTACTGCCGGGAAAAAGGCCTGATCATCATCGGGGATGTCAAGCGGGGCGATATCGGCTCGACTTCCGCCGCCTATGCCCGGGGCCATCTGGGTGACGCGGACGCCCTGGACGTGGATTTCGCCACTGTCAATCCCTATCTGGGAACGGACGGTATAAAGCCCTTTATCGATGTATGCAATGCCAGGGACAAGGGGATTTTTGTCCTGGTCAAGACCTCCAATCCTTCCAGCGGTGAGTTCCAGGATGTGCTGACGCGGGAAGGCCGCCCTGTCTATGAGCTGGTCGGACAGAAGGTCAATGAGTGGGGCGCTCTTTCCATGGAAGGGAAGTACAGCAATGTAGGCGCTGTGGTAGGTGCCACCTATCCGGAACAGGGACGTCTCCTGCGGCAGCAGATGCCCCACACGTTTATACTGGCGCCCGGTTACGGCGCCCAGGGAGCGACCGGCCGGGACCTGAGCTATTTCTTTGATGAAGATGGTCTGGGCGCCATCGTCAATTCCTCCAGAGGCATTATCGCCGCCTGGCAGAAAGACAGCTACAGCCGTTTCGGCGAGGCCGGATTCGCCGAAGCCGCAAGGGCCGCCGCTTCAGATATGATCGAGGACCTGCGGGGCGCCATCGCGGAGCGCTGAAGACAGAAAGCGCGTTTATTATTGCAAATACGAAAAAGGGGACAGGGGTAAAAGGTTATGGAAGATTACAAAAAAGAGTTTATAGAATTCATGGTGGACGCGCATGTCCTGAAGTTCGGGGAATTTACCCTGAAGAGCGGCCGCAAGTCGCCTTTCTTTATGAACGCGGGCGCCTATAAATACGGTTCCCAGCTGCTCAAGCTGGGCGAGTTTTACGCCAGGGCCATCAAGCATACCTACGGACTGGATTTTGATGTCCTGTTCGGACCGGCCTACAAGGGAATCCCGCTGGCCGTCTCCACCGTCATGGCCATCAGCAAGCTCTACGGCCGGGATATCAAATACTGCGCCAACCGCAAGGAGATCAAGGATCACGGCGATAAGGGCATCCTGCTGGGCACAAGGCTGCATGAAGGGGACCGGGTCCTGATCATTGAGGACGTGACGACTTCCGGCGCCTCCATCGAGGAGACTGTTCCGATCCTGTATGAGCAGGCGGACGTGGACATTGTGGGCCTGATCGTCTCCCTTAACCGTCAGGAAGTGGGCAAGGGAGGACAGGTATCCGCCCTTGAAGAGATCCGTCAGAAATACGGCTTCTCCGCCAGCGCCATCGTCACCATGGAGGAAGTGACCCGTTATCTCTATAACAGGCCTGTGGATGGTAAGATCATCATTAATGATGACATCAAAAAGGCGCTGGACGCCTATTACGCCGAATACGGCATTAAATAATATTTCTGTCTCCGCGGGGACAGGGATACACCGGAGTGATCATATTGATTGAGGAACGATATCAGCTGGCTCTTCTCAGGATCAGCCAGATTCCGAATGAAAAGAACATGACAGCTCCCGCTTTTGAGGACTACTTCCGCCGGGCAGCGCAGTGGATACTGCAGCTGGCCGGCCTTGGGTCGTTTTTGAAAGACGGCGGCTTTGAAAAGGCTTCCCTGGAGGAACTGGGGACGCGCAACCGGGCTTTATATGAAGAGATCCTGCCCGGTCATTATGAGAACAGTTATGCCTGTTACGCTTACGCGGAAGACAGGCTGGGCAGCAGGCACGGAAAACTCCTCTGTGCCCTGTATTATGAGCTCAGGACTATGATTCCCTTCGTATTCGAAAATGAAACGGAACGGATGCTGATCCGTATGGAACTCTTTCTGGAGATTTATCATATGTTCACCGCCCGCTTCGCGGAAGCCCAGGCGGATCCGGACACTGACGAGATCCCGGACCATCTCCATATCCGGGACAGGATCTATGATTTCCTGACGGATTACGCGGAGGCGGAGACCCTCTGTGAGGTCCGCGAGAAGCTGGTGGGCGGCACCGGTATCGCCGAAGGGATCATACGGGAGGCGGATCTGTCCGACCTCCGCTATCTGTACAGGTACGGAGAATATATCACAGAGAATGAACTGCGGACCGCCCGGCACCTGAATGCCATGGCCCCGGAAGAGATCGCCCGCATGGCGGACACCTATACGGAAGGCTACCGGATCGGTTTTGAGGTCACCGGCAAGGATCTGTCGATCAAAAAGCAGTACAGCATCATCTATCATCTCGGCTTTGAGCGCATGATGCGCAGGGCTCTGGAGAATTTTGACCGGATGGGACTGACCTGCGCGGCGCCCCGGACCATGGAGACCCTCTTCCGTCTGTCCCGGGGAGATCATTCGGGCTATCGGGGGGCGGTCCCCAATCCCCAGTGCAGCTATGATCACAGGGAGGATATTGCCCTTTTCCTGAACGGCTTTATGCGCAACCGCAGGCTGGAAGCCCTGGAGGCCGCCTATAAGCAGCTCCATGCGCAGACAGTCCTTTTCGCGGGACCCGCTGTGGTGGAGACCTTCGGCGAGACGCCCTTCTCCCCTGTCAGGAACGCCGGCGTGCCGGTCCTGAACCGCCGTCAGCGGAAGGAAATGGCCGAATACCGGCGCAAATCCTCCGCCCTGCAGCAGGAAGCCATCCGGGGATGGGAGCGCAGCTTTACCGTGATCGCGTTTCCGCTTCCGTCGGTCTCTCCGGACCGCTATGAAGAGATCTTTGACGCGGTCATGGAGATCAACACCCTGGATTACATGAAATACAGCAGGATCCAGACTGCCCTGATCGATGCCCTGAATGACGCTGACCATGTCCGCGTGAAGGGGCGGTATCCCAACCGGACAGACCTGACTGTCAAACTGCGGCAGCTGGAGGATCCGGACCGTCAGGCAGTCTTTGAGAACTGCGTGGCCGACATCAATATTCCGGTCGGGGAGGTCTTTACCAGCCCGGTCCTGGAGGGAACGAACGGCCTGCTCCATGTCTCCAAAGTCTACCTGGAAGGCCTGCAGTATACAGATCTGGCCATCCGCTTTAAAGAAGGTATGACGGAATCGTATTCCTGCGGCAACTTCGCGGATCCGGCCGAAGGCAGGAAGTATATAGAAGACAATATTCTCTATCATTATCCTTCCCTTCCCATGGGAGAGTGCGCGATCGGGACCAATACGACCGCCTTCGCGGCGGCCCGCAGATATCACATCGAGGCCCTGCTCCCGATCCTGATCGCGGAAAAGACCGGTCCCCATTTCGCGGTCGGTGATACCTGCTATGCCCATGACGAGGATAACAGGATGTTCAATCCCGACGGGAAGGAGATCGTGGCCAAGGACAATTCCTGGTCCGCCAGAAGGAAGGAGGATCCGGAAGGCGCCTATTTCGGCTGCCATACGGATATCACCCTGCCCTATGATGAGCTGGCGGAATTTAAGGCTGTCTACAGGGACGGCAGGGAAGTCATGATCATCCGGGACGGCCGTTTCGTACTGCCCGGTACGGAGGAACTCAACGTCCCCCTGGACCGGATGGAAGAGACAGAATAGATATTTCATATTGGGTAATTCTTTTTTTGAAAATCCTTTTTTGAAAATCCTTTTTTGGAAATTCTTTTTTGGAAATGCCTTATTATTAAGAAAAGCGCTATTTTTTATGATCAGGAAAAGCTCTATAGTAAGTACGGACAGCTTTTTTTGAGAAAAGATTTTACATAAATAAAGAAACAGACATAAGATACGGAGGAACATATGGCACAGGTTGGAATTGTAATGGGAAGTGATTCGGATATGGCAGTCATGAGCAAGGCTGCGGATGTCCTGGAAGAACTGGGGATCTCCTATGAGATGCGTATCATCTCAGCCCACAGGGAGCCGGATCTCTTTTTTGAATGGGCAAAGGGCGCGGAAGACAGAGGATTGAAGGTGATCATCGCGGGCGCGGGCATGGCGGCCCATCTGCCCGGTATGTGCGCGGCCCTGTTCCCCCTGCCGGTCATCGGCATTCCCATGCATACCACATCCCTGGGAGGCAGGGATTCCCTCTACAGCATCGTCCAGATGCCTTCCGGCATCCCGGTGGCCACCGTTGCCATTAACGGCGGCAAGAACGCGGCCCTTCTGGCGGCGAAGATCCTGGCGGTTTCCGATTCCGCCCTGCTGGAGCGTCTTAAGGCGGTCTCCGCGAAGCAGGAGGCTGAGGTCAAGGCCAAAGACGCCAGGCTGCAGGAAACAGGCTATCGAAACTATACCCGCTAACAGGCTTTCAGGGCCCGCGGGAACAACAGCAGTTAAAGGAGTAAAGGATGGATTATAAGAGCGCCGGCGTGGATATCGAAGCCGGATACAAAAGTGTTGAACTGATGAAGAAATATGTAAAGTCCACCATGCGGCCCGAAGTACTGGGCGGCCTGGGCGGCTTTTCGGGGGCTTTCTCCCTGGCGGCCGTGAAGGATATGGAAGATCCGGTCCTGCTGTCGGGCACCGACGGTGTCGGGACCAAGCTCAAGCTGGCTTTCCTGATGGACCGGCATGATACGGTCGGCATTGACTGTGTCGCCATGTGCGTCAACGACGTGGCCTGCGCCGGCGGCGAGCCCCTCTTTTTCCTGGATTATATTGCCTGCGGCAAGAACTATCCCGAAAAGATCGCCATGATCGTCAAGGGCGTCTGTGACGGCTGCAATCAGGCCGGCGCTGCCCTGATCGGCGGCGAGACAGCGGAAATGCCCGGCTTTTATCCCGAGGATGAATATGACCTGGCCGGTTTCGCGGTCGGCGTCGTGGACCGGAAGGACCTGATCACCGGACAGGAGATCGCCTCCGGCGACGTCCTGATCGGCATTGCCTCCTCCGGCGTCCACAGCAACGGCTTCTCCCTGGTCCGCAAGGTCTTTGATGTGAACGCGGAGAACCTGGCTGTTTATTATGAGGAACTGGGGACCACCCTGGGCGAAGCCCTGCTCCAGCCCACAAAGATCTATGTCAAAGCCCTGAAGAGCGTCAAAGAAGCCGGCGTGACCATCAAAGGCTGCAGCCATGTGACAGGCGGCGGTTTCTATGAGAATATCCCCAGAATGCTTCCCGACAATGTCCTGGCGAAGATCGAGAAGGACAGTTATCCCGTCCCGCCCGTTTTCGGCCTGCTGCAGAAAAAAGGCGACCTGGCGGAGAAGATGATGTATAATACCTTCAACATGGGCATCGGCATGGTACTGGCCGTGGACGCGGCGGATGCCGACAAGACCCTGGCGGCCCTGGAGGCGGCCGGTGAGAAGGCGTACAGGATCGGCCGGATCGAAGCCGGACAAAAGGGAGTGGAATTATGCTGAAGCTTGCAGTATGTGTATCCGGCGGAGGGACCAACCTCCAGGCCATCATAGACCGGATCGAGGACGGCACCATACAGGGTGCCCGGATCGTCCGTGTGATCAGCAACAATCCCCGCGCCTACGCCCTGGAACGCGCCAGGCAGGCCGGGATCGAGGGGATCTGCGTATCTCCCCGTCAATATGAGACCCGGGATCTTTTCAACCAGGCCCTGCTGGAGGCCCTGCAGGCGGCGGAGCCCGACCTGATCGTGCTGGCCGGATTCCTGGTCGCCATCCCGCCCGCGGTCATCGAGGCCTTCCGGGGCAGGATCATCAATATACACCCGGCCCTTATTCCTTCTTTCTGCGGAAAGGGGTATTATGGACTTAAGGTCCATGAAAGGGCCCTGGAAAGAGGCGTCAAGGTTTCAGGCGCCACGGTCCACTTTGTGGACGAGGGACTGGATTCCGGTCCCATCATTCTGCAGAAGGCGGTGGAGATCCTGGACGGGGATACAGCCGAGGTCCTGCAGAAGAGGATCATGGAACAGGCGGAATGGATCATCCTGCCGCGGGCAATCTCCCTGATCGCCCAGGGCAGAGTCGTAATAGAGGGCAGGACCACCCGGATCCTGCCGGAACGGAGGTAAGAATGAAGGTTTTACTTGTGGGAGGCGGCGGAAGAGAGCACGCGATCGCCACAGCCCTGGTCAGGAGCAGCAGGGTGGACAAGCTTTACTGCGCGCCCGGAAACGCGGGCATTGCCCGGATCGCGGAATGTGTCCCGATCGGCGTCATGGAATTCGACAGACTGACTGCCTTCGCGAAGGAAAAGGACATTGACCTGACTGTCATCAGCATGGATGATCCCCTCTGCGCCGGCATCGCGGACGCTTTTGAGGCGGCAGGCCTCAGAGTGTTCGGCACCAGGAAGAACGCGGCCATCATTGAAGGCAGCAAGGCCTTTTCCAAGGACCTGATGAAGAAGTACGGCATCCCGACGGCCGCTTATGAAATATTTGATGACGCTGAAAAGGCCCTGGCATATCTGGAAACATCCAGATATCCCATCGTCCTCAAGGCATCCGGACTGGCCCTGGGCAAGGGCGTCCTGATCTGCGAAGACCGCGAACAGGCCCGGGCCGGTATCGCCGAGCTGATGGTCGATAAGAAGTTCGGCGCCGCGGGCGACAAGATCGTGATTGAAGAGTTTATGACAGGCCGTGAAGTATCCGCCCTGGCTTTTGTGGATGGAAAGCACTATAAGCTGATGACATCCTCCCAGGACCATAAGCGGATCGGTGACGGAGATACCGGCCTCAACACAGGCGGCATGGGCACTTTCTCGCCCAGCCCCTTCTATACAGAGGAAGTCCACCGCTTCTGCGTGGAGCACATATACCAGAAGACGGTCGACGCCATGGCGGCAGAGGGCAGGCCTTTTACCGGCGTCCTCTATTTCGGCCTGATGCTGACCCAGGACGGACCCAAAGTCCTGGAATATAATACCCGCTTCGGCGATCCCGAGACCCAGGTGGTCCTGCCCAGGATGAAGACGGACATCGTAGATGTGATGGACGCCTGCATCGACGGGACACTGGATCAGATCGACCTGGAGTTCTATGACAACGCGGCAGTCTGCGTGGTCCTGGCCTCCGGCGGTTATCCCCAGAGCTATGAAAAGGGCAAGGTCATTACCGGCCTGGAAAGATTTGACAACGCGGACGGCTATTACTGCTTCCACGCGGGGACTAAATTTGACGATAATGGCAATGTCGTGACCAGCGGCGGACGTGTCCTGGGCGTCACGGCAGTAGGCCCGACTCTGAAGGAAGCAAGGGCGGCAGCGTATGAAGCGGCCGGCTGGATCCATTTTGACGGTCAGTATATGCGGCATGACATCGGCAAGGCAATCGATGCCGCGGAATAAACGAGGACCCCGCAGGAGTCCGGAAAGGATCATGAAGTTATGAAAAACAGAAGATTTGCCCGTTTCGGCAGACTCGCGATGACTGTAATGACCGCGGCGGCACTCGCCTTCGGTACACTGGCAGCGGCACAGCCTGTCATGGCGGAAGTCATTACCCAGGACGGTGTCAATATCCGTCTGGAAGCAAGTACAGAAGGCGACAACATCATCGGTTCCCTGAACGAGGGCGACCATGTGGAAGTCCTTGACAGCACCACCGGCAGCGACGGCGCGTTCAGCGTGTCGCTGCCGGCGAAGTCGATCACGTTCCTCACCACGGACTACGTGGACAGGCAACCCGCCGCCGTGACGGGACTCCGCGTCGCGAACGGACTGCTCGCCTGGGAGCCGAGCGAGGAGCCCGAACACCGCTACTACCGCGTGTACAAGGACGGGAAGCAGATCGCCTCGACAGTGGCGACGTCGCTCGATTTGGGTGGGCCGCAGTTGGCTGCAATCGCCTCGGACGCAATAAATTGCG
>ONRU01000130.1 GCA_900320325.1 uncultured Lachnospiraceae bacterium
TGCACCGGCTCTGCCAGCGCGTTCTCCGAGAACCTGGCGACCCGGCCGGAGGTAGAAGCCCTGCTGAAGACCATCTGAGAAAAATGACCTAAAAAAAAACTAGAGAAAAAATAACTTAAGAAAGAATAACTTGAGAAAAATGACCGCGATGGGATTCCAAAAATTCCGTAAAGGATTTTCGGTAAGGGATTTTAAATGAGTGTTCAAATGAGTGTTTCGTAAAATATCTCCACATCTCACGCGCGTCAGCAGAAACAGTACAGTACGCTTTTAAGCAGCATCATCCGGGTACCGGACATCGAAAGCGGACAATATATATTTATTCAAAATACAGGAGGAATGTATGAGAATCAGAGATTTGCTCAAGCCGGAAGGCATTAAGCTGGGCGGCCGCCCCGCGAACAAGAAGGATACCATCAACCAGATGGTCGACCTGATGTACAACGAGGGCAACATCAACGACAAAGAGCGCTACAGAGCAGGCGTCTTTGCCCGTGAAGCAGAGGATACCACCGGTATCGGTGACGGTATCGCCATCCCTCACGCCAAGACAGACGCGGTCACAGCCCCCGGCCTGGCAGCCATGACCATTCCCAATGGTGTCGATTATGACTCCCTGGACGGTGAGCCGGTCGACCTGGTATTCCTGATCGCTGCTCCCAACACCAAAGACAACGTACATCTGGAGGTTCTCTCCCGTCTGTCCATCCTGCTGATGGATGATGATTTCACCAAGTCTCTCCGCGCCGCGAAGACCAAGGAAGAGTTCCTGGATATCGTAGACAAATTCGAAGTAGCCAAGCTGGCGGAAGAAGTCACCAAGATGGAACAGGCCGCTGAATCCGGCGGATATGAAGTCCTGGCTATCACAGCCTGCCCCACCGGTATCGCCCACACTTACATGGCAGCGGAAGCTCTGGAAAAAGCAGCCAACGCCAGAGGCATCAAGATCAAAGTCGAGACCCAGGGTTCCGTCGGCGCCAAGAACGTGCTGTCAGCTGATGAGATCCGCAACGCCAAGGGTATCATCATCGCGGCCGACAAGAAGATCGAACTGGACCGTTTCAGCGGCAAGCAGGTCCTGCAGACCAACGTCACCGCAGGCATCAACAAGCCTGATGAGCTGATCAACAAGATCCTGAACAATGAAGCGCCTGTTATGGACGGCACTGTCGCTGAATCCGCAGGCTCCGCAGAGAAAGAAAGCACCGCCCACGTCTTCTACAAGAACCTGATGAACGGTGTCTCCCACATGCTTCCTTTCGTCGTCGGCGGCGGTATCCTGATCGCCATCGCCTTCCTGCTTGACCAGCCCGGCATGGGAACCCCCGCATACGGTTCCTCCACACCGCTGGCCCATTTCTTCAAGCAGATCGGTGATACAGCCTTCGGCTTCATGCTCCCGATTCTGGCCGGCTTCATTGCCCAGTCCATCGCGGATCGTCCCGGTCTGGCTGTCGGTTTCGTAGGCGGCGCTCTCGCCAGCGCAGGTTACTCCTTCGCATGGCTGGCCAACCCGGATGCCCCCCTCGTAGGCGGCGGTTTCCTCGGCGCTCTGCTGGCTGGTTTTGTCGGCGGTTATCTGACTCTGTTTCTGGAAAGAGCCTGTGACAAGCTTCCCGACTCTCTGGAAGGCATCAAGCCCGTCCTGATCTACCCTCTGGTCGGCATCTTCATGATTGGTCTGGTCATGTTCGCGGTCAACCCGCTGATGGCAGCCATCAACGTAGGCATCTCCAACTTCCTGAACGGCATGGGCACCACCAACCTGGTTCTTCTGGGCGCGGTTGTCGGCGGCATGATGTCCATCGATATGGGCGGCCCGATCAACAAGGCAGCCTATGTATTCGGTACCGCCATGCTGGCGGAAGGCACAGACGCCGGCAAGATGATCATGGCAGCCGTCATGGTCGGCGGTATGGTCCCTCCGATCGCAGTTGCTCTGTCTACTACCTTCTTTAAGAACCGCTGGACGGAAGCTGACCGCAAGGCCGGTATTGTCAACTACATCATGGGTCTCTCCTTCATCTCCGAAGGCGCCATCCCTTACGCAGCTGCCGATCCCGCCCGCGTTATTCCTTCCTGTATCGCCGGTTCCGCTGTCGCAGGCGCTCTGAGCTGCCTGTTCGGCTGCCAGTCTCCCGCTCCCCACGGCGGCGCATGGGTCATCGCGGTTATTACCAACCCGGTCATGTACATGGTAGCTCTGATTGCCGGCTCCGTCGTCGGCTGCCTGGTACTTTCCTTCCTCAAGAAGCCCCTTTCTCCTGCAGAGAGCGGCCTGAAGTAAGAGAACGTTTCAGACTAACAACCAGGGCAGTATAAGGATCCCCGGATCCTGTACGGATCAGCCGGGATCAGCCCAAAACCAAATCTTTAACATAACTTAAGTTGAATTTGAACATAACTTAAATATAACTTAAGCAAAATCAGAAACCGGCCGGAAACGCACATCCGGCCGGTTTTTATCATATTGCTTTTACGTTCATTTTACTTTTCTTATCTGCCATAAACCGTTTTTTGCGGTATACTTTTTACATATCAGACAAAACAACAAAAATATGAAATCAGAAAGCCTTAAAACCATGCTGACAGAAGAACGCTGGAAAACCATCCTTTCCCTGTTGGAACAGAGGGAGACCATTACCATTACAGAGCTGGAGGACGAAATTGGGGCTTCCGCCTCGACGCTCCGCAGGGATCTGACAAAACTGGCACAGGCCGGAAAACTGCGAAAGATCCACGGAGGGGCGGCCGCCCTGGAAAGCGGCATGCTGGTCCGCGAACTGACCATGGATGAAAAGTCCTCGATCAACTCCCTGGAGAAAGAGCGCATCGGCCGCTACGCAGCCCTGCTGATCGAACCGGATGATTTCGTCTATATTGACGCCGGTACCACAACAGCCATGCTGGTGGAATATATTGAGGAGAAGGATGCCACCTACGTGACCAATTCTGTCATGCACGCCAGAAAGCTGGCCCGTAAGGGATGCCGTGTTTTCATGCCGGGCGGAGAACTCAAAGCCTCCACTGAAGCACTGGTAGGCCCGCTGGCCATCGACAGCCTGCGCAAATATCATTTCACCAAGTGTTTTCTGGGTACCAACGGAGTATCTCTGCGGGCAGGTTTCACGACGCCGGATCCCAATGAAGCGCTGATCAAGCAGTGCGCCTTCGAACAGAGCCTCCAGTGCTGGTGCCTGTGCGACAGCAGCAAGTTCGACCGTGTCACCCCGATCACGTTCGCCCCTTTCTCCGCAATCCAGATCATTACTGATAAAATCGAGAACCCGGCCTATGCCCGTTCCGGCAGCGTGGAGATTGCGGAAGCAGATTGAGAAAGTGAACCGGGAAGTCTGACGCCTGGTTCAGATGAACCGATAGTCTGACGCCTGGTCCACGTGATGAACCGGGAGTCTGACGCCTGGTTCACAGCAGATGAACCGGGGAGTCTGACGCCTGGTTCATGAATGCAGCTATAACAGATCCCCGTGGCCGGACATGACGGACACGGGGATCTGACTGTATATTCTTAAGTTTATCCTGTTCGGCAGCTTCTGATTTTCAGATTTTACGGCCTGCTGGAAAAATCCATAGCTTACATGATATCTATAATATCCATGATTTACATTGTATCCAGGCTTATATAACGACCTTCCACAGTCCCGGAAATCCTTCCGGATGCGATACAAACAGAAATCTGTCAGGGTCCTTCCGAAACTGGGTATAGATCGGTACACCGGGTTCCAGGAAGAAATCTTCATATGTCCGTGCTTCTTCTATGATGAGTTCTCCGCGCTGATAAGCGGGGTTCTCTCTCCACTTGAGCGTATCCCCATCCACATATGGGAAAAAGGCAATGCCACCATGGCGTCTGACCGCCCGATAATCGAATCCATAATCTCTCACGCACCAGGCGCCGAAGGTCATGCTTTACATGCTTTACAGTACGAATTCGGAAATGA
>ONRU01000069.1 GCA_900320325.1 uncultured Lachnospiraceae bacterium
TGAAAATTGTATATCTAAAAACAGATTATTGCCGGATAAGGCCGTGTCCGGCCGGCTTTTCTGTTTTCATGACAGGTCCTGCGCATACAGGAACAACCTATAATGTAGCACGCTACATGAGAAAATTCCATACTGTTTACCAATTTTTAACAACGTCCGGGTACTTTTTTACACCGTGTTTTTTCGCGGGCCCGGCCTACTGCCGGTCTCCTGTCTGTCTGTCAATTTGTCTTTAATTTGTCTGCCGGGACTGCCTGCCTTTGTTTCTGTACTTCTCTGTTTATCCTGTGCTATGATTTAGGAATAAGCGGCCCTGCATCAAAAAGGGCGGGCGTCCGGATCTGCTGCCGCATGATCCCCGGGCACAAGACTAAACGGAAAGGCGGATATGAAGTATGCTGTCTCTTTTGATCCCTGCTGTGTTTTTTGTATCGCTGACCGGACTGACGGTCATGGTCTCCGGACATAAATTCGGAGCGTGCGCTCCCGTGACTCTGTTCGCGTCTGTCTATATACTCTTTTTCAGCCAGTTCGAGCGTGCGCTCCCGTGACTCTGTTCGCGTCTGTCTATATACTCTTTTTCAGCCAGTTCCTGACGGGCTCCTTTACCCCCGGACTGGTCCTGCTGCCGCTGCTGGCCTGCGGAGGCGCGGCCCTGCTGGTCTATGCCTTTATAAGGCGGCCCCAGCGGTTCCGGCTCTTCCTGACGCCAGGACTTGCGGCTTTCCTCTGGGTGATCCTGTTCTTCTTTATCGTGGACCTGGGCCGTTCCTTTACCCTTTGGGATGAATTTTCGCACTGGGGCGTCATGGTCAAGGAGATGATACGGACCGGAAAATTCTATTGTGAGCCGGTCTCCAACCTGCAGTTCCACCGCAATTATCCGCCCTTTGTCCAGCTGTTCGAACTTCTCTGGTGCCGCCTGGCCGGCGGGTACAGTGAGAGCAGGGCCACCCTGGCGGTCCACGTCATGCTCTTTTCCATCCTGGTCCCGCCCGCGGCGGAGCATCTGCCCGGCGGCCGGCGCAGGGGCTGGGCGGTCCGGACTTTCTGCCTGGTCCTGATCATGGCCGTCCTGGTCTCCGCCCTGGATACGGCCGGCACCTTCAACAGCATCTACCAGGACCTGCTGCTGGCAGCCATCTTTGTACACGGTTTCCTGCCTGTCCTGACAGAGGATGTTTTCAAGGACGTTTTCAGCCTCATTTCCGTCATTATGACTGTGGGGGCCATTATCCTCACCAAGCAGATGGGACTGGCCTTTATCCTGGTCATATGGGGCTTTTATCTGCTCTCCCTGCTCCTGGCCCTCTACGGCAGGCGCGCCGGGACCATGTTCCGGCCTGCCGGGCTTGCAGCGGGGACACTGGTCCTGTTCGCCTTTCCTTTCCTGGTCAACCGGCTCTGGTCCTCCTATACGGACTCCCTGGGGCTTTCAGGCCAGTTCGATCTGGACCAGCTGAGCGTGTCGGGCTTTATGGACATCCTGACCGGCGCCGACCGGGGTCCCAGGCGCTCGGCCATGAAATATTATATCCAGTCGCTGATCGAAAAGCCCCTCTATGACGGCTTCATCAAGATCTCCTACGCCGGCTTTGTCATCCTGGTCCTCCTGCTCATATGGGTCCTCTGGCACCGCAATAAAGGCCTGCTCAGCGGGGAGAAGGCCCTGCTGCTGGCCGTGATCCTGACCGGCGGCAGCGCCGGCTACGCTTTTACCATGCTGGTCCTCTACATGTTCTGCTTCTCCCAGGAGGAGATGTCCAGGCTGGCCAGTTATTCCCGCTATATGAGCTGCTGGGTCGAAGCGGAAATGATGATCCTGCTGCTCCTGGCGCTGCTGCTCCTGTCCCGCAGAAAATCCCGTCTGCTCCGTACGGAATCCATGGCCGTACTGGCGGCCCTCATGCTGCTCATCAGCGGCCCCGGTGTTCTCAAAACACTGGTCCCCCAGGGCATCTACGGTGACAAATACGCGGATTTCAGGGCTCACGCCGTCTTTCTGGAAGAGCATACGGAACCGGATACGACCACCTATATGGTGGCGGATTCCGACGCCACCCTGCAGTATTTCGTCTTCTACATGAACACGGACCGGCTGATCACTTATAAATTCATAGATATCATGGATATGGATTTTGAGGCCGATCCGGCCAGGACCGGCCGCCTGCTGGACAACATCGCCTCCTGCCAGTATGTATATGTGGTCAACGTAAATGACAATATCACAGATAATTTCTCTCCCCTGGTGAACGACGCCAATCTGAAAGAAAATACCCTCTATTCTGTCAGCAGCACAGATCAGGGCATCGAACTGTCCGAGACCGCTTCCTGGGCGGGACCGTCCGGAGCGGACTGATTCCCCCTGTCCGGGCAGAGAAATGGCAAAACAAGGGATACGACAGCATTGACCTTATTAGTCAACGTTGTCGTATCCCTTGTTTTTTGCTCCCAGTGACAGTACTGCATCAAACCCGCATCAGAAATGCCCGAATTTTACCCTTTATAACCCCATACAGGGGTTTTTATCATTCTTCCGTAATCTTATACTCCTTTTCGCAGCGCCGCTTTAAAATCCATTTTACGGGATATTTTATATCCATTATGTTTTGACCGACTCAGTCGGTTTGTGGTTTTCACCGTTTCAGCTCCTGCCGCCGCAGGATGTTCCTCATTTCGCAGCGCCGCCGGCCGTGTTATGGATCACCGGCACATGGACACAGACGGATTTTCCGCCGCCCCGGCTGCTCTTCCGGATTCATAAAAAGCAGTATCAAAGCAGTATCGGATCACCTGACCCATAAACAGCACCAGATCTCCGGATCCAAAAAACAGCACCGGATCCGAAGATCCGATGCTGTCTGTTGTTATTTATCTGAATTCGTTCGCTAAAGGTGTTATGATCCGGACTTGATGATCTCTCTTATCTCCTGCCGCTGTTCTTGAGGAAGGAAGGGATCTCAAGACTCTGCTGCCTGACATTGGATGTACCTGTATTTCCGCTGCCCCTCTGCACCTGGCTCTTGTAGCTGTTCAGAGTGCTGCCGTAGACAGAACTGCTGGCCTGACGTCCGTAGATCGGAACATTTGTCTCTTCCTTGCTGCCGATACCGGTCGCGATAACGGTAACATTGCAGGAATCCTGCTGGCTCTCATCATACATGGCACCGAAGATAATGTTGACATCTTCACCTGCCTGATCCTGTACGTAGCCGACGGCCTCGGAAGCGTCGGTCAGGGAGATATCACCGGAGATGTTGATGATCACATCGGTCGCGCCGTTTACGGTCGTCTCCAGAAGCGGGCTCTCGACTGCCATCTTGACCGCGTCAACTGCCTTGGTCTCGCCCTTGCCGTAGCCGATACCGATATGAGCAATGCCCTTATCACGCATAACAGTCTGGACATCCGCGAAGTCCAGGTTGATGATGGCGGGAACGTTGATCAGGTCTGTGATTCCCTGAACGGCCTGCTGCAGAACCTCGTCAGCCTTCTTCAGAGCTTCCGGCAGGGTGGTCCTTCTGTCCATGATCTGGAGCAGCTTGTCATTGGGGATCACGATCAGTGTATCCACGTTGTCCTTAATGTTCTCGATACCCTGCTGCGCCTTGGTCATACGGCTTCTTGCTTCAAAGCTGAAAGGCTTTGTCACAACACCGACGGTCAGGATGCCCTGGTCCTTGGCGATCTTGGCTACGACAGGAGCAGCACCGGTTCCGGTTCCGCCGCCCATACCGCAGGTAACGAACACCATGTCCGCGCCTCTGATGGTATCAGCGATCTCATCCGCGCTCTCCTCGGCTGCCTTCATGCCTACCTCAGGGTTGGCACCGGCACCCAGGCCCTTGGTCAGCTTCTCACCGATCTGCAGGAGCTTGGGAGCTCTGCAATAGTGAAGCGCCTGTACATCTGTATTCACGCCGATGAACTCTACATCGGTAATATCCACGTCTACCATTCTGTTGACAGCGTTATTACCGGCGCCGCCAACACCTACTACTTTTATCTTGCAAGCCGGTTCTGCTTCATTTGTTTTAATCTCAAGCACTTTTTCAGCCCTCCTTCAACGAAATATTCTTCTGATTGTCCAAAAATTTACGACAAAGATTGATCGCTATTTACATTACCATCGAATTTCGGAATAATCAATTAATTTTTTTATAAATTTTTCTGCAAAATGATCTGTTTTGTTTCTGACGTGTATGTCGTTAAGTTGATTATTCCGCTTCTACCCTTCAAAAGCGGGAGTAACGCGTTGATCTTGGACAGCTTGAGATCATAGTAGTGGTCTTCGCCTAAGATTACAGTAACATTGTCAAAAACTACGGATACACTGCCGGCTTCGGTCACAGTCAGAGAACTGGCACTCATGTCATATTTCTCCATTGTGTCCAGCGCGTGCAGAACGGTCTGGAAAATACCTGCGGAATCCGCTTTGAGGACTTCTCCCGCCTGGGTATTCTCAAAACTCATGCCCTGAATGGCCGGGACGCCATAGACTTTTTTAGCGGACGCTTCCACTACCCTGCCTTCAGAGTCGATATACAGGTTTCTGTCTTTATAGCTCACATAGCCGGCCAGTTCTTTTTCCTGGACGACGATGTTGATCTCGCGGGGGCCCATCATCTGGACAGTCACGGACTCCACAAAAGGAAGATCCTCTACAGTCCTGTTCCTGTACAACAGCATCAGCAGAAAAGTATTGTCTCCCAGAACACCCTGTTCGACATAGGCCGCCATTTCATCATTGGTATAAAGGGTATTGCCCACTACGTGGACGGAACTGACCCGGAAAAAGGTCAGGATGATCGCCGCCGTCACGACAACGGACAGCATCAGGGCCAGGGCGATATTGACCGGTGTCAGCAGGCGTTCGTTCTCAATGGACTCCGCCCGGATCCCGCCGGCAATGGCTCTCGCCTTGCTGCCGTATCCTCTGCCGCCGGATACCGCTTCCATTCTGTATTTATTTTTGTCATTGGTGAATCTGTCCTTCATGGCAATTCCCATCCAGGGACCTGCTGAAAAGTCCCTTATTTTGATGACTTAAATGAAAATCTCTTTCCGGATCCCTTTGCGACGCTGAGTACGATCCCGATCTCGGCCAGCAGGATGATAACAGAGGATCCTCCGTAGCTGATAAAGGGAAGGGTGACGCCGGTATTGGGAATGGTATTGGTTACGACCGCGATATTGAGGACCACCTGGACCGCTATGTGGGTCATGACGCCCACGACCAGCATGGCCCCGTACAGATCATCGGCATTGCTGGCGATGACCATGAACCTCCAGATCAGGAGGACATACATGAGCAGGATGCTGATGGCACCGAACAGGCCCAGTTCCTCACAGATGATTGAGAAGATCATATCGTTCTGCAGCTCCGGCACATGGCCCAGCTTCTGCAGACTGTTGCCCAGACCCTTTCCGAAGATACCGCCGGATCCGATGGCGTAGAGCGCCTGGACGGTCTGGTAGGCTTTGCCGCTGGCGTACTCCTGCGGATAAAGCCAGGCAAGAATGCGGCTTTCGCGGAATCCCATGTTGGACTGGTCCGCCATACGGACTGTATTGTAGACCCACAGGAAGGCGCCCGTTGCCGCAACGCCGAAAATAGCGATGAATCGTTTGTAATGCGGACAGGCCACGAACAGCATGCCCATGGCGATCGCGCCCACAATGATCGCGGAACTCAGGTTATCCGTGATCTTCCAGATCAGGACAGCAATGCCGCCCGCGAACAGGATCGGCCATATGAAACCGAAAAAGGTATTGACCTTCCGGCCCAGATTCTCGATCAGACAGGCGGTCAGCGCGATGATGGCAACTTTGGCGATCTCCGCCGGCTGGATCGAAACACCTGAAACGATCAGCCACCTGGTCGCTCCATTGGCCGCGGTTCCGAAAGGAATCGTGGCAATGATCAGCAGGATCGCTAAAATATAGAGATAAGGAGCCGTAAATCTCCAGAATGAATAGGGAATAAAGGAAACAACAATCATTCCGAGCAGTCCGATCAGGGTGAACTTCAGCTGTCTGGCAAAATAATACGAGGAATCCCCGTTGAATCTGGCCGCCGCCACATAGGAGCTGGTCGAGTACAGCATGACAAGCCCGAATGCCAGCAGAAAGACAACAATAAAGATCAGGCTGTAATCCCGGAAAGCGGAACCGCCGCTGCCGCGGCGTCTGCCGGGCCGCCTTTTTGTCTTTTTCCTTTTTCCGACAAAAGGTAATTTCATCAAATTTTAAACCCTGCCGTCCGCCCGGTCTCAATAGGGCAGACTGTCGACATATTCTTTGAACATTTTTCCACGGATCTCATAATTCTCGAACATGCCCCAGCTGGCGCAGGCAGGGGAAAGGAGTACCGCGTCCCCATCCCGGGCTGCCAGTGTGCAATGTTCCAGGCAGTTATCAAAAGTATCACAGAAAGTAATATCTGTAAAGCCATGTTTTCTGGCGCAGGCCGCGATCGCCTCTGCCGTCTGGCCGATCAGGACCAGTTCCTTCACCTTGCCGTCAAAGGCTTCGATCCATTCATCATAGGAATTTCCCTTGTCATAACCGCCTCCGATCAGGATGGTCGGCCGCCGCATGGCACGGATTCCCTGGATCGCCGCGTCCGGATTGGTGGCTTTGGAATCGTTATAGTATTCCACGCCGCCCCTGGTTCCGACATATTCGATCCGATGCTCCACAGGCGGGAAGTCCCTGACCACCGGAATGATCTCCTCAAAGGACAGTCCGGCCGCATGGGTCATGGCGATGGCCGCCATCACGTTCTCCACGTTGCAGGTACCCACCAGGCGCATATCAAATATATTCATCAGTTTAGTTACACTAGTGTCATTTTCTCCGGAGGCATAACAAATGTCATCGCCGTCCAGAAAATAACCCTCTGACAACTGTGTCTGAGACGAAAACCAGACGACTCTGGCCGGACAGACCGGGCCGAATTCCCGCAGGCGGGGGTCATCGTAATTTAAGACACACGTGTCATTTTTGGTCTGATTGGCTGTAATCTTCTCTTTGACCGCCGCGTAGTTGTCCATTGTATAGTGGCGGTTGAGATGATCGGGGGTAATATTGAGGATGGCCGACACTGCCGGATGCAGTGTATCGATATTCTCCAGCTGGAAGCTGGAAATCTCCGCCACACTGACAGAATCCGCTGTTGTTTCCATGGCTTCGCCCGCGTAGGAGTTACCGATGTTGCCGACCACATGGGTCTTATAGCCGCAGTCCTCCATGATCCTGCCGACCAGGGTCGTAGTCGTGGTCTTGCCGTTGGTTCCGGTGATGCCCAGCATCCGGCCCTTCTCACAGGAAAATCCCAGTTCCAGTTCTGACCAGACCGGAACGCCCTGTCCGCGGAATGCCTCCACCAGGGGCGCGTCTGTGGGGACCGCCGGACTCAGGACGACCACATCCGGAGTCCTGAGATCAGCTGCCTCCAGCTCACCAAGGACGATCCTGCCGTATGCCCGGTCTTCTTCATGAAGGCTGGCGCGGATCGCTTCCACTGTCCCTTTTTTATTCTGATCCAGAAGAATGGCATCCGCTCCCTTCCTGTGCAGCAGATGCATGGCACCGATGCCGCTCCTGCCGGAGCCGACCACCAGAAATCGTTTGTTCTCAAAATTCATATCTGCCTTCTTTCATCTGACAAAGTCCCATATCTTCACCAGACGCCCAGCAGGCATATGGCTGACAGAACAGCTGTCACGATCGTAAATATTGCCACGACCCGGACTTCGGACCATCCGCCCAGCTCGAAATGATGGTGGATGGGAGCCATGCGGAAAATTCGTTTTCCATGGGTCGCTTTGAAATAACCTACCTGCATGATCACAGAGATGACCTCGATCATATAGATGAAACCGACGATCGGAATGATCAGGGGCAGCTGCATCATGTAGGCCATACCTGCCACAAAGCCGCCCAGGGCCAACGACCCTGTATCGCCCATAAAGACCTTTGCGGGATAGGCATTGTAGATCAGGAATCCCAGAAGGGCTCCGATCATGGCAGCACCCGCGGGCGCCACGCCTGATCCTGTCAGGATGGCCGTGATCAGAAGGAATACGGAGACTGCCGTTGTCACACAGGCTGCCAGGCCATCCACGCCGTCCGTAAAGTTAGTCCCGTTGACGGTCGCCACCGCTATAAAGATCAGGGCAGGGATATTCATCACGCCCAGATCAATGAACCGGCCCGGCAGGAAGGGAATCTTCATGGCCAGGTCTATATGATTGATCTTTGTAATGTAATAACTGTAGGCGATACTGACCACGATCTGCATCAGCATCTTCTGCCAGGCCCGCAGTCCCATGGACCGCTTGAGGACGACTTTGATATAGTCATCCGTAAAACCAACCAGGCCGAAGCCCAGTGTCAGGATCAGGACCGGAACGATCTCCTTAAATCCTGTGTACCAGCACCAGATCCCGGCAGCGACCAGGCCCAGCATGAACATGAGACCGCCCATGTTCGGGGTGCCTGTTTTGGCCAGATGGGACTGAGGTCCGTCTTCACGCTCGGTCTGCCCGGCCTTGAGCCTGCGCAGAAAAGGGATCAGGAATTTTCCGGATATGGCACTGACGGAAAAAGCAATCAGAAAAGGTATCACGTACGTGTTCATATCGATTACTTTATACATAAATGGATGAGTTCCTTCCTATTATAAATGTGTTTTCAATTATAAATGTGTTTTCAAACAGCCGGCATCTACTCGGAGCCTTCTGTATAGCCTGTGGTATCTTTCAGGCCCAGCTCCTTCAGTTCCGCCCTTTCTTCGTCTGTCAGCTCTTCTGTCATATAGATGTTCATATAAGGCAGGACTTCTGTCAGAATACTGCGGACAATGCCGGTGGCGAACTTGGCGTCCGCCTGTTTCTCACCTTTTTCAACATTGGGTCTGTCAACGACCACGTAGATGGCGATCTGGGGATCATCGGCCGGCGCGTATCCCATGAAGGACACGACATATTCGCCGTTATCACGGGGCAGGGTCTCCGCGGTTCCGGTCTTGCCGCCGATGCGGTAGCCCGCCGGCCTGGCCGTTTTACCGGTACCGTTCTCTCCCTCCACGACCTGGAGCATATACTCCCTGAGCAGCTGGCAGCTCTCTTCAGAAACCGTCTTCTTCAGTACCCTGGGCTCGATCGTTTTGACCGTCGCGCCGCTGGGGCTGGTGATCTTGCTGACGATATGCGGCTCATAGTATGTGCCCCCATTGACGATCGAGCAGAAAGCGGTGATCATCTGAATCATGGTGACATTGAAGTTCTGGCCGAAGGAGTTGGTCGCCAGATCCGCTTCCCCCATATCTTCGGCATTATAGATCAGGTTCTCCGTTCTGGCCTCGTCCGCCAGATCAATATTGGT
>ONRU01000048.1 GCA_900320325.1 uncultured Lachnospiraceae bacterium
GCTTTGGTTTCCCGATTTTTTTAAAATCTCTATTTATATATATTTATCTATATTTGTATATATGCTCTGTTTTCCGGATCTGCAGTCAGTCTTTCTTCTTCATTCTGTACTGGCCGACGATCTTGAGCATGTCGCAGTGATTATAGAGTTCCCGGATCATTTCCCGGCCTTCGGGAGAGGACAGGCTGCCCTCGGCTTCCGCAAAGAAATAATACTTCCAGGGGGTGGTCTTGATGGGCCTGCTGCGCAGGACATTCATATTGAAGCCGTAATGGCTGATGACCTGCAGGGCTTCCGCCAGGGCGCCCGCCACGTTGTTGACACGGAAGAGCAGGATGAACTTGCTGCTTTCGCCTTCCGGCGGTTCGACGTTGCCGGTCCTGGCAAAGACGGCGAAGCGGGTCGTATTATCCTTGCTTTCATTGATGTCGTGATCCAGGATCTCCAGACCGTACAGGCCGGCTGTCTCTTCACTGGCAATGGCAGCCAGGGAGGGGTCCCTGCGTTCCGCTACGATGCGGGCGGCAACGGCTGTATTGACCTCTGTCTGAATCTGGAAACCATGCTTTCTGATAAAGGGCTGGCACTGATCCAGCGCCTGGGGATGGCTGATGACGGTCCGGATCTGGTCTGTCCGGGTTCCGGGTACCGCCAGCAGGTCATGCACGATGGGGAAAGGGTAGACACCATTGACAAAAAGGCTTCCGCGGAACATGAGGTCCATGACCTGTCCCACCTCCCCGGCGTAACTGTTCTCAATGGGCAGGACCGCGTAATCGCTCTCACCTTCCACTACAGACAGATAGGCGTCCTCAAAGGAGGAATACGGAACAAAGCGGCCGTCAGGGAAGATCCTTTTCGCGGCGATATGGGCAAAGGCGCCTTCCGTACCGCAGAAGGCCACAATGGCGCCGCTGACCAGACGCTCCTGGTATTTTCTGGAAATGTCCCGGGTGTTCTGCAGGAATGACAGATAATACTGGCCGATGACTTCATCCGTGACAGGGGACTCACCGGGAGCCGGCAGTTCCAGGTCCTGACAGTCGTCGACCCGCAGACCTCTTTCTTTGATATACGCTGCCATATCCCTGGCCGCTTCCATTCTCTTCTGGAACAATGACGCCATCTCCGCGTCGATTTTTCTGATTCTGTCCTGGACTTCTTTTGCGTTTCTCATTTTTGCCGCCCTGCTTCTTTCATTTTCTATATCCGGCCGGTACGGATTCTGCCCGGCCGCTGCCTGTATCATTTCTGCAGCATGCTTTTGTTCATGTGTTCCCGTAAAAAACCGTATGGATTTGTGATCCATACGGTTCTGATACTTTTCAATCGATTTATGGTTCCTGACTTTGCCTGCGGCAGAGATCGATCTGATTGAATCCACATGTATGCATCACAAAAAGCTTTTACTTTTACAAAGGTAAATAGTAAAAGTAAAACCAATATGTGGAGTTGAACATACGAGAGGAAGTCATAGTATCCGATGCCCTTTCCCGCAGCCTTTTCTGCGGCTGCCCGGTAAATGTCTGCCTGCGTTCCCTGAGAATCCGCATTTTGCAGCCTCCCGGAAACTTTAATCCTTTATAGTACGAAAGTGTATCAGCGATTTGCACGTTTGTCAACTGTTTTTACAATTTGCAAAAATGATTATATTTTGCCTGCCTGTGCCTGCTGTAACTGATCGGGGAACGGCAGCTTACCTGTGCTATACTGGAAAGGGGTCTGACAGAAGGCTCCATATTTTCATATTAATGAAAGAGGAGTATTGAAATGAGGATCATTATCTCTCCGGCAAAGCAGATGCGGACAGATACAGATGCATCTGCCGGCTTAACGATGCCGGTCTTTTTGGAAAAAACGGAAATTCTGACCCGGTGGATCCGCAGTCTGTCCTATGAAGAACAGAAGAAGCTCTGGGCCTGCAATGACAAGATCGCCAGACAGAACAACGAACGTTTCGCTCATATGGATCTTCGGAGGAATCTCACGCCCGCCCTGCTGGCCTATGACGGCATTCAATATACATACATGGCGCCGGCGGTATTTGAGGACGGCCAGTACGAATACGTGCAGGAACATCTGCGGATCCTGTCCGGATTCTATGGCGTCGTAAAGCCCATGGACGGCGTGGTCCCGTACCGGCTGGAAATGCAGGCGAAGGCCGCTGTTTCCGGGCATAAGAACCTCTATGATTTCTGGGGGGACAGCCTCTACCGGGAGGTCCTGGACGACAGCAGGGTGATCATCAACCTCGCCTCCAAAGAATATTCCAAATGTGTTGAGAAATATCTGCAGCCGGACGACCGCTTCATTACCTGCGTTTTCGGCGAAATGGAAGGCAGCAAGATCGTTCAGAAGGGCGTTTATGCCAAAATGGCCAGGGGTGAGATGGTGCGGTACATGGCCGCGAACGGCGTCACCGAACCGGAACAGATCAGGACCTTTGACTGGAGCGGGTATCAGTTCCGGGAAGAACTGTCTTCGGAAAAGCAGTATGTGTTCACCCGGGAGGAAGTACCAGGAAAACCCGGGAAGCAGGAGAATCTGTGAAACCGGGAAAACAGGAGAATCTGTGAAACCGGGAAAATAGGAGAAGCCGGGAAAACCAGGAAACCTTCCTGACGCTTCCTTTTTATCCTTTCTGTCTTTACCTGCTATGATGTATTACCATTGCGGACTGGTCTGTGGAAATGTCCGCTGATTAGAGACAACTATAGCAAAACCGTGGTCAGCAATTCGTGATAACAACGGGGAAACACAGGCGGTTCACAAATGAGAAAATAATTCACAAGAAATTTTCTGAAAATGGTTTACATTGTCAGAAAAGTATTCTATGATTGTCTCCA
Source organism: uncultured Lachnospiraceae bacterium (assembly GCA_900320325.1). Taxonomy (GTDB): domain Bacteria; phylum Bacillota; class Clostridia; order Lachnospirales; family Lachnospiraceae; genus CAG-791. The sequence continues at coordinate 2,847 of ONRU01000048.1, forward strand.
TTATAGAACAGAAGTGTTTTAAGACATATGAGGAGGGAGAACACATGAGTAACGGATTTGCAGAAGCTTACAAATTAGACGTGAATCTCGAATTCATCAAGAAGAAGTCCGGATTTACCACGGATAAGGAGCTCGCGAATGCCCTTGGGGTATCGCAGGCCCAGATCAACGCCGTGAAACAGAACGGCAAGATCCCGGGTGTTGATCCCTTCCTGATGAATCTGTCCCGTCTGTCGGGCTACTCCATCAATGACCTCCTGCTGGAGGATCTGGAGGACCGGGAGATGACCATCGTCGCCAGGGCCGCTGTTTCTGTGGATGAGCACAGGAAACTGATCGGACTCTACAACCTCTACTACTTTGGCACCAGCAGCTTTAAGGGAAGGGAGACCTCCACGGATGCTGCGGCGCTGGAATTCGGACTGCTGGCGGTCTACATGGATCCTGCGGACGGCATGGTCCACTGCAGGGCTGACTTCGGTCTTACCAGAGACGAAATGGATGAGCGCTACGATGCCTGTCACGAGCTTTTCAACAGTCATTCGATCCTGAAAAAGGGCTTCCAGTCGATCCTGATCAACAAATATCAGGATGACCTTTTCTACGAAGGCACTGTAAACATGACCCACGGCCATATCTTCTTCCAGTGCGCGGCAGGCGCCAAGGACAATCTCAGCATGATCCTTCACCGTCCCGATTCCCGCGCGCCCAGATATATCGGCGGCATCGCGGCCGCTCTGTCCATCTCCAAAGGCAGAGAAGCCAGCCCCTGTATGCAGATCGTGGGCATGTCCAAGTATAAGATCACGACTTCGGAAGAGGAGATTGCCAGACACCTGCTGCTGGGCTACCCTTCCATCGATCCCGGTCCGGAATTCGACCATGTCCTCAATTACATTGCCGACGCGGTCCAGTACCACAATGAGCAGACACCGGTCGAAACGCACAACATGTCCGCGGACCTTGCCGACAGGAATACCCGCTTCGTGATCAGCGCCAATCTCATGACCATTATCACACGTATTGTCATCCAGAACCTTTTCCGTGTCATCAAGATCTCCACCCGGGATGATGATGACTGGTATCATTTCTGCAAGCTCTTCATCAGTGACGCGCAGAAGAAATGAGGCCTGATCAGGAGGAAAGGAGGTCAGCCATGACATTCAAAAAAGCAACTCCGGAGGAAAGAAAGGCATATCTGAAGGACTATCATGCCCTGATCCGGAAGATCCGGACCTATACGAACGCGGATACAGAGCTTCTGGGCAAGGCATGGCGCCTGGCTGAGAAGCGTCACGACGGACAGCGCCGCAAGAACAATGTTCCCTACATTACCCATCCTCTGGCGGTGGCCCATTTTCTGGCGGATCTCCGCCTGGAAAATGAGATCATCGCGGCGGCTCTTCTCCACGACGTGCTGGAGGATACGCCGACATCTCTGGCGGAGCTGGAGGATCTGGTGGGATCGGATGTGGCCGGCCTGGTCCAGGCAGTCACCAACCTGGACGGCCCCCTGCAGGGATATGAGACCATGCAGAAAGAGGACGTCGATGTCTTATCGGATGTTCATCTGGTGGAAGCCATCACCAACAACCCCCAGGCCCTCTATGTCAAAGTCGGAGACAGAGTCCATAATCTCAGCGACATGGAGCACATGCCCTACCATAAGGTCATCAAAAAGATCGAGCACACAGAGGTTGTCCTGATCCCTCTGCTGCAGCTGGCGGGGGCTTACCGGCTGATCGAGATCCTGGAGGAAATGTGCCTGCATCTGGGAAACAGTGAATGCTTCCGGATCATCGAACAGGGCTATCAGAAACTGCTTGCGCAAAACAGCGGCGCGGTCAATGACGTGCAGAAGATCCTGTCCGACATCTATTTTGCCGACCCCCGCAGGATGGATGAAGAGTCCTCTGTATACGCGGATCCTTTCGGGTCCGGTCACAGGACGGCGGAGCAGCCCCGCAAATGGAAAGGGCATATTCTGCACTGTTCCTTTACCAGACGTTATATCGCCAGCATCAACCATGACCTGAGCCCCGGGATCACCAACATCTTTATGGAGCTTCCGGCCAGCATTACCAAAGAAAAAGTACCCCTTTACGATATCTATTTTGTAACTAAGGAAGAGGATACGGAGAACATTTTCTTTGACCGGTATCCGGACCTCTACAGGGCCGTGATTCCCTCGGACGAACGCTTTCTGGCCAGGAGGATCAACCTGACCATCATCGGCAGCGGCAAGGACTCTCTGACCGGAATCCCCTTCTACCTTCTGCAGGACAGCTGCAGTGTCCGCTACAGGCTGTTTCTGGAGAACGAGCAGCAGTATAAGGACAGGATCCACGGTTCCATCTACCGCCGCAAGGACGAACGCATGCGCAGGCCCCCTGTCACGGACCGGGTTGAGCCTACCGCCGGATTCGACAAACAGATCCATGTATATCTGGCAGACGGCACCCTGGAAGTGCTGCAGGCAGGCAGTACAGTCCTGGATCTGGCTTTCCGTATTCATGAGGATGTGGGACTCTGCGCCAAACACGCTTTCCTCAACGGCAATGACAGCCCTGTCCCCCTGCATACCAGGCTGAATGACGGGGACAAGGTGCGGATCATCACCGAAGCCGACAAAGACCATCCTGAAAACAACCATTTCAACGCGACCATCCGCTGGGTGGAATACGTACACATCAGGGATGCCATCCGGTCTATTTCCAGATACCTGGAGAAACACATGGAAGATGCATGGACCAAGATCCGGGTCTTCGGCGGCGACGGCGTTGCCCGGGAGATCCAGACCGGCGCCACCGTCCTGGACTACGCTTTCCTGGTCTCGCCTAAAATGGGACTCCGCTTCCGGGCGGCCAAAATCAACCAGAGCGGGGAGGTAGGACCGGAGACGATCCTCAGCTATGACGACAAAGTCTACATCCTGACGGATGAGAAGGAAACAGCCTGCTTCAACTGGCTGCGGATCGTCAGGACCCGCCACGCCAGAGAAGTCCTGGCTTCCTATTTCGAGAAAAAATATCAGGAATAATCGCAGATGGCGCGCTGCCCGGCGCGCCATTTTCATTTGGCAAACGAGCTCTGAGCTCACGGAGGCGGCAACCGAGCTCTGAGCTCACTGACATGTGAGCTCGCTGGTGGCAACCGAGCTCTGAGCTCACTGACATGGCAAACGAGCTCTGAGCTCACGAACGCTGAGCTCGCGGAGGCGGCAAACGAGCTCTGAGCTCATGACCGCATGTTTACGAAAACGTTTCGGAAAAATTGAAAAAAGATGACAATAAATGTCGCAAATACTATAGAAATAAAGGCATAAACATAGTATACTCATAACAGATGGCTGCTAAAACGTTTGAGTAAATTAAAATAGCAGGAAATTTTTACAAAAGGAGGGTTAACATGCGTAAAGATTTCTTTTGGGGCGGCGCGACAGCAGCGCATCAGACAGAGGGTGCCTGGAATGAAGGCGGAAAAGGTATTTCAATTGCCGATGTTATGACGGTTGGAGGCCCTGGTGTGCCCCGCCGGATCACGGATGGCGTTCTGCCCGGTGAGAACTATCCCAACCACGAGGCAACAGACTTCTATCATCATTACAAAGAAGACATTGCCCTGATGGCGGAGATGGGATTCAAATCCTTCCGTACATCCATTGCCTGGACCAGGATCTTCCCCAGAGGCGATGAAGCGCAGCCTAATGAAGAAGGACTGCAGTTCTATGATGATTTATTTGATGAGCTGCGTAAATACAATATCGAGCCCCTGGTAACACTGTCTCATTTCGAGCTGCCCTGGGCCATTGTCAAAGAGTATGACGGATTCCTGAACCGCAAGACCATCGACATGTTCGTCAAGTTCGCGGTGACCTGTTTCGAGCGTTATAAGGATAAAGTCAAATACTGGATGACCTTCAACGAGATCAACAACCAGGCCGACGCGATCCAGCACCATATGCTGCAGGAAGGCGGCATCCTGCTCAACGGCCGTGAGAACGCGGAAGAGCTGATGTATCAGTCCTCCCACTATGAGCTGGTCGCTTCCGCCCTGGCCGTCAAGAAAGGCCTGGAGATCAATCCCGATTTCAAGATCGGCTGCATGATCGGCTTCAACCCCGTTTATCCCGCTACCTGCAAGCCCGAGGATATCCTGATGGCGCAGAAGGGCATGAACGAGAAATACTGGTGGACCTATGTACACTGCAGAGGCTACTATCCCGAGTGGATCCTCAAGAAGTTCGAGCGTCTTGGCTATAAGATCGACATTACCGAAGAGGACAAGCAGATCCTCAAGGAAGGTATCGTCAACTGGCTGACCTTCTCTTACTACATGAGCTACGCGATCCAGGCGGATCCGGAGAACAACCCTCATTACTATTACAATGAGAAATACTATGTGAAGAACCCTTATCTGAAAGCCTCCGACTGGGGCTGGCAGATCGACCCCGTCGGCCTTCGCTGGGGCCTCAACTGGTTCTATGACCGCTTTGAACTGCCCATGTGCATCGTAGAGAACGGCTTTGGTGCCTATGACAAGGTAGAAGAAGACGGTTCCATCAATGATGATTACAGAATTGATTACCTGCGCTCACACATCAAGGCCATGATCGCCGCGGTAGAAGAGGACGGCGTTGACCTGATCGGCTACCAGATGTGGTCGCCCATCGACATCGTATCCGCTTCCACCGGCGAGATGGATAAGCGCTACGGTTTCGTCCATGTCAACAAGAACAACGCGGGCGAAGGCGACATGTCCCGCAGCCGCAAGAAGAGCTTCTTCTGGTATAAGAAAGTCATTGAGACCAACGGAGCGGATCTGGGAGAAGAATGATCCGGAAGAAAGCAACCGGAACAACAGGTCATAAACAGCAGGGTATTTAAAAATCCATAAAGAAAGGGGATCACCATGGCTATTACTGTAAATCTTTACTACACAGGTGAGAACGGAAGTGCCCGCGCTTTTGCTGACGAAATGATCAGCAGCGGCGTGGTCCGTGACATAAAGGCAGAGGCAGGCAACCTCAGATACGATTATTTCCAGCCCCTGGATGATCCGGAGACCATCCTCCTGATCGACAGCTGGGAAGACCAGGCTGCCATTGACGCCCATCACGCTTCCCCGATGATGGGCAGGATCATGGAGCTGCGCAACAAATACGATCTGCATATGCAGGTAGAGAGATTTGTTTCCGATGATTCCATGCCGGAATCAGATCATCAGTTCATCCGTAAATGACTGGACCGGACGTGTATTCCTGCCGGACAGGAGGAGCAGCTGAGAATTCAAATCAACGGATGATTTGATCACAGATCAGCATACAGCACAGATCAGCAGGCAGCATTCGGAAAAGCTGCAGATCAACACAAAAATAAGCCCTTTCAGGTTCAGCTGTATCATTACAGCTCCCTGAAAGGGCTTTTCTGTTGCGCGGTCCGCGGATTACGGCCGGGGCGCGAAATGTTCCATTTTACACTTCGGTCTCTGTAATTTCCCCTTTTTCATTGACGACATAGTCCTTAATTTTGTAGGCATCCATATACGCCATGAGCCGCATAAGAGAGAGCACCTCTTTCTGTCCTGTTTTGTTGAGGTTCTCGAACAGGGCTATTAATGAAGCGCCCCTGTTTTCCTGTTCTTCATCTCCGGCTGTTTCCCCGGACAGCCTTTGGATATGCTTTCTGGCGGCGGCGATCACGATTTCTCTGGAATGAACTCCGTAAAAGGCACAGATGGCCTCCATGATCTCATCATCGATCCGCCTTTCGCCGGTCTCGATCCTTCCCAGCAGCGTGTTGGAAACAGGAAGACCGGACGCGGCCGACACCTGCTCAGCAACATGGCTGATGGTCAGCTTTTTCTGTTTCCTGACCCGTCGAAGCTCCTCCCCGATTTCTTCGATGATCTCGGTACATCTGAAATTTTTATAAGCCATATTCTCTCCGTCAAAAAATATGAAACCAGTCTGTAGTGCGCCTTGCGTCTTTGATTGTTTAATGTTTAACAATCATATTGTATACAAAAAAAACCAAACTTACAATCTATTTATTCGTAGATATTGCTTTTTTTGGTGTGTATCTCAGGTCCCGCAAAATCCCGTATGGCTGTCAGGTCTGCGGGTTCCGGAAAGACATTTCTGATTTACTGCTACACGATAAAGTGCTAAACTTTTTACGAAGAAGTTATGAACGAACCGCCTGTGAACCTGTAACTGCTGTCATGCTGTCAGTCAGTGGAAATCAGCAAAAATTAATTATCATGGCAGTATTTATAATAAAACTGTCATGATATTTCTTTCAGTACGCAATGGGGAGAGGTATTTTGATGAAGACTTTATGGACACCGATTGTCAGCAAGAACCGGATCATCACACGCCCTGTCAACGGCGGGTTCAAAAAGAAAGAACCCAGGGCGGAAGAGATGAAGGATGTCTGGGCATTCCTGCTGGAATGTATATATGGAGAGGAGATCAAGAGAGATGGCTATAGCGGAAATCATTGAATTCAGGGGCAATCCCGATCTGCTGGTCTGGAAAGCGCCGGAGGAAAACTTTAATACCACATCGCAGCTGATCGTTGATCCGACCCATGAAGCCCTGCTGGTCCTCAACGGCAACGCAGCGGATCTGTTCGGGGAAGGACGCCATACACTGACGACCGGCAATATTCCCCTGCTCCGCAGGATCGTGGAGATTCCGACCGGCGGCAAAACCGCTTTTCCCTGCCAGGTCTATTATGTCAACAAGGTACATCAGATGGATCTGCTCTGGGGGACAAAGGACGCGATTCCGCTGGAGGATCCCCTTTATGACATCTTCCTGCATGTCATGGTGCACGGCAGCCTGGCCTATTCGATCGTGGATTCCCGAAAGTTCCTGCTCAAGCTGGCGGGCCTCCGGGAGAAATTCACCCCCGAAATGCTGGTCTCCAGATTCCGCGGCATCATCTCCAAACACGTCAAGGACCTGGTCGCCAAGATCATGATCAACGGCAAGCTGAGCTACTTCATGATCAGCGCCAACCTGATGGACATCAGCGATGTCCTCCAGGAGAGAATCGGAGAGATCTTTGACCAGTACGGCATCCGGATCGAATTCTTTAATGTGGAAACGATCTCCGTGCCCAAAGCCGACTACGACGCGGTCAGCAAAGCAAAGGAGAGAAGGACCAGCCGCCTGATCGAGGGCTATACCTGGCAGGAAGAGCGCCAGATGATGATCGCTGAGAAATTTGCCGGCAATCAGGGCACCATGGGAGCCATGGGCGGCATGCTGGGCGGCGCGGCCGGCGGCATGATCATGGGCAGCACCATAGCCGAGGTAGCAAGAAAAGCCTTAAAAGGGGAAACCGTTCCGGGAACGCCTTCTCCCAAAGACGCTTCCGGCAGCAGACCTGCCAAAGGCGTCAATTCCTTTACCAGTAATTCCCCTTTCGATTTGGTCGATTTTATGAGTATGATGGAGGATACGCCTCCCAGAGATTTGGAGAAGCCGGCACCCGCCATGTGGCCGACCGGAAGGAGCCAGTACTGCCCCGAATGCGGTACGCCTTTGAATCCCGGCGCCAAGTTCTGCTCCGAATGCGGCTTCAGGCTGGAGACCAATACCTGTCCCGGCTGCGGCGGAGCCATCAAACCCGGCATGAAATTCTGCCCGGAATGCGGACGGTCCCTGCGCTGAACAGGCAGGGAGCGGCAGAAAGTCAGGAGCACGCAGTTATCCTGCGGGAACTGTCCCTGCGCTGAACAGGCAGGGAGAGGAATAGAACATCCGCAGCAGAAGAGCATACGACGTGAGAAAGAGGCAGAGTGCCGTAAAAAGGATCAAAATAACGGGCAGTATTGAAAAGCAGGAAAGTATCCTGAAAACGGACAGGATCCGAAAAAGGAAAGGAAAAGCGACATGAAAAAAAGCACAGCCGGAAAAATATGGATCATGACAGGGGCGATTTACGTGATCGTATTTGCCGTACTGAATCTGGCCATTTTTTTACTGATCAATGAAAGAAACAGCGTCTTCTGGACCAGCTACATTTTCATCTGTCTGGCATTCCTGGTCCGGGCGGTAAGTGTCATGCTGGCCTACAGAACACTTGAGACGGAGACTGTCTTCATGGGAATCCCCCTGGGTTCCCTGGCCAATTACTATTTCTTTGCCGCTGTATTTGTGGGCGTCGTTTTTATGATCTTCCAGACCGCTCCTTTCAAGCTGGCTTTCCTGATGCAGATCCTGGTCCTGGCCATATACAGCGTTGTAGCCATCATGGCCCTGATGGCCAGAAATGTGGTCCAGGATGTTAGTGACAATGTCCGGGGGAGTGTCCAGTCAATCCAGACTCTGAAAGCGGATGTGGATATTTATATTCCGCAGGTCACCGATCCCGAACTGAAAAAGGCCCTGCAGAAGCTGAGCGAGACGATTCGTTACTCTGATCCCATGTCCAACGCGGCTGTAGCGGATATCGAAGGCCAGATCATGCAGAATATGAATGACCTCCGTATCCGGATCGAGAATAATCAGAACCAGGAGGCTGTACAGATCTGCAGGGATATTGAAGTGCTCTTCCTGCAGAGGAACAGCCTGTTGAAAGCGACGAAATAAGGCGGCCGGATTAAAAAGATATAAAAGATATAAAAGATATAAAAGGAGGAAGCTGCGATATGGCCTCCGCGTATAAGCAGCTGCGGTGTCCCGGATGTGACGGGACTTTGCGTTATATCAAGGAAAAGAAGATATGGGAATGTATTTACTGCGGAAATGAGATCCGCAGGGAAGAAGAGTATGACGGCCTGTATACTATCAAGAACGTTGTCAGGATGGTCCTGGTCGATCTTGCCTATCAGCGGATGGATTCCGCCGTTAAGAACCTGGTCGAATGCCAGAAGATCAGCTCTGATTATGTGGGGACCCTGATCGCCGAAATCAGCCAGAAGGTATTTACCCTGATTACGCCAGGTGCCTGCAGGTCCAGTGAGGCCAGGGGCATCATCGGCCAGGTGAAACGCCTCTATCTCCGGCTGGAATCCGCGGACGCCGCGCCCATATCGGCAGAAGAGGAAGCCCTGTACGAATCCTTTGAGGGAAACGGCGACGCTTTCGGTGTGCTCGTGCTGGTCTATGATACCCTGCAGGCCCATGCCCATCTGGATTTTGTCCTGGATCTGTTCGACGCGTCCGCGGTCTATTCCCCCGCCCTCAACGCCAGCCTGCTCAAATACGCCATTAAGAATCACAGGACAGAGATCATCGATCAGATCTTTGCCAACGCGGACAATATCAACTGCCGGGAAGCCCTGCCCGTTCTGCTGGAATCCTATGAAGACTCCGCGGTCAAACGGCAGAGGCTGGGTCCCATCATAAAGCGGGCCTCCCTGCATCCGGAAGACAGCCGCATGATCGAGGACTATCTCAGCCATACCGGAGACAGCATTGAGACCAGAGTCCTGGTCTACCAATACGCGGCGGAAGCCGGGATCGCGCCTTCGATTCAAACCATTTCCGAATGTATCCTGAACGATCCCGCCATTACGGAGGACCAGATCGCCCGTGTCACCTCCCTGTTCTGCAAAACCAGGCCCGGTGACGCCCAGCTCTATGAGCTGATCCGGGATGTTTTCCTTCGGCATCCGGGCAGGACCGCCATTCTGGAATTACAGGAGCTGATCCGGAGCGGTATTTATATCAACCTGTCGGATAAGCAG
>ONRU01000030.1 GCA_900320325.1 uncultured Lachnospiraceae bacterium
GATTTATTTTCATCGCGCCAGATTGGTGAACCTGGTCAGCTGCGGCTGCCAGCCCAGCTCCACGGTACCGATGGGACCGTTCCTCTGCTTGGCGATGATGATCTCCGCGACGCCCTTTTTCTCGCTGTCCGGATTGTAATACTCATCTCTGTATATGAACATGACCACGTCCGCGTCCTGCTCGATGGCGCCTGATTCACGCAGATCTGACAGCATGGGCCTTTTGTTGGGCCTGCCCTCCACCGCGCGCGACAGCTGAGACAGGGCTATAATGGGCACCTGCAGCTCTCTGGCCAGGGATTTGAGGGACCGGGAGATATCCGAGATCTCCTGCTGGCGGGAGTCACTGCGGCGGCCGCCGCCGGACATCAGCTGCAGGTAGTCGACCATGACCAGTTCCAGGCCGAATTCCATCTTGTACTTGCGGCAGCGGGTCCGCATCTCGCTGACTGTAATGGCCGGCGTATCGTCCAGGATCAGCCTGCTCTCTCCGATCATCCCCGCGCTCTCAATAATGTCGCCCCACTCCTGGTCTGAAAGATCACCGGTCCGGATCTTCTGGGCGTCCACGTGGGAATCCATGGAAAGCAGACGGTTCATCAGCTGTTCCTTGGACATTTCCAGGGAGAAGATCGCTACGCAGCGGTTCTCCCGCATGGTCAGATATTCCGCGATATTCAGGGTCAGAGCAGTCTTTCCCATGGAGGGCCTGGCCGCGATCAGGATCAGGTCGGAATTCTGAAGACCGGCCGTCTTCACGTCCAGGTCGGTAAAACCGGTGGACAGGCCGGTAACATTTCCCTTGATCCGGGACGCCTTCTCGATCCGTTCCATGGCGTTCAGGACGACCTGGCGGATGGGGACATAGCTGTCAACGGCCCGCCGCTGGCTGATTTCAAAGACCTTCTTTTCCGCCTGGTCCAGGATCGTCTCGACTTCTTCGCTCTCCCCGTAACAGGCCGCGGCGATCTCTTCATTGGCCCGGATCATCCTGCGCAGGATGGACTTGGACGCCACCAGTTCCGCGTAGGAACGGATATTGGCGGAAGTGGGGACCTGGGCGATCAGGTCACGGATCAGCTCCGTAGAATAGACCTCCGGCGGCAGATTCTTGTCCCTGAGCCGGGTCTGCAGGGTCACAGGGTCCACATCCAGATCCTTCTGGTACATCTCTGTTATGGTCTCAAAAAGGACCCCGTTCTGGCGGGAATAGAAATCCTCCTCCCGCAGCATCTCGGACGCGACCTCGATGGCGTCCGGGTCCAGCAGCATGGAACCGATGACGGACTGCTCCGCCTCCAGGCTATGGGGCATGACCCTTTTCAGTACTTCTTCCTGTGGCATATAGATTTAAATTCCCTGTACTTTTACATTGAGTTTTCCGGTGACCTGGGGATGCAGCTTGATCGGCACCTCAAAATCACCGAAGGAGCGGATGGGTTCTGCCAGCTGGATCTTTTTCTTGTCCAGTTCGACCCCGTGCTGCGCTTTGGCGGAAGCGGCGATCTCCTTGGCGGAAATGGATCCGAATACCTTGCCGTTCTCTCCGGCCTTAATGTTGACACAGATGGTCAGCTTCTCCAGATCCTCTGCCATTTTACGGGCATCCTCCAGCTTTCTGGCGGCCAGCTTTTCCTCGTGCTTCTTCTGCAGCCGCAGATCGTTCTTATTCTTCTCTGTGGCCTCTACGCCCAGTTTTTTGGGAATGAGCATATTTCTGGCGTAGCCGTCGCTTACCTTGACGATATCGCCCTTTTTGCCCAGTGATTTGACGTCCTGTAATAAAATGACCTGCATAATTATAATTCTCCTTCTTCTATCATCTGATCGATCGTATGCTTGAGCAGGGCAATGGCATCCGCCACCGGCATGTTGACCTGGCAGCCGGCAATGGTCATATGACCGCCGCCGCCCATGTTCTCCATGACCCTCTGCACATTGACATCATCGATGGATCTCGCGCTGACAAATATTTTCTCCTGATAGGAGGTAAAAACGAAACTGGCCCGGATTCCCTTGATGCTGAGCATCTCATTGGCAGCCTGGGCACCCACGACGGTAGGCGATTTCTGGCCTTCTCCGTCATTGACAGAGATGGCGTAGCAGTCCCTGTAGACCTCGACCTGGGTAATGATATCCGCCCTGGCCTTGTAGTCGGCTGCCTCCTCCCGGAACAGTTTGCGGACTCTTGTGACATCAGCTCCGCTCCTTCGCAGGAAAGCTGCCGCCTCAAAGGTCCTGACGCCGGTCCGGTTCAGGAAATTGTCCGTATCGACCACGATACCGCCATAGAGGGCGTCTGCCTCTTCCGGGGTGATCTCAATATCATCCGCCGTATACTGAATGATCTCTGAGACCATTTCACAGGCGGAGGACGCGTAAGGCTCAATATAGGACAGGGTCGCGTTCTCAATGGACTCCGTGCCCTTCCTGTGGTGGTCGATGACCACGACCGTCTTACAGATCTTGAGCAGCTCGGGGCATTCGGTGATGCTGGGCTTGCTGACATCCACAACGACCAGGACCGCGTTCTCGGTCACCTGGTTGACGGCCTCCTGGCTGGTCAGGATCATGTCCGACTCATATTCGGGATTATTCTCGAACAGGGTCAGGATCTGCTTCAGAGAAGTGGTCTTCTCATTGATCACGATATAGGCCCTGTGCTTGAGATATTTGGCGACCCGGTAAATACCGATGGCCGCGCCGAAGCTGTCCGGATCTCCCAGACGGTGGCCCATGATATAGACAGTATCCCTGGAAGTAATGATCTCCTTGAGGGCCTGGGCCTTGACTCTGGCCCTGACCTTGGTGCTCTTCTCCACCGTCTGGGTCTTTCCGCCGTAATAGGTGATATTCTGGGGGGTTTTGACCACAGCCTGGTCTCCGCCTCGTCCCAGGGCCACATCGACCGCGTTCCGGGCAAATTCATAGTTCTGGTTATAAGACAGGCCGTCCAGTCCGATACCGATACTGAGCGTAATGGCCATCTTGTTGCCGATATTGACCTTCTTGGCCTCCTCGATCAGAGGGAAATGATCCTCCTGCATCTGCAGCAGGGATTTCTTGCGGAGGATGATCAGGTATTTATCCTTCTCTACCTTGCCGGAAATACCGTCATAGGACAGGACATACTGGCTGACCTTCCGGTCGATCAGAGCGGCCAGCAGGGACCTTCTGACGTCCTCCATGGTCTCCATGGCTTCCTCATAGTTGTCGATGTAGATAAAACCTACGGCCAGGCTCTGGTCGTCAACTTCCTTGAGGGCCAGACGGACCGCCGTATTGTCCGACAGGGCCAGGGTGATCAGGGCTTCCTGCCCTGTATAGTCAAAATAGCCGGAGTTCCGGCTGATGCCGGTCAGGGGCAGAAGGGTCATTTTGGCTATATAGCTCTCCGCTTCGAAATCCACGCTGACACAGGCCTCCTCTCCCTCTGAGGGCAGGCTGTCCCTTTGTATGGTCGGGAAAAGGCTGGTGATCGACTTGTTATAGCCGGTCCCTTTATGGACGATCTTGGAGAAGGCATTGTTCATCCATACAATATGCCCTTCTATATCCAGCAGCGCGTAAGGCAGGTCCATATCCCGCATCAGGCGGCCCTGGACCAGTCCGTATTCCTCGGCAAAGGTCAGAAGCTCTTTATGCAGCAGCAGCCTGTGGTTCGTATAGATCCAGATACAGATCCCCAGATAGACCGCCAGCAGCAGGAGCAGTACCAGTCCGCAGCGATAGTCTACCAGAAAGATCAGTATGTCTGCCAGGATCATCAGGAGGCCCAGCTGCAGAGGAATCTTGAAATAGCCCTGCATCCAGCCTCTCGGTCTTAAGCGTTGTGTACTCATAGCACCCTGGTGCTCCTTTCTGAACGATTCCCGCTGCTGAAAGATGACATTCAGCAGGAGAATATATTCGGCAATATTTTACCATAGAAGTACCCTTCTGGAAAGCGGTTTTGCCCTTCCCGGCGGCTGCCGTCTGCCGCTCCGGTGTCTGCCGGCAGCTGACGGCGCCTGTTCCGGGAAGCAGCCCGCCGAAGTATTCAGGAACGAAAAATCTCCGGTCTTCAGACCGGAAACAAAAAAAATCCCCGGTCCGAAGACCGGAGATCCTTTGATTCATCCAACGCGATCAGCGCTCTGCGTAAGGCATCAGCGCAACGTGACGTGCCCTCTTGATGGCTACGGTCAGCGCTCTCTGATGAGTCGCGCATGTGCCGGTAATCCTTCTGGGAAGGATCTTGCCGCTCTCGGAGACGTACTTGCGAAGCTTCGCAGTATCCTTGTAATCGATTGTATTATCTTTGCCGCAGAAAACACAGACCTTTTTCTTTCTGTGGAAGTTATTTCTTTTTCTGTAAGGCGCATCTGCTTTATCTCTGTTAAAAGCCATTTCAAACCTCCTCTATATTCCTGTCAGGTGAAGGGCAGCTCCTCATCGATTCCATCGGGTATATTCATGAACCCGTCCATGGAACCGCCGGAAGACTGGGAAGTGTTCTGAGAAGATCCATAGCTATTGCCGCCGGAATAACCGCCGCCGTAATTATTATTACCGCCGCCATAGTTGTTATTACCGCCATAGCTGCCGTTTGCCTGAGAAGCGTTCCTGCTCTCAGCGAACTCCTGGTCGTCAACGACGACCTCGGTCGTATAGACACGTACACCATCTTTATTGGTATAGCTCCCGGTCTGAATCCGACCGGAAACGGCGATCTTGGTGCCCTTGTGGAGATATTTCTCCGCAAACTCACCGGAACGTCCGAACGCGACGCAGGATATAAAATCCGCGGTCTGCCCGTCATTGTTGTTACGGCTGAATCTCCTGTCAACCGCCAGTGTGTATCTGGCAATGCACATGGAGTTATCGCCCTGGGTATACCTGACATCGGGATCCCTTGTAAGGCGTCCCATAAGTACTACTTTATTCATACTGACCTCTGCTTTCTGTTAGGCCTCTTCCTGCTTAACACACAGATATCTGATGACATTGTCCATAATGCGCATGCGGTTCTCGATCTCGTGGATCTTGTCGCCTTCAGCATCAAACTTGATGAAATAGTAGAAGCCTTCATTCATCTTCTGAATTTCATAAGCCAGCTTCTTTTTGCCCCAATCGTCAACTTCGGTAACAGTGCCTTCGAATCTCTCGATCAGCTCCTTTACTCTGTCAACAACTGCTGCTCTTGCTTCATCATCAATCTGCGCATTCACAACAACGGCTAACTCATATTTGCTCATGTTTTTACCTCCTTTTGGTCTCTGGCCCTTACTTTCCGTAAGAGCAAGGAAAATTTACCGGGACGAATCCCACGGATATTCATATTATCACAAACTTCCGCCTTCAGCAAGTACAAGTTTTCCGTTTTTTCTGTTTTTTCCGGCAGCTACGCCCGGCTGTCATAACGGCGCTCAAAGCAATGCAAGATCCATATTACGTCCACAGGATTCCTTTCCTGGCGGACGCCGCGATATCCCGGGAGATCCGGCACAGATCCGTGATCTCCTCCCATTTCTGATTCTCGATCAGCTCCTGGGCCACGACATAGGATACGCCGCAGGCGATGACAATAGGACAGCTGAAATAGTCCCTGAGCTTCTCCAGGGACATTCTGCCCGTGGGCAGGATCTGGAACATGGGGAAGGGATCGGCCAGTTCCCGGATCCGGTCTATGCCGCCCGACTGTTCCGCCGGGAAGAACTTCAGGATCTCCAGCCCGTATTTCAGCGCCATCTGGTATTCCGTGGCTGTCGTACAGCCCGGATAATAAGGCACCTTTTTATCCATACAGTATTCTACCAAAGCACTGTCAAAACCGGGAGAAACGATAAATTCCGCCCCCGCTTCCAGAGCCGCGTCCACCTGTCCGGGGTAGACCACGGTACCGGCGCCGATGGTTATTTCAGGCCTTTCCTCCCGCATGATCCGCATGGCCTTTTCCGCGCCCGCCGCCCGGAAGGTGATTTCCGCGACATTGACGCCGCCCTCACACAGGGCATTGGCCAGCGGCGCGGCGTCCCGCTCGGGATGCTGCAGCTTGATGACCGGTACAATCCTCGACTTGTAAAATACTTCGTTGATCTTTTTCTTCATGGCAGTCCTCTAGCTTTCTGCCTGCCTTTCCAGCCGGACCATACTCTTTTCAAGTACGCGTCTTGCCATCATGACCTGATGGCCGCAGCCGGTGCAGCACAGGCGAAAATCCGCTCCTGCCCGCAGGACCTTCCAGTCCGCGGCACCGCAGGGATGCTTTTTCTTCAATGTGACAATATCGCCAACTCTAATGTCCATATACTTTTGTCCTGAATCGGACCGCCCCTCTATGAATTCTATTTTAATTATATTTATAAACTGATTTTCTGTTTTTTGTAAGTTTTCTTCTGCCAGCCGCGGACCGGATTCCTCCGGAGACACGCCAGCTGACTGCCTCCCGAATATACGGCAGGATCAGATCCCGCTCAGACGGCGTCCAGAACTTCGCCGATGCTGCCGGAGATAACAAGGTCCGCCATGGAATCTCTGGAGGTCGCGCTCTTGTTGATCAGAATCAGTTTTTTGCCCCTGTAATAATCCACCAGGCCCGCGGCCGGATAGACCACCAGTGAGGTACCGCCGATGATCAGGACATCCGCCATACTGATATAACGGACCGCCTTGTTCATGGTGCGCATATCCAGGCCTTCCTCATACAGGACCACGTCCGGTTTGACCCGGCCGCCGCATTCGCATGTAGGAACGCCGGGGGACATGCGGATATAATCCGCGTCGTAGAATTTGTGACAGCGCTCACAATAATTGCGCAGGGTGCTGCCATGGAGCTCCAGTACTTCCTGTGAGCCAGCCATCTGATGGAGGCCGTCAATATTCTGGGTAATGACCGCTTTGAGCTTGCCCTCCTTCTCCCACTGCGCCAGTTTGTAGTGGGCCTTGTTGGGCTTGATCCCGGTCACCAGCAGTTTATCCTTGTAATAACGGAAGAACTCCTCCGGCATGGTAGCGTAGCAGGTATGGCTGAGCATGAACTCCGGCGGATATTTATATTTCTGCCTGTACAGACCATCCTCGCTTCTGAAATCCGGGATTCCGCTTTCCGTGGAGACACCGGCCCCGCCGAAAAAGACAATATTATCTGATCCCGCAATTATTTCCCTGAGCTTTTCAATCTTCTCTTCGTAGGTCATGCTTTTACCTCCTGTTCTCTTTTTTTCTTTTCTCTCTTTTCCGCCTGCGGCGGTCAAAATATTCCAGATAGGATATATCCGTGCGGAAGATCACGTCGCCGTGGTCATTTCCGCCATAGACCGGTTTCATGTAATCGCCGAACTGGATGGTCAGCATCTCATCATAACCGGCCATGACCGGTATGGTGATGAATTCGAAGGGCATATCAATGGCTTCCCGGTAGAACTCCCTGTTCCTTCGCCGTTTGGTGAAACGGAAGTTCATGACGTAAGGCGTATCCTCCCCGTTATATCTCTGCAGGACCTTTTCATATCGTCTGAAAAGAAAGCTCCTGTTCATGGCAGGGCGCAGGGGACCGGACAGCAGCAGATGCATGGCCACCTTGGCCGCCTCCCTGGCCGGAGAAGCATTTCCTCTGGGCCTGCCGCAGGCCCTGTCCGTGACATTGGCCGCCTGATAGCACAGATCCATGGCCTTATGGGCGTCCTCGATCTGACGGTCCAGTCTTTCATCATCAGCCACAGCATTGTCCAGGGGGAAGATATCGATAAAGATCCCCTGGTTAAAAGGATACTGGGTATGGTTCTCATCCTTCAGGACCGCCGTCGTCATGGAATTACGCAGCTGGGCATGGCCCCGCAGGGTCCCGTGGTCTGTATACTCTGTCTGGAAGAAATATGGATAGGAGAACTCCTCTCCGGCAATTTTGCAGAGCTGCTCATACTCATCCCGCATCATGGCCACATCGATGTCATCATCCCAGGGTATAAAGCCCTTGTGGCGGATGGCTCCCAGCATGGTCCCGCTGTCCGCGAAGAAGGTCAGCCCGTGCTTTTTGCAGACCCTGTCCAGCTCATGGAGCAGATCCAGCTCCACGGCCCAGATCTCCTTCCGCTGCCGGGTGACCTGAAATCCCCATTTTTCCTCCGGCTCAAGCCAGCCCTCCGGTATTTCAAGATTCAGTTTTACCATATGAACTACCTGGTTCCGTTTCCTTTCCGATCAATCCAAAGGGACGCTCCCGCTGTCGGGTGTCCCTCTCCTGTGTAAATACGACTTCCGGTTTTCCGCTTTCCGGCACGTCTGTCAGCCGGCCGAAAACCGGCAAAAGCCTGCGGATCATTATGATTTTTTTACATAAACAGTGCCAAAAGCATACTCTTATATATACTAATTTACCATATCCGGGGTAAGCTAACAAGTATGGGGGCAGGCCTTCCATATAGACCGTACCGGGCTGATATGATAAAATAAAAGGCGAATAAAACATCCGAAACGGCATATTATGGATGGGGAATTCTGAACAGAAAGGAAGGGTTATGAAAAAATATAAAGTAGGATTTACCACCGGTGTTTTTGATCTTTTCCATGTAGGACACCTGAATCTGCTTGAGCGCTGTAAGGCCCAGTGTGATTATCTGATCGTCGCTGTGTGCGGTGACGATTATGTGACGCAGATCAAACACAAGCAGCCTGTCTATCCCGAAGCGGACCGGATCCGCATTATCGGCGCCCTCAAATGTGTCGATGAAGTCTCCACCATCACCATCGAGGAAGTCGACGATAAGATGAAAGCCCTGGAGCGCTTCCATTTTGACGTACTGTTTTCCGGTGATGACTGGAAGGGTTCCGAGCGCTACAACCGTACCGAAGAACAGTTCGCCAAATACGGCGTCAGCATAGAATACCTGCCCTATACCCAGGGCATTTCCACCACTGACATAAAGGAGCGTATGAAATACGCATAAAGCAACGGGCACATGAAATACGCATGAATCAGGGCCCCTTCCGGAACACGATTTCCGGAAGGGGCCCTGCTCTGTTCCCGGGTCTGTACAGACCCGTTATTTTATTGTTTACATGATCTTCTGGATCCAGCCTTCGGGCGCTTCGATCCTGCCCATCTGGATACCGGTCAGGGTATCATACAGCTTCTTCATGACAGGGCCGATATCTTCCATGCCGCTCTCCAGCAGGATTTCCTTGCCGTGATCGTAGATCTTGCCGATCGGGGAGATGACCGCCGCGGTACCGCACAGGCCGCATTCCACGAAGTTGCCGTCGTCCACTTCCTGCAGGGTGACTTCTCTCTCGACAACTGTCATGCCCAGATAGTGCTCTGCCACATAGTGCAGGGACCGGCGTGTGATGGAAGGAAGGATACTGTCGGAAGTCGGGATGACCAGTTTGCCGTCTCTGTCAACGAACAGGATGTTGGCGCCGCCGGTCTCTTCGATCTTGGTCCTGGTGGCAGGATCCAGATAGATATTCTCCGCGAAGCCTTTCTTGTGGGCGTCTACAATGGCATGCAGGCTCATGGCATAGTTCAGGCCGGCCTTGATATGGCCTGTTCCTCTGGGAGCGGCACGGTCAAAATCACTGATCCTGACAACGATGGGCTTCTGGCCGCCCTTGAAGTAAGGTCCTACCGGTGTCGTGAAGATACGGAACATATAATCCTCCGCAGGAGCAACGCCGATGACCGGGCTGATACCGAACATCAGAGGCCTGACATAAAGAGTCGCGCCGCTGCCGTAAGGGGGCACCCATGCCGCGTTGGCTTTGACAGTCTCGATGACTGCCTTGACAAAACGGTCCTCCGGGAACGCGGGCATCTCCAGACGTCTGGCGGAATCTGCCATTCTGGAAGCGTTCAGGTCAGGGCGGAAGCATACGATATGGCCGTCCTCGGTCTCATACGCTTTCAGGCCTTCAAATACAGACTGAGAATAATGCAGGACGCCTGCGTCCTCGCTCATCACGATCTTGTCATCACTGATCAGCGCGCCGTCATCCCATGCGCCATTCTGGAACATGGATACATAACGCTTATCCGTTACATGATAACTGAATCCAAGATTACCCCAGTCAAGATTTTTCTTTTCCATTGCTTGTCCTCCTGCTTCAAATTGCTTTCTATAATAAAAAATATTATTTGACGAATGATCGTACCGGTCCAATATAAGACTTTAACGAATTAAAGTAACAGTGACCTTACATATTATAAAACTCTGTTCTGCATTTTTCCAGTATTATTCTTCTATTTCTGCCTTTATTTCCTGCCTGTCCCGGCATATTTATACAATATTTGTGATTTTCGCGGCTTTCAAAAAGGAAAAGCCCCTTCCTACGGCACGCGCGGTACACGAAACCGGTCAGACATCTTCTTCCTGGTTCTGGTAATAGCGGCAGTATTCTGTCAGGAAACATTCCCCGCAGCGGGGCTTTGGCGCCTTGCAGATCTCCCGTCCCAGGGCGATCCCCTGCAGATTGATCAGGATCCAGTGGTCCTCCGGCAGGACTTCATACAGGTCAAATTCCACTTTGACCGGATCTGTCTGGTCCGTCAGGCCCAGCCGGTTGGTCACCCTTTTGACATGGGTATCCACGACGATGCTGGCCTGGCCGAAGACATTGCCCCGTACTACATTGGCCGTCTTCCTGCCTACACCGGGCAGGCTGGTCAGGTCCTCGATCGAGGAAGGCAGCTGCCCGTCATAATCGGACAGGAGCTTCTGCGCCGCCCCGATCAGACTTTTGGCCTTATGGTGGTAAAAACCGGTCGAATGGATGTCCTCTTCCATCTCCCGCAGGTCCGCCTTCGCGAAATCCTCCAGCTCCGGATATTTGACGAACAGGTCTTTGGTGACCATATTGACCCTGGCGTCGGTACACTGGGCTGACAGGATGGTCGAGAACAGCAGCTGCCAGGGCTTCTCCTTATTATAATGCAGATAGGTCTTAAGATCCGTCCCGTAGCGCGCGTCCAGCAGCGGCAGGATTCCCTGCAGGCGCTCCTCGATGGTCATCTTCTCTGTGACTGTTTTTTTGGCGCTCCTGCCTGCTTTACCTGTCTTTTTCTTCTTTTCCGCGCTGCCGGCCTTTGCGCTCTTTACAGCTTTCCCGGTCTTTCCGGCCTTCCCGGCCCGGGATCCTGTCTGATCCGCAGCCGAGCCCTTCGCGGCCTTCTTCACGGTCTTTTCCGGCGCTGTTTCCGCCTGTATTTCTCTGGTCTTCTCAGTCTTGTCCACCACTGTGTTATCCCCTTTTTCTTATCTTTGCCCGTCATGGCAGGCGCCGCATGTCTGGCCGCTTGCCTGACATGGCCTGCTTTCCATACGTATCCCGCTTTATCTGCGCACCCTGCCGGAAAGTCTTACTGATTCCATAGTATAGCACAGTTTGATCCGGACACCGATCATCATTCTGTTTTTCTCATGCCGGCAGGTTTTCATACACGCCTCATCCGTTCATCCTTTCAATGCCGGACGCATCACCCCTCCTGAAAAACGCGCGCATCGGGCGTACCAAAAAAAGAACTGCGGCATCTCCTGCCGCAGTCCTGTGTAAGCTGTCACTTCATGGAATTTTATTAGAATCAAAATTATTCAGGATCAGAATTTTCCAGGATCAGAGCTCTACCGGGCCGTTGCCGATGCCCAGTCTGTAGAAGGAAGCCTCATAGCCGACCTTTTCCAGATAGACCGGTCCGATCTTGTTGATGAATTCGTCTACCGCCTCGTCCTTGACAATGCTGACTGTGCAGCCGCCGAATCCGCCGCCGGTGATTCTGGAACCGACAACGCCGTCGATCTTCCAGGCTTCTTCCGCCAGAATGTCCGCTTCAGGGCAGGAGGTCTCATAATCATCGCGCAGGGATACATGGGACTGGTTCATCAGCTCGCCGAAACGGGCCACATTGCCGTCTTTCAGAGCCTGTACCGCCTCGATGGTCCTCTGGTTCTCATAGACCGCGTGTTTCGCGCGTCTGCGGCAGACATCGTCCTTGATCAGATCCTTATCCGCTTCGAACTGCTCGATGGAAAGCTCACCCAGGGCCTTGATATCATATTTGGCCTGCATATCCTTCAGGGCTTCCGCGCACTGGGCTCTTCTGGCGTTGTATTCGGAATCGACCAGGCTGTGCTTCTTGTTGGTGTTGGTGATCAGCAGCTTCATGCCGTCCAGCTTGATGGGGGCGTACTCGAACTTCATGGTATTGGTATCCAGGAAGATCGCGTTGTTCTCTTTGCCCATGGCGGAAGCGAACTGGTCCATGATACCGCAGTTCATGCCGTTGTAATTGTTCTCGGAATACTGACCGATCAGCGCCAGCTCCTCATTGGTGATCTGATCGAAACCATAGAGCGCACGAAGCGCGAAGCCGGTCACGACTTCAAGAGCCGCGGAAGAGGAAAGTCCCGCGCCGTTGGGGATATCACCGTAAATGGCCATGTCAAAACCGCAGTCCAGCTTGTAGCCGCGGCCTTCGAACGCCCATACAACTCCCTTGGGATAATCCGCCCACTTGCCGGTCCTGGCAGTATCCAGATCATCAATCATAACTTCGGTAATGCCTGCCTTGGGGATATTGACAGAAGCGAAACGGAGCTTTCTGTCCTCTCTTTTCTTTACAGCAGCATAGGTGCCGATATCCAGCGCGCAGGGAAATACATGACCGCCGTTGTAATCTGTGTGCTCACCGATCAGATTGACACGGCCGGGGGCGAAAAATACTCTTACGCCGTCCGTAGTCCCATAAGCCTTTTCAAAGCCTTCCAGTACGATCTTCTTGCCTTCCAGTGCCATATTACCCTCTTTTCTGTGCCGGCACCTGCTATATTACCCCGGCAGATCCGCGGGATATCACGTTCCCCGCAGGACCCGCCTATGTCAGCATCCGTACGGACCCGGCACCGTTCCGCCTTCAGCTTTTTTGTTCTGCATCTGTAAAAAGTGTAGCCCAGCCGGTACTTTCTGTCAAAGCAATCGTGTTGCATGATTATGTACTTTTGTTGCAGTTCCATCGAAAAGCAGGGACCGGCGCGCTTCTCCTCCTTTTAGAAAAAACACATTGCGGACGCCTGTCGGAAAGCCCGCGCCGCAATGTGTTTCTGTACTCTTCTCAACAAAAGATGCTTATCAGGAATTCGTCCTGCGCAGCCCTCATCCGCCTGATCCTCAGGGCTCCTTGAAGGCCAGAACGCCCACCAGTCCGGGACCGGTGTTGACGGCCATGGTGGCCGTGATCTGCTTGATATAAAGGATCCGTTTGCCCCGTACCTTCTCCATCAGCATCTGTTCCATGGCCTTGGCCTCCTCCAGGGCATCTCCATGGCCGATGATGATCCAGCAGTGCTTACAGTCACCTATAAATTTCAGGACCTCATCCAGCAGCTTTTTCTTGCCCTGTTTGGCGCCCCGGATCATGGCGACCGTATAATAAATGCCTTCCCTGTCGCAGGAAATGATCGGCTTCAGTTTCAGGGCGGTACCGACCGCAGAGGCAACACCGCCGATCCTGCCGCCTCTCTGCAGATACTTCAGGGTGTCCATGTAGAACATGACCTTGGAGTCATAGATCTTATCCACCAGGCCCCGGCAGACCTCCTCATAGGAAGCGCCTCTGGAGACTTTCCAGGCCGCCCAGATGGCAAAGACACCGGATCCGACAGATACATTCTTTGTATCAAAAACAAAGATCTGCATCTTATCGTAATCCTCCGCGGCCAGGCGGATGGTATTGCAGGTACCGGAAAGGCCGGAGGAAATGCAGATCGCGATGACCTTCTCATAGCCTTCCTCGTGAATCTGGTCGAACTTCTCTTCGACCTCCACCAGGTTGGGGGTCGAGGTATTGGGGAATTCGGCCGGGAACCTTCTGTATGTCATCAGCGGATCGATATCCACACCGTCCTGGTACTCCTTTTCCGGGTACATAATGTGCAGAGGCAGCACTTTGATATCATATTTATCGATGATCTCAGGTGTTATATCCGCTGAAGAATCTGTCAGGATCGCAATTTTCTGTTCATTCATATCTACACCGTGCCTTTTACCGTATTCAATCCGACCTGCGCAAAGCGGCCGGTCCGGACAGGCCGGCCGCAGGGCTCCATCTGGTTTTGAAAACTACTTATACACAGAATACCTTCTATCCTTATCTACGTCAAGAAACCGGGATGAACCGGGAAGTCAGACTTCATGGTTCACCTCCGATCAGCAGTGAACCGGGGATCAGACCCCCGGTTCATGAAAATCACTCCAAATCCATGCCTTCGATCGTTTCCTCAGCCGCCTCCAAAATGGCATCGACATCGTTTCCGTAAATATCCAGGCCGACCGCCTCAATCAGTCTCACATCCCCAATTCCGTAGTAGCCCTGCGCCAGCGCTTTCACATATCCGAATCCGAATTCCGACGGCGCATAAGTTCCCCCTGCGGTGGATACGTAGAATATCCTGTCTGCTTTGCAAAGGCCTACAGGAATACCCTCCTCTGTGTATCGGAATGTGATCCCAACCACATTCACTTGTTCAAAATACTGCTTGAGCGCAGCCGGAAAAGAGAGATCCCAGTAGGGAGCCGCGATTACAATTGTCTCCGCTTCAGAAAACTGCCGCGCGAGATCGAACATCGGACTGTCAAAACTGCCCTCGGAGATCAGCCGGTCCCGCATGCCGAGAAAACTCTCATCAACGACAGGAAACCGGATCTTGTCCAGGCGAATCTCCTCAAACGGTTTATTTAATTTCTTCAGCAGTTTCTCAGCGAGTCTTCCGGTTCTGGACGCTTCCCGCACACACGCATTTACAAACAGTATCGGTCTCCCCATTGTATTCACCTCCGATCAGCATCCGGCATCTTCCGCTTTCTTCTCTGCCTTTTCAAGAAACTTCTCATTTTCCACGATGAAGCGGCAGTGTTTCCCTTTGAGGACCAGACCGGCTTCGTCATAGGCCGCGACAGAAAATGTAAGCTTTCTTCTGTCGATCTCAATCAGTTCCGTCTCACAGCGCACCTTCATGCCGACCGGCGTCGCCGAGATATGCTCAAACTGCAGCTGCGTGCCTACGGTCCCTTGCCCTGGCTCCAGATAGGGCGCAACACTTCTCCACGCTGTTTCTTCTGCCAGGGCGACGGCTGCGGGCGTCGCCAGCACAGGCAGTTCTCCGCTTCCCATCGCTCGCGCAGTCAGTTCCTCCGTGACGATCCGTTCACTGTTTCCCTTGATTCCTGTTGTAAGCATTTATTCTCTCCCTTTTTTATCATGATACCCGCAGAAGACTCCCGCCTCTGCAGGAGGTGAAATGGATGCGGGTCAGTTTGTACAGTTGTAAGTCGGCATTCATGTGAACCAAGGTCTGACTCCTTGATTCACATGTCCCGCCTCTGCAGGCGGTGAGATGAATGCGGGCTGTTTACAGTGAACCAGGGGGCAGCCCCTTGGTTCATGCCCCGGTTCACATCAGAAAAGGTTCCGCAGTCTGGTCATAGGTATGATCAGAACGGGGCTGGAACAGATGAATCGGACTTTGTCCTTCAGCGAACATTTGGCCCATTCTTCTTTGGACAGCCTGATCTTTTTTCTGTAGGAACGGACGGCCTGCATCATCTCGGCCCGCTCTTTTCCGGAGGCGCATTTGATAATCCAATCACAAGCCCCGTAGCAGAGGGTAAGATAGTACATTTTCAGGTCTTTCCCATACTGCGGATAATACCGCTCTATAAAAGACAGGGATTGCCAATAGGTCTCCAGCGCGTCCAGGCGCTGCCGGATAAATCCGCTGGAAGCGCTACCGGGACGGATTCTCCAGTGATACAGCACGTTATCAATACGTGCCATATAATTGCATTTTCCAAGTACATGACACGCGAACAGCACATCCTGTGCCTGGCGTCCGTACAGGAACCTCTCGTTTTTGACCAGTTCTCTCCGGTACAGCTTATCCCATACCTGATGATTTACAGGCTTCACACAATGGCTGAAATTATACATGGCCTGTTCAGGTGTCTGTATAACAGGTGAGGACATACTATCCTGTCTGCGTATCTCTCCGGGTTCGCCGGAAAACTGCCGGAAAGCGCACTGCGACACATCCGCGCCTGTCACGCGGATCGCCTCATACAGGAATTCGACATATTCCGGTGCCAGGATATCATCACTGTCCACATAGGAAATGTACGCGCCGGATGAGACCTCGAATCCGGCATTCCTTGCGTCAGAAAGTCCGCCGTTCTCTTTATGGATCACACGGATGCGGGAATCCTTTTGCGCCCACATATCACATATTTCCGGGCATTTGTCCGGAGAACCGTCATCTACCAGAATGATCTCAAGATTCCGATATGTCTGGTTTACGATAGAGGCGATACAGGCCTCCAGATACGGCTCCACCTTATAAATAGGCACGATAATGCTGACCAGCTCCACGATGTCTGCCCTCTTTTCAGGTACACATTTTCTTTGAACCTACTCCAAAAACATTCATAAATACTTTATCACATTTCATTTTGGTTTAGACTTCTTTTTGTGAAGATCGCAGTGAACCGGGGGCAGTCCCCCTGGTCCATGCCACTGTGAAACTTACTTTGGGAATTATCTCAAAATGATAGGCCGCAAAATGATAGGCCGAATGATTAATCAGAAAAACTCTTGACTTTTATCTCAATCTCTAATAGAATAATTCTTGCTGTAAAGCTAAATCGAGGCGTGGCTCAGCTTGGTAGAGCGCTGCGTTCGGGACGCAGA
>ONRU01000049.1 GCA_900320325.1 uncultured Lachnospiraceae bacterium
TATCTGCTGATCGACCTGCGTGATGAGGATGCCTATGAACACGGTAAGATCCCCGGGGCGATACGCCTGGATCCGGAAGAGATTTCGGAGGGGGATTTTTCCATGTTCGCGGAGGCGGCGGCATCCTCTCAAAAGATCATTTTATATTGTAAATACGGAATCATCAGCGAAGATCTGGCCCTGCTCCTGCGGGACAAGGGGTATGAGGCCTACCATATCGCCCAGGGATACGGACGCTGGGCCCTGGAGGAAATCAAACGGGAAGCGGCCAATGAAGAGAAGCGGGAACAGGTGGAAAAGAGCCTGACCAAAAAGTTCCGCAAGGACCTGTTCAGCCGTTTTACCAAGGCAATCGTCCGCTACAAGCTGGTGGAGGAAGGCGATAAGATCGCGGTCTGCATTTCCGGCGGCAAGGACTCCATGCTGATGGCCAAGCTGTTCCAGGAACTCAAACGGCATGACAAATTCCCCTTTGAGCTGGTCTTCCTGTGCATGGATCCCGGCTACAACGAGGAGAATCGCCGGATCATCGAGAATAACGCGAAGCTTCTGGATATCCCGATCACCTTTTTTGATACGGAAATCTTTGACGCTGTCTATAACATCGAAAAATCGCCCTGCTACCTGTGCGCCAGGATGCGCAGGGGCTACCTTTACAGCAAGGCCAAAGAGCTGGGCTGCAACAAGATCGCCCTGGGCCACCATTATGACGATGTCATTGAAACAGTCCTGATGGGCATGCTCTATTCGGGCCAGTTCCAGGCCATGATGCCCAAGCTCCACAGCACCAACTTTGAGGGCATGGAGCTGATCCGTCCTCTTTATCTGGTCAGGGAGGATGATATCAAGCGCTGGAGAGACTATAACAACCTGCACTTCATCCAGTGCGCCTGCAAATTTACGGATACTTGCACCACCTGCAGGGAGGACGGCAATACGGGTTCCAAGCGCGTTGAGACCAAGAACCTGATCGCCATGCTCAAGGAGACCAACCCTCAGGTGGAAAAGAATATCTTCCGGACCACCGAGAACGTGGTCATCAATAAAGTCCTGGGCTATAAGAGGAACGGCGTAAGGTATTCCTTCTTGGACTATTATGAGGATGTCTGATCTGCAGTACGGACTGCCGCTTTCGCCGGATATCCAAAAGTATAATCTTAAGATGCAATAGAAAAGGCCTCTTCCGGGTCGCTGCGCTTAACAGCGTCTGCCCGGAAGGGGCCTTTCAATTTGTCTTTTAATATGTTCTATGTTCTGATTTCAAAAACCAGGTCCTGATTCTTGCGTCTGCAAGACAGTAAAGAATCTTCGGACCGGCAGAACCGGAAAGAATTCCATCATTTCTTCTCAACAGACTGCAGCTTCAGGGCGCGTACCTTATCCGGCAGGCCGAACAGGGTGATGAAGCCTTCCGCGTCGTGGTGGTCATAGAGATCACCGGTCTTGAAGGAGGCAAGATCCTCATTATAGAGAGAATAAGGAGAGGTGGTGCCTGCCTTGATGATGTTGCCCTTGTACAGACCGAATTTGACTTCGCCGGTCACGTATTTCTGGGTGGACTCGATGAAAGCCTGCTCCGCTTCACGCAGAGGGGAGAACCACTTGCCTTCATAAACAAGGCTGGCGAACTTGTGGCCGATCTCATCCTTCATCTCATAGGTGGCGCGGTCCAGGATCAGCTCTTCCAGCTGCTGGTGGGCTTCCATCAGGATGGTGCCGCCGGGAGTCTCATAAACGCCCCTGGACTTCATGCCGACAACACGGTTCTCAACGATGTCAACGATGCCGATGCCGTTCTCGCCGCCCAGCTTGTTGAGCTTGCGGATGATGTTGGCAACGCTCATGGCTTCGCCGTTGAGGGTCTTGGGAACGCCCTGCTCGAAGGTCATGGTCACATAGGTGACTTCATCGGGAGCCTTCTGGGGTGTTACGCTCAGGACCAGCAGGTGGTCATAGTTGGGCATGAGGGCCGGATCTTCCAGTTCCAGGCCTTCGTGGCTGATGTGCCAGAGGTTCCGGTCACGGCTGTAGCTGCTGTCAGCGGAGAAGGGCAGGTGGATACCGTGCTGCTTACAGTATTCGATCTCGGACTCACGGGAATCCAGTGTCCACTTGTCGTTCCTCCAGGCGGCGATGATCTTGAGATCGGGGGCCAGGGACTTGATGCCCAGCTCGAAACGGATCTGGTCATTGCCCTTGCCGGTGGCGCCGTGGCAGATGGTGGTGGCGTTTTCCTTACGGGCGATCTCGACCAGCTTCTTGGCGATCAGAGGACGTGCCATAGAGGTGCCCAGCAGGTATTTGTTCTCATAGACGGCGTGTGCCTGTACGCAGGGAACGATATATTCATCCGCGAATTCCTCGGTGACATCCAGGATGTACAGCTTGGAAGCGCCGCAGTATTTTGCTCTTTCTTCCAGGCCGTCCAGCTCTTCTTCCTGGCCGCAGTCGATGCAGACACAGATGACTTCGTAGCCGAAGTTCTCTTTGAGCCAGGGGATGATCGCTGTTGTATCAAGGCCGCCGGAATAGGCAAGGATTACTTTTTCTTTTGTATCAGACATTTCATATACCTCCGTCTATTTGTATGTTATTCTCTCTGCTGTTTTCTGCTGCCGCGGAGCCGGTCCTGCGAGGCCGTTCCATCATTTCCTTTTGAAGAAGTGTCTAGGAAGATTTCCCTGAAGGCAGCAGTTTTACAGTCATTTAAAAGCGTTCTGACTGGCGTCCGGCGGGCACCGCCGTTTGCCGATGTGCCTACTATACAACAGTCTAAAATGAAATGCAAGCATTATTTTGCATAAAGAACGCATAAAAGGTGAATAAAATCCAGTAAATAATGAATAAAACTTGCATAATATGAATAATTGTTGTATAGTAATGCCCACAGACAATTTGGCGGGCTCCCGCGGAGACGGTTTCTTTATAATAGGAAAAGCCTTCTCAAAGAGTTTTTTCTATTGCAAACCGATTCCGAAGAGTATAATATGCAAGTGTTACGCAAAAATAAGTCAATAATAAGTCAATGACAGGAAGGCTGCCGGAGGGGCAGTCAGAGGAGAACATGCGGCAGGACGAGATCATCATCAGGGCTATGGAAATCGAAGATTATGACCAGGTCAGGAGCTTATGGATGACCATCCGCGGCTTCGGCATCCGAAGTATCGACGATTCCAGAGAAGAGATTGCCAGGTTTTTAAAAAGGAACCCGACCACCAGCGTGGTTGCGGAAAAGGATGGCAGGGTCATAGGCGCCATTCTCTGCGGCAGTGACGGACGGCAGGGGTATTTCTACCATGTATGTGTCGCCAAGGCGCTGCGGAGGCGCGGCATCGGCCGGGATATGGTCATTTACTGCATGAATGCCCTCCGGGCCCAGCGGATCAACAAGGTCGCCCTGATCGCCTTTACCAAAAACGACGCGGGCAACGCTTTCTGGAGACAGATCGGCTGGAAACATCGTCAGGATCTGAATTACTACGATTTCGTATTGAATGAAGAAAATATAACCAGATTTATTGAAAGTGAGAGTTAAGATATGAAAAAGACAGAAGGCGGCGTAACAGCGGCAAAGGGATTTGAGGCCGCGTCGGCAGCAGCCGGAATTAAATATAAGGAAAGAACAGATATGGCGCTGGTCTACAGTGCTCTTCCCTGCACAGTGGCAGGCACCTTTACGACCAACGTCGTCAAAGCTGCGCCGGTCATCTGGGACAGGGACATTGTCCGCAAAGGCAATCCGGTCCATGCGGTCATCGTCAATTCCGGTATCGCCAACGCCTGCACCGGCCAGGAAGGCCTGGACTATTGCAGGCAGACAGCTGCGAAAGCGGCAGAGGTCCTGGGGATCCCGGAGGATTCCGTACTGGTCGGATCCACCGGCGTCATCGGCATGCAGCTGCCCATCGACAGGATCTGCAGCGGCATTGACATGCTGGCAGCAGCTAAGAGCAGCAGCCTGGAAGCCGGAACTGCGGCAGCCAAAGCCATCATGACCACGGATACCGTCAAGAAAGAGCTGGCTTATACCGCGGAGATCGGCGGCGTGACCGTCACAGTAGGCGGCATGGCCAAGGGGTCCGGTATGATCCATCCCAACATGTGCACCATGCTCAGCTACGTGACAACGGACCTTGCCATTGACAAGGGTCTCCTGCAGAAGGCCGTCAGCAAGGCGGTCAATGACAGCTTCAACATGATCTCTGTAGACGGAGACACATCCACCAATGATACCTTCCTGGTCCTGGCCAACGGCGCGGCCGGCAATGCCCCGATTACGGAAGAGGGCGAAGACTATCAGGCGTTTGCAGAGATCCTGATGCAGGTCTGTAAAGAACTGGCCATGAACATGGCGGCGGACGGCGAAGGCGCCACCCACCTGATTGAATCTCATGTCATAAACGCGGATACCGAAGCCAACGCCAGGATCCTGGCCAAATCCGTCATTACCTCCAGTCTCACCAAGGCGGCTGTTTACGGCCATGACGCCAACTGGGGACGTATCCTCTGCGCGCTGGGTTATTCCGGCGCGGAATTTGACCCGGACCACGTAGATCTCTATTTCTCGGACGGCAGCAAAAAGCTCCTGATCTTTACCAACGGAGCGGCGGCGGACTACAG
The DNA here is from genome assembly GCA_900320325.1 of uncultured Lachnospiraceae bacterium. Lineage (GTDB taxonomy): Bacteria > Bacillota > Clostridia > Lachnospirales > Lachnospiraceae > CAG-791. The sequence continues at coordinate 4,621 of ONRU01000049.1, forward strand.
TGAAGAGGAAGCGACGGAGATTCTGAAAAAGGAGAAGGTCCAGATCATCTCTGATATGCATATGGGCGAAGCGGAAGCGGTCGCCTGGGGATGCGATCTGACCCATGATTATGTAAGCATCAACGCGGACTACAGATCTTAATGGTGATCTGAAGGCAATCCTCCTGATCAAATAAAGCCTGCCTGAAAACATATGGCAAAAGGCGCAAGGAAAGGAACATCAATGGAACCCTATTTAAATAAAGAACAGAGCGAAGCCCAGAGGAAGGCGGAGGTGCTGATCGAGGCCCTCCCCTATATACAGACATTCAACCGTAAGATTATCGTGGTCAAATACGGCGGCAGCGCCATGAACGATGAAGAGCTGCAGCGCAGCGTCATCCGTGACGTGACCCTGCTCAAGCTGGTCGGTTTCAAGCCCATCATCGTCCACGGCGGCGGCAAGGCCATCAGCAGCTGGGTCAAAAAGACCGGCAAGGAAGCGCAGTTCATCAACGGCCTGCGCGTGACCGACGCGGAGACTATGGAGATCGCCGAAATGGTCCTGGGTAAAGTAAGTAAGGACCTGGTCACTATGGTTTCAGAGCTGGGCGTCCGCGCCGTCGGTATCAGCGGCAAGGACGGCGGTATGCTGAAGGTCCAGAAGAAGCTGCCGGACGGCCAGGATATCGGTTTTGTTGGTGAAGTTACAGAGGTGGATCCCAAGGTCCTCTATGACGCCCTGGAGAATGACTACCTGCCCATCGTAGCTCCTATCGGTATGGATGAGAACTATCAGACCTATAACATCAACGCGGACGAGGCGGCTTCCGCCATTGCCCGGGCGGTCGGTGCCGACAAGCTGGTCTATCTGACGGATATCGCGGGACTTTATAAGGATATCAAGGATCCCTCCACTTTTATCTCCAGGATCAATGTGACAGCGGCAGAAGAACTGATCAACAAGGGCTATATCGGCGGCGGCATGCTGCCCAAGCTGACCAACTGCACGGACGCGGTCCGGGGCGGCGTCCACAGAGTACATATCCTGGACGGCCGGATCCCCCACGCGATCCTGCTGGAGATCTTTACCAACCGGGGCATCGGCACTGTATTTTATGAAACAGATGACTTTATTCTGAGAGAAGACTGACGGGAGAAGAGGGGAGAAAAGAAGCCATGGCACAGGATAAAATGAAAGCAATCATCGACCAGGCGGAGCAGGACCTGCTCCATACTTATAACCGCTACCAGATCGTACTGGACAGGGGCGAGGGCTCTTATCTGTATGATGTCAACGGGAAAAAATACCTGGACTTCATGGCGGGTATCGCGGTATTCGCTTTTGGCTACAACCATAAGAAATTCAATGACGCGGTCAAAGCCCAGCTGGACAAGATCGTCCATACCTCCAACTATTTCTATAACGAGCCTTCGGCACGCGCGGCCCACAGGATCAAAGAAATTTCCGGTATGGACAGGGTCTTCTTTACCAACAGCGGCGCGGAAGCGGTAGAAGGCGCCCTGAAGGCGGCCATTAAATATGCCTACCTCAAGGACGGCAGGACCGACCACCAGATCATTGCCATGGAGCATTCTTTCCACGGACGTACCTACGGCGCCCTTTCCGTTACCGGCAACGCCCATTACAGGGAGCCCTTCGGTGCCATGCCCTGTGAAGTCCAGTTTGCAGACATCAACGATACGGACAGCGTAAAGGCCCTGCTCAATGACAGGACTGCTGCCATTATCGTGGAGCCTGTCCAGGGTGAAGGCGGCCTGATCCCTGCGGAGGAATCCTTCCTGCGCGACCTCAGGGCCATCTGTGATGAGAAGGACATCCTGCTGATCTTTGATGAGATCCAGTGCGGTATGGGCCGGACAGGCAATATGTTCGCATGGCAGAAATTCGGGATCAAACCCGACATCATGACAACAGCCAAGGCGCTTGGCTGCGGTATCCCGGTCGGTGCCTTCCTGATGACCGAAAAAGTCGGAACCCATTCCCTTGTAGCAGGCGATCATGGTACCACCTACGGCGGCAACCCCCTTGCCGCGGCAGCCATCAACGCGGTCCTGGATATCTATGAAGAAGACCACATCGTTGACAACGTCAATGAAGTGGCTCCTTATCTGACAGAGAAGCTGGAAGCCCTGGCAGCCAAATACAGCTGCATTACCGAGCGCAGGGGCAGAGGCCTGATGCAGGGCCTGGTCTTTGACAGGCCGGTGGGCCCCATCATCCTGGAAGCCATGGACCAGGGCCTGATCCTGATCAACGCGGGCGCCCAGATCATCCGTTTCGTCCCGCCGCTGAATATCAGCAGGGACCAGATCGATGAAATGGCAGCCATCCTGGATGCCGCCATCGGCAAGGTCACAGCCTGAGACACGGCATATTCTGAAAAACAAGCAGCCGCAAAAAGCGGCAAATACGCCTAAACTGCGGCAGCCGGACGTATGAACCAGATACGTCCGGCTGTTTCGTAATACTATTGTAATAATTTGAAAATTCAGATAGAATGAAGAATACACGGTGGGGTCCTGTTTCTTCCGGCCGGAAAAAGGCCGGGGAAGGAGAGAACCGTGAAAAAACAGCATACTTTTTCCGCAATGATCTGGGCGGCAGCTGCGGCAGTGCTTCTGTCAGCAGTCATGACGGCCAGTCTTACAGGCTGCGCGAAGAAACAGAGTCTGGAGCTGACAGAGCTTTCGGACACAGAGGGCAGTCCCGGTGAAAACGATGGAGATTCCGAAGGGAATGGCCAGGATGCCGGCAGCCGCAGTCAGGATCCGGCAACAGAAACAGATCCGCAGGAGGCTGACGGAACCGGCACTGCCGGGGAAGCACCGGCGGATGGAGCAGACAGCGGGGAACCGGAACTGATCTATGTTTTTGTCTGCGGTGCTGTCGCGCGGGAAGGCGTCTATGAACTGCCTGCGGGCTCAAGGGTCTACCAGGCCGTGGAAGCGGCGGGCGGCTACGCGGCGGACGCGGATACGTCCTATATCAATCAGGCGGATCCGGTCACGGATGCCCAGAAACTGGAGATCCCGACCGTGGAAGAAGCGGAGAAACTGAGAGAAGAAGCGGCGCTGGCCGCGGAGAACCGCCAGGCGGAAACGGACGCGGAATCGGGCTCAGGACCGGACGGCGCAGCCGCCGGATATGCGAACAATGGTGCCGGACAGGTGAATAATGGCGCCGGACAGATGAACAATGGTGCCGGGCAGGCAGACGACGCTGCCGCCAGGCTGATCAATATTAATACAGCAGACGAAGCGACCCTGCAGACCCTGCCGGGGATCGGGGCGGCCAAAGCCGCGTCCATCGTTCGTTACAGGGAGGCCAACGGAGGCTTTTCCTCGATTGAAGAGATCAAAAAGGTCTCGGGCATAGGGGATATTACCTATGAGAACATCAAGGGCTGCATTACCGTCTGATTTATAAAGAGCAATCGCAACAACAGGAGGAAATATATAAATGGCTTTGAAAGCATTGGTCGTAGATGATGAAAAGCTGATTGTAAAAGGACTGCGTTTCAGTCTTATGCAGGACAATTACGAGGTGGACTGCGCCTATGACGGCGAAGAAGCCCTGGAAATGGCCAGGAACGGCCAGTATGATATTATCCTGCTGGATGTCATGCTGCCCAGGCTGACCGGCCTGGAGGTACTGCAGCAGATCCGGGAATTTTCCCAGGTGCCGGTCATTATGCTGACCGCCAAAGGGGAAGATATGGACAAGATCATGGGCCTGGACTATGGTGCGGATGATTATATCACCAAGCCCTTCAATGTACTGGAGGTCAAGGCCAGGATCAAAGCCATCCTCCGGCGGACTTCTTTCCGGAAGAAACAGTCCGAGGACCAGTCTGTCATCAGCAGCGGGGACCTGACCATGGACCGGGAGAACCGGCGGGTCACGGTATCCGGCCGGGAGATCAATCTGACCTCCAAGGAATTCGAGCTGCTGGAGCTTCTGGCCACCAATCCCGGCAAGGTCTACGGCAGGACCAAACTGCTGGAAACCGTCTGGGGCCGGGACTATCCCGGAGATGTCCGTACCGTAGACGTTCATATCCGCAGGCTCCGCGAGAAGATCGAACCCAACCCTTCGGAGCCCAGATATGTACAGACAAAATGGGGAGTAGGGTATTATTTCAGACAAAATGAAAAATGATCGTACTGATAAGGGGCGCTGCCTCGAATTCCTGAGCAGTATCAGGACAAGGATATTTCTGGTCTCTCTGGTAATCGGGCTGGCGCCCTGCCTGTTTCTGCAGAGAGGGATCCTGGAGAACTATGAACGAAGAGCGGTCGGTGTTCAGACCGGCCAGGCCCAGACCCAGCTCAGGGCCATCGCCAACCACCTGATCCTGTCCGACTATATGAATGATTCCCAGTCCGAACTGATCGACGCGGAGCTGGCGGAATTCTCATCCATCTATGACGGCCGGCTGCTGGTCATTGACAGCAGCCTGAACATCATCAAGGATACCTATTCCGTCTCGGACGGAAGGGTTATCATTTCCGAACTGGTCACAGACTGCCTGCGGACCAGCACCACCAAAGTCTCCAATTATCAGAGCGGAGACAGTTATATCCTGATCGCCATGCCCATCACAGAGACCCTGTCCCTGGAGAGCGGGGACCATTCGGGCGAGCCCCAGCCAACGGAGTCAGGGGCTTCCCAGGGCGTCCTGCTGGCCAGTGTGTCCACGGAGAATATCCTGACGACCCTGGACCTGCTCACCCGGTCGGCCCTGCTGATGGAGCTGATCATTGTGGTCATCATCATTGTGCTGTCCTTTGTTTTCTCGATCCTCCTGGTGACGCCTTTCGAAAAACTGTCCCAGTCTATTGCCAAGGTCAGGGCCGGTTTTTCCAGCAGGCCTGTTTCGGCGCCGGAATATCTGGAGACCCGGCATATAGCGGAGGCGTTCAATGTTGTACTGGGCAGAATGAATGCTCTGGACGCTTCCCGGCAGGAATTCGTTTCCAACGTTTCCCACGAGCTGAAGACGCCCATGGCCTCCATGAAGGTCCTGGCGGACGTCCTGATGTCCCAGGAACACGCGCCGGAGGAAATGTACAGGGAATTCCTGCAGGATATCTGTCATGAGATTGACAGAGAGAACAATATCATTCAGGAACTGCTGACCCTGGTCCGCATGGACCGGACCGACATTGCCCTCAAGGTAGAGCCTGTCAACATTAATGACGCGGCGGAACAGGTCATGAAGTGGGTCAGGCCCATCGCGGATGAAAACGATATCCAGCTGGCCCTGGAGCATAAGGCCCAGGTCATCGCGGAAGTGGATGAGACCCGGCTGAATATGATCATGACCAACCTGGTGGAGAACGCGGTCAAATACAACCGCAGGTTCGGCAAGGTCACGATGACCATCGACAAGGATAATCAGTACTTTTTTATCACGGTCGAGGACACCGGGATTGGAATGGCCGAAGAAGAACTGGACAAGATCTACGAGCGCTTCTACCGGGTGGATAAATCCAGGTCCAGAGAGATCGGCGGGACGGGCCTTGGCCTGTCCATTACAAGAAGCGCGATCCTGCTGCATCACGGCAAGATTGATGTGACCAGTGAGGAAGGAGAAGGGACGACCTTTACGGTCACGATCCCGCTGGTCTATGAACCCGAGCCTGACATGGCAGGAACGGAACAGAGAAAAGGAGGGACCGGCAATGAGTAATCACCGAAAAATCCTCTCTCTGCTGCTGATATGCCTGCTTCTGCTGACCGCCTGCGGACGGCCCGGGAGGAATACCGCGGATCCCCAGGCGGAGACAGGTACGTTTATTTACTATCTGAACAACGAGCGGACCACGCTGAAAACAAGTGAATACAAACTGCCGGAAAACATGGAGGAAGAGGACGTGCTGGATGATATGCTGGACAATCTGGCAGCCCCCTTCGCTGACGGCATTGCCCCCATCTCCGGATTTACCCTGCAGGGCAGGTCCCTGGACAAAGGGATGCTGATCCTGGACTTTTCGGAGGAATATGAGCAGCTGGACGCCCTGGATGAGATCCTGATCCGGGGGGCCATTGTCAAAACGGTCTGTCAGCTGGTCAGTGTCCGGCAGGTATTTTTTACCATCAATCAGGAATCCCTGGTCAGGAACGGGGAAGAGGTCGGCGTCATGGGACCTGACAGCTTTGCCATATCCACCAGTACCAGTATGGGACAGTATGACCGTATCCAGATCTACCTGTATCTGACCGGAAAGGAGCAGGACAAGCTGAAGTTCGTGACCCGAATGGCGGCTTATAACATCAACAGTCCCATGGAAAGGGTCATTGTGGAACAGCTGATCACCGGCCCCAAGGGCGCGGGCTATTATCCCACAGTGAATCCGGCCACCCAGATCAACAGTATCACGACCAAGGACGGGCTCTGTATTGTCGACCTCAACGGAGATTTCCTGACGCCCCCCAATAAGGTCAGCCTGGAACTGTCCGTATGGTCCCTTGTCAATTCACTGACCCGTCTGGACAACGTGGACAAGGTACAGATCGTCATCGACGGCGACCAGAGTATCAGTATCGGTGAGGATTCTGAATCCGGCACCATCTTTGTCCAGAACCTGGAAATGGTCGAGGGCTATGATGAAAGCAAACTGAATTCCGCCGGAGAAGACAGCGAAGCAGAGGAATCGGAAGAAGACGAATAAGACGAAAAATAACAGTGAAAAAACGGAAGGCCGCGGTAAATGCGGTCTTCCGTTTTTTCTTTGTTGTAATTCTTTGTTGTAATTCTTTGTTGTAATTCTCTGCCGTAATTCTTTCCTGGATTTTTGTCCTGAGTATTTTTCCAGTATTTCTTTCTTATACTTCGTTCCGGTATTGTGTTCAGCGGGGGCCGGGGAAATCATTTCACCGGAAATTCTTCCTGATACAGACGGATGGCCAGATCCACCACCCTGTCCGGGGTTTCCGGGTGGTCACTGAGGGAGTGTCCCTCTCCGGGAAAAACAGTTTCCGTGATATGGAACTTTTCCGCGAAGCGGGCAGCCATTGCAGGATCAATGACCGCGTCCTCAGCCCCGTGGGCCATGGCGATCTTATGCGGTCCCAGCACATCCGGGTCGAAAAGCGCGAACAGGTCATGTCCGGCCAGATCCTCAATGAAGCCTCTGGTCACTCTGACCGGCTTGCCCAGGCCGAAGCCCTGCTCAAAATAGCCCTTTTCCGCCAGCTCCTCAAACAGGCGCTTCTCTTCCTCGGTGGGATCGTCTTTGAGGAACAGGGAGGGCATGTTGACGGCGGCGCTCCTGAAAAAGGCCTTATGTCCTTTATGGTGCCTGGAACTGATATAAAGACCTGTGACATAGGCGCCGAAACTGGAGGCAAAATAGCATATCTCCGCTTTGGGATACATGCCGTTCACATACCATTCCGCGGCGGCCAGGCTGTCGATGCAGGCCTCCAGGCGCAGCTCCTCTTCAAAGGAATCCTCCGTTCCATGGCCCGGCAGATCGATTCCCACGACACCGATCCCGGCGGCCGGCAGGCGGTCCAGCAGACGGCGGACCGTAGGGCTTTCCTTGCTGCTGGTGAAACCATGTACGGCGATGACGATGGTCCCGGCGCCTTCGGGGATTTCCTCGACGCAGGCGACTTTATGAAAATCGGATTTCTGAACTGTAAATTTACGCATATGATTTATCTCCTTCTGTAACGATTGTATCAGAAACCGGCCGCTGCGGATACAGTGGGCATTCAGGGAAGGGGAATGACACGAAAAGCCCAACACCTTTTACAAGGCGCAGGGCTTTTTACCATTGTTTTCGTTATTCCTATTTTCATACAGGTTTCCCGAATGCGTCTCTAAGGCCGCGTTCGTCCTTCCGAAGTTCCGGATATGTTCTCAGGCCAGACTGCCGGCTCTGGAGAGGGCGCGGTGCAGGGCAGGCCA
>ONRU01000011.1 GCA_900320325.1 uncultured Lachnospiraceae bacterium
GGAGTTGCAGATGGAGCCGCCGCACGCGAAGACGACTTCTGTGCCATCGGAATACCAGCTGTCCATCTTGGCCTTGATATCATCGTTGGCCTGGAAGGATCCGGAATACCAGTACTTGATGGTGACGTCGGAAACGCCCAGGTCAGCCGCTGCCTGGTTGGCGCCCTGTATGAAGCCGTAGCCGTAACGGATAACAGCGGGAACCGCCATGCCGCCCAGGAAGCCCAGCTTCTTGTAGCCGTCGGTGACTGCCGCGTAGCCTGCCAGATAGCCGGCCTGCTCTTCCTTATAGGTGATCAGTGCTGTATTGGCAGCGGGTTCTGCCAGATCGCCGGTGGAGACATCCAGTGCCAGGAAGGAGATATCGGGATACTTGGCCTGCGCCTCTTCCAGAGCGGGCGCGAACAGGTAGCCGGCCATAACGATGACTTTGGCGCCATCCTTGACGGCGTTGTCCATCTGCTCTACGCGGGCCGCGTCAGAGTCCTCAGAAGGCTTGTAATAGTTGGCGTTCAGTCCGTTGGCGTCGGCGAACTGCTGGACACCGGCCCAGGTATACTGGTTGAAGGACTGGTCATCGATGTTGCCGACGTCAGTAACGAAGGCGACATCTGTCGTGCTGCTGGAAGCAGCGCCGGTGGATGCGGTTCCGCTGGAGGCAGCGCCGCCGCCGCATGCGGTCAGGCCCAGGACCATGACTGCCGCGAGTGCCAATGCTGTGATTTTCTTTTTCATAGTTTTTCTCCTTAAATATAAAAAAATATATTAGAGCATACACATGCTCCCGGATACAAGTCATATTATACTACAGGTTGAACAAAAAATGCAGTGTATTTAGGCGTTTCTGTGTGTTTTATAGATAAAAGCATCCGCCTGTTCGTGCTATAATATAGAAAGCGGACGACTGTTCTGATCAGGAAGGGCGGAAGAGACATATGATTGATGAAGTTACAGCAGTAGAGAGCAGGCCTGATCCCAAATGCATTATTATTGGCGTGGCGGGAGGAACAGGCTCAGGCAAATCAACCTTTACCAACCGGATCAAAAAGGAATTCGGGGACCGGGTGACGGTAATCTATCACGATAATTATTACCGCCGCCAGGACGGCGTTCCCTTCGAGGAGCGTACCAGGGTCAATTATGACCATCCCGATTCACTGGAGACAGACCTGCTGGTCCGGCATCTGCGGGAGCTGAAGCACGGACGGCCGGTTCAGTGTCCCGTCTACGACTATACGGTCCATAACCGGTCTGACAAGACAACGGCGGCCCTGCCCAACAAAGTCATCCTCGTGGAGGGAATCCTGGTCCTCCAGGATGAGCGCCTGCGGGATATGATGGATATCAAGATCTATGTGGAGGCTGACGCGGATGAACGGATCCTGCGCAGGGCTCTGCGGGATATGGAGGAAAGGGGCAGAGACCTTCGGGGGATCATTGACCAGTATCTGACGACCGTCAAGCCCATGCATTATCTGTACGTGGAACCGACACGGGCTAAGGCGGATATTGTCATCAACAGCGGCAGGAATGATGTGGCCTTTGACATGGTCCGGGCCAAGATCCTGCAGCTGCTGTCAGAGGAGGATGGCTGATGGGTATTGTAGTGATCGGCGCCACACTGGTGGACATCAAGGGATATCCCTATGACCAGTACAATCCCACCGGCCGCAACGCCGGCCGGATCATCCAGGTTCATGGGGGCGTCTGCAGGAACATAGCCGAGGATATCGCCAACGTGGAGCTGCGTCCGGTCTTTGTCAGCCTGGTGGACCACAGCGGACTGGGAGAAGACTGCATCCGGAAGCTGGAAAAGCACAAGGTCAACGTGGACTATATCCGGAAGACAGAGGACGGCCTGGGGACCTGGATGGCCATCTTTGATAATTCGGGCGATGTGGCCGGTTCGATTTCAAAACGCCCGGACCTGCGGGAAATCGGAAGGATCCTGGAGGAACAGGGAGACGAGATCTTTGAAAACGCGGACAGTGTCTGTGTGGAAGTGGATATCAACGTGGAGATCCTCAAACAGGTCCTGCGGCTGGCGGAAAAATACGGCAAAGAGGTCTATGCGGTCATTTCCAATATGTCCCTTGCCGTGGAGCGCAGGGACCTGATCCAGAGAACGGCCTGTTTTGTATGCAACCAGCAGGAGGCGGGCATGTTCTTTTCCAGGGATTTTGAAAAGCTCAGTCCGGAGGAACTGGCGCCGGTCCTGCGCCGCAGTTCGGACAAGGCCAGGATTCCCCGCATGGTCGTGACCATGGGAGGACGGGGATCTGTTTACGCTGACAACCTGACCGGTGAATGGGGGATCGTGCCGTCTATCAATGTAGACGTGATCGACACGACCGGGGCGGGAGACGCCTTCTTCGCCGGCGTTGTGATCGGCCTGACTTACGGGAAAGACCTGCGGCAGGCCTGCATGATCGGTACCAGACTCGCGGGTTCTGTGATCGCTACCAGGGAAAATGTCTGTCCCAGATTCCATCCGGAGGAATTCGGGATCGAGATTTCCGCAGGAGATGAAAAAGACAGAAAGGAGACAGCACATGATTGATTATACAGAAGGTTCCGGAAAACAGTATCATACTGCTGTAGGCCCCGGCGATGTGGGCCGTTATGTCATCCTGCCGGGCGATCCGGGCAGATGTGCCAAGATCGCGGCTTATTTTGACAATGCCGAAAAGATCGCGGTCAACCGGGAATATGTCACCTATACGGGCACCCTGGACGGGGTGAAGGTCAGTGTCATGTCGACCGGAATCGGCGGTCCCTCCGCCTCCATCGCGGTGGAAGAGCTGTATAAGAGCGGCGCGGATACCTTTATCCGGATCGGTACCTGCGGCGGCATGCAGGAGGACGTATGCGGCGGCGACCTGGTCATCGCCAATGGCGCGGTCCGTATGGAGGGCACCAGCCGGGAGTTCGCGCCTATTGAGTATCCGGCGGTAGCGGATTTTGACGTCACCTGCGCCCTGGTCCAGGCCGCCCGGGAAGGCGGCCGCCGTTATCATGTGGGCGTTGTCCAGTGCAAGGACTCCTTCTTCGGCCAGCATGAGCCCGAGGTGATGCCTGTCAGTTATGAGCTGCAGAACAAATGGCAGGCCTGGCTGCGGATGGGCTGCAAGGCTTCCGAAATGGAATCCGCCGCCATCTTTATCGTCGGCAGCTTCCTGGGGGCCAGGACCGGCTCCGTCTGTCTGGTCGTCGCCAATCAGGAGCGGGCCAAAAAGGGCCTGCCCAACAAACAGGTCCACGATACGGACCTGGCCATCCGGACCGCGGTGGAAGCCATCCGGATCCTGATCCGCAGGGACGCGGAGGAAAATAAGCCCCAGTAACACCGGTCTGAACCGGGCATTGAGAGACCTGTCGGAAGGACAGAAAACAGGAAAGGACAGAAATATGGATATTCAGAAGATTCTCAGCATTTGCGACCATACCCTGCTGCTGCAGCCCTCGACCTGGGAAGAGATCCGGGCCCTCTGCGACGACGCCATCAAATACGGGACCGCTTCCGTCTGTATTCCGCCCTGTTATGTGCGCAAGGCAAAGGAATATGTCGGGGACCGGATGAAGATCTGTACCGTCATCGGCTTCCCCAACGGCAATACGACCACGGCTGTCAAGGTATTTGAAACGACAGACGCCATCGCCAACGGAGCGGATGAGATCGACATGGTCATCAATATCGGCCTGCTCAGGGCCGGCAAGGACAAAAAAGTCCGCAAGGAGATCGAGGCCATTAAAAAGGCCTGCAGGGGCAGGATCCTCAAGGTCATCATCGAGACCTGCCTGCTGACAGAGGAGGAGAAGATCCGCATGTGCAGGATCGTCACGGAAGCGGGCGCCGATTTCATCAAGACCTCCACCGGCTTCTCCACGGCAGGCGCCACTTTTGACGACGTGGCCCTTTTCGCGGCCCACATAGGCCCCGATGTAAAGATCAAGGCGGCCGGCGGCATCTCCAGCATTGCCGACGCTGAGAAATTCATGGAGCTGGGCGCTTCCAGGCTGGGCACCAGCAGGATCGTCAAGATCGTCAAGGCGGAAAAAGCAGAAGGATATTGATTTCAGACGGAGCGGGGCCGGGACAGGCCGCGCTTTCCGGACAGGGAGACAGGGGGCAGCCGCCCCCTGTATTTTTTGAAGCGGAAGTGAACCGGAAAGTCAGAGTTTCCGGTTCACTTCCGCTTCAAAAAAATACACACATACAGTATGTAAAAATAGGTATAATATATCCGTATGCGGCCGCATGAAAACATTGAAGGAGGAAATAGCAGCATGGCCTTTCAGAATACCAGACCCAGTATAGCAAGAGAAGATTTCGAATATGCCCAGGAGGTGATCCGCAAGCTTTCGGACTATTACAGCAGTAAAGTAGTAGGACAGAACACGCTGCGGATCTCCATGACAGCGGCGATCATCGCGGACGGCCATATCCTGATCGAATCGGTGCCCGGACTGGCCAAGACGACCGCGGCCAAGGCGGTCTCGGACGCTGTGGACGGCAAGTTCTCCCGGGTACAGTGTACCCCCGACCTGCTGCCCAGTGATATTATAGGAACCCAGATCTATCATCAGGAGACCGGCAAGTTCGAGACGATCTTCGGTCCCGTCTTCGCCAATTTTGTCCTGCTGGACGAGGTCAACCGTTCCAGCGCCAAGACCCAGAGCGCCATGCTGGAAGCCATGCAGGAGCGGCAGGTGACCATCGGCGGCATTACCTACAAAATGCCCCAGGATATTTTTATTGTCATCGCCACCCAGAACCCCATTGAGCAGGAGGGCACCTACCCGCTTTCCGAAGCCCAGACGGACCGTTTCATGATCAAGGAAAAGATCACCTATCCCAGCATGGACGAGGAGGTCACCGTTCTGGAGAAAATGGAGGCCCATCAGTTTGAGAAGACCCCGCCGGTCCTGACCATTCAGGATGTGGACCGGGTCCAGGATATCGCGGAAATGGTCTACGCGGACCGGTCTGTCAAGCAGTACATTTCCGCCATTGTCAACGCGACCCGTTTCCCGAAGGGGCTGCTCGATGACAGGATGGCGGAATATATACGGATCGGCGCCAGCCCCCGTGCCTCTATTGCCTTCTTACGGATCGCCAAGGCGGTCGCCCTCATGCGGGGCCGTACCTATGTGACACCGGATGATGTCAAGGAGATGAGCCACCAGGTGCTGCGTCACAGGATCGGCCTCAACTATTCCGCCTTCGCGGACGGCGTGGAAACAGAGCAGATCATCGACGCCATTGTGTCCAAAATCAAGCTTCCCTGAGTGCCTGCCTGCAAGGACAGTGAAATAACAGCGGAGACAAGTCTATGGATTACAATTATCTCGCAAAGATCAGGGCCCAGGTCAATCTCTATACCCGCCGGAAATCCTCCAATATACTGGAAGGAGACTTCCGCTCGGTATTCCGGGGCAGAAGCCTGGAGTTCGATGATCTCAAAGAATATGATTTCGGTGACAATGTCCATGACATTGACTGGAAATCCTCCTCCCGGACCGGCAAGACCCTGATCCGCCGGTATGTGGCGGAAAAAAAGCATAATATACTCTTCGTCGGAGACTGCGGCAGCAAAATGGAGGGAGACACTCCTTCCGGCGAGCAGAAAAGCGAAGTCGCGCTGATGATCTTCGGGACCCTGGCCTATCTGGGAGACCGCCAGGGAGCGGATTATTCCCTGGCCTATGCCGGTGATCACGGCTACCGGATCAATTATTTCCGGTCCGGAACAGATCATCTGGAAAAGCAGCTCTACAGCTGGCGGAAGGAAATGGCGGGGAACGGGACCGGCGTATTTGAAGTTCTGTCCCGGTCCGTGGATACCCAGCGCAAAAAAATGATGATCTTTCTGATCACGGATCTGCCCGGACTGGCAGGTCTTAACGAAAACCTGATCCGCAGGGTCACCATGAATAATGATCTGCTGGTCATTGTGATCGAGGATGTTTCCATGTTCGCGCCGGGCGCCTATGATCTGGCCGGCCGGCGTTACGTGATCCCCTTCCTGAGCCGTTTCGGCAGGCTGAAGGAAATGGAGGCCCGCCGCCGGAAGGAGATCATGGACCAGACAGACCGGATCTTCCGGAAATACCGTGTAAATATGACAACCATCAGCAGCGAAGACCGTATTATGGACGGGATCGTCGAGCTGCTTGAAAGGAACAGATATGGATTTCACAGTTGAGCTGCAGCCGCCCATGGCTTTTTCCCTCTGGTGGATGGCCGCGGTACCGGTCCTGCTGCTGCTGACCGCCGCCCTGCTCTTCTTTGCCTGGAAGAAGCGGAATCAGAAGCCGGAAGTGGCAAAAGAAGAAAGGACCTGGGAATTGAATCCCGTTACGCTGGCCGGTATCCGGGTCAGGTATCTGGAAAAACTGGATCAGACAGAGAACCGTCTGCTGGACGGCAGCATCACGGTACGGGAAGCCTACCGTGAAATGAGCGATATTGCCCGGGGCTTCGCGTCTGATATCAGCGGCCGGGAGATCGGCCCGCTGACCCTGAACGAAATGCGCGCCCTTCATATGGAAGGACTCCGGGAGCTGATCAGCGAATTCTATGAGCCGGAATTTGCCAGCAGGACCAGGGTGGACGCCCGCGCCTCCATTCGAAAGACAAGAAAGGCAATACAGACATGGCATTGATGCGACCTATCCTATTGATTGCCGGCGCCCTGATCCTGGCCGCCGGCCTGATCCTCCTGCACCTGCGGCGCAGGAAAAACGGAAGCAGCTACCAGGGCGGTCCCCGGGCTGCCAATACGGAACTGATCCGGTCTCTGCCCGAATATAAGAGGATCCGTGCTATATACGCGGTGCTGAGCTTCCTGCTGGAAGCAAGCCTGATTACGGCCTGCCTGTCAGCGATGATCCTGGCTGCCAGGCCGTTCAGGACAGAGGTCATACGCGGGGAAGAAAAGAAGAGAGATATTTTCCTGTGTCTGGACGTATCCTATTCCATCTATGATATCAATTATCAGATCGTAGATTCCCTGGAGGAAATGGTACGGGGACTGGACGGAGACAGGTTCGGCATCTGCATTTACAATACGACGTCCGTCGTTTATGTGCCGATGACAGATGACTACGAATATGTCATTGAGAAGCTGGAGGATCTGAAAGAGATCTTCCGCATGCAGAAGCAGTATATGGAGGAATTCGGCGACTACGAATACTACAGTGATATTCCCATGGACAAACGGGAGCTGTATGAAGAACTGGAACGGAAGCTGGATTATGAACTGGGCGCGACCCTGGTCAACAATCTTATGAAGGGTTCTTCCCTGATCGGCGAGGGCGTATGCTCCTGCCTGATGAGCTTTCCCAGACTGGAGGAAGCGGAAAGGACCCGCGCCATCATCATGGTCACGGATAACTGTCAGATGGCCCGGTCCACGCCCATAGCCGAGCTCCGCGACGCCATGGAACTGTGCGCGGCCCACGATGTGAGGGTCTACGCGGTTTTCCCGGAAGACCTGGAGCAGGATGATTTTACCCGTGAAGAGTATCTGCAGCTGGGAGAGAACTACCGCAGGGATGTGGAATCCATCGGCGGGATCTTCTATTCCGCCAGCGATTCGTTCCCGGGAAGCCAGATCGTTGCCTCCATCCAGAAGGAAGAGGCTAAAAGCACCGGCGAGATCGTGGAGACCCGGGCGGTGGACCAGCCGGTCATTCCCGCCGCCGTGCTCCTGATCAGCCTGCTCGTTTCATCCATCATAGGAGTAATATTGCGAAAATGATCAAAGAACCTCTTATACCCATCATAGCCCTGGTGTTTCTGCTGGGGATCCCGCTGGCCCTCCTGCTGCTGCATATACTGCGGCGCGCGGAGCATCCCGGCATGAAGATCTTTTCCGCCCTCCGGCTGGTCCTGATCTTCGGACTGGTCTTTGCCATAGCCTGCCGCTTTAAAACCGAGGAAAAGCTCTATAATTCAGAGGCGAAAAACGTAGATGTCCTTTTCGTCGTGGACGGGACCATCAGCATGTGGGCCAAAGACGGCAGGAACGGGAGCACCCGGATCGACCAGGTCCGCAGTGACTGCCGTATGATCATGGAAGAACTGCCGGGTGCCAGTTACGGCCTGGTGCGTTTTAACAATACCTCCATGGTCATGTCCCCCTATACCCAGGATACAGAAGCGGTCGAGGACGCCCTGGACCTGATCTTCCCTCCGGACAGGGACTATGCCAAAGGCAGTTCCCTCAATACGGCTTATGGGGACATGGAGAAAATGCTTAAACGCTCCCGGACCAAAAAGGGACGGATGACCGTTGTCTTTTTTATGAGCGACGGGGAGATCACGGATGGCTCCGAGCTGACATCTTTCCAGCCCCTGGCGGAGCTGACAGACGGCGGAGCGGTCCTGGGATACGGAACCGAAAAAGGCGCGACGATGAGCGTCGGCTATACGCTCCGGGATCCCAATACCATGCAGGACGCCGTGTCCTGTATGGATGAGGGCAATCTCAAACAGATTGCCGGAGATCTGAAAGTGGAGTATATCCATCCGGCCACCGGCGCCGGCATAAAGCCCCTGCTGCAGAAGATCATACAGTCCAGCAGCACGGTCGTCAGCGACAAAAAAGGGGTCACTTACATTGATATCGCGTGGAAGTTCGCCATCCCGGCAGCGATCCTGCTGCTGATGGAAGTATTTATGCTGATTTACAGGGACAGACTATGAAAGCAGATAAAATCACGGAAAAATTCAAAAAGACCGGGAAAAAAATGGCTGCCTTCGGCAGAACCTTCCGGATCAGCTTCCTGCTGCTCTTTCTGGCCGCGCTGACCGCCGCCGCGGCCATATTCCTGTCCTGGCGTTATCTGACCAACCGGTATTATCTGAGCCGGTATGCGCAGGGCGAATATAAGGTCGGGACCGAAGAGCGCCTGGTGCAGACCATCAACCGGCCGGAAGGCTATATCGCTGCCTATAATGTTGGGAACGGATACTATAAGACAGGAAATTATGAAAGGGCAGAGGCCTATTTCCGTTATGCCCTGACCCTGGACATCCCGGAAGGGAAAGAATGCGATGTCAGGGTCAATCTGGCCCTTTCCCTGATCGGCCAGATTGATTTTGAAGGGCTGGAGACCAATGACGATATTCTGTACGCGATCAGGATCCTGGAAGAAGCCAGAGAAGTCCTGCTGGAGGAGGGCTGCGCCACGGATGAGAATGACGGACATGACCCGGAAGCCCAGCAGCTGAAAAATGAGATCGACAAAAAGATCGAGGAGTTGAAAGAGAAGCTGGATCAGGACCAGGGCGATCAGGATGATCAGGATGATCAGGATGATCAGCAGGATCAGCAGGACCAGAACCAGCAGGATCAGCAGGACCAGCAGGACCAGCAGAATCAGCAGCAGCAGAACGGCAGTTCCGCCAAAGAACAGAAGATCAAACGCCGGCTGGAGTCCCAGGAAAAGGATATTCAGAAAGAACGCCAGCAGCAACAGCAGCAGAAAGAAGGAGAGCAGGCAAGGGAAGAGGCCCGGGAACAGGCTTCCGGTGAGTCCGGGGGCAGCGATGGCGGGAACGGCAGCGCGGAAAACGGGAACGGAAAGATCTGGTAAGGCCAGGTCTTTCCGCTCCCGCGAACATTTCAGAGACGGCTGATGATGGTCTGATAGACTCTTCTGAAAAAGAAGATGGAAAGTATCAGGGAGACGATCTCCGCCATGGGAAAGGCCCACCATACCATGGTGACCTCACCGGTCCGGGAAAGGAGCCAGGCCAGCGGGATCAGAACGACCAGCTGACGGCAGATGGAGATGATCAGGGAGTAGGTACTGACGGAGAAAGCCTGGAATACCGATCCCATGGCGATGCAGGCGCCGGCGATCGTAAAGGACAGGCTGACGATCCGAAGGGCCGGAATACCGATCCGCAGCATTTCCTCCGACGCGTTGAAGAAGCCCAGCAGAGCGCCGGGTATCAGATGGAAGGCAATTGTTCCGGCCAGCATGATGCCTATGGCAAGACCGATGGAGAAGCGGAGAGCTTCATTGATCCGGTCCTTTTTCCGGGCGCCGTAGTTATAGGCCAGGACCGGAATCAGCCCGTTGTTCATACCGAAGACCGGCATAAAGAAAAAGCTCTGCAGCTTGAAATACACACCGAATACGGCCGTAGCGGTCGTGGAGAAGGTGATCAGGATCCGGTTCATCAGATAGGTCATAAGGGAACCGATCGACATCATCAGGATCGAAGGGACACCGACCGCGTAGATCTTGCTGATGATGCTCCTTTCCGGACGCAGACATTTTTTCAGAGAATAATGGATCTCCTTATTAAAGCGCAGGTTCAGGAACAGGCCCAGACAGGCGGCGACCGTCTGTCCGAGGACCGTGGCCAGGGCGGCGCCGGCTACGCCCAGTCTGGGAAAGCCGCACAGGCCGAAGATCATGATCGGATCAAAAATAATATTGACAATGGCGCCGGTGGCCTGGGAGACCATACTGTAAATGGTCAGGCCTGTGGACTGCAGCAGGCGTTCGAAGGACATCTGGAAGAACAGCCCCGCGGACAGACAGGTCACGATCCGCAGATAGGTGGCGCTCATACCGATGATTTCCGCGTCCTGTGTCTGGGTACGGACAAAAGCGGTGGTCAGGAAAAGACCGATCAGCAGGAAGGCCAGGAAATTGCAGAAGGTCAGGAAAAGGCCGTTGGCCGCGGCCGCGTCGGACCTGTCATAGCGCTTTTCTCCCAGGGAACGGGAGAGGAGGGCGTTGATACCGACACCGGTACCGGAGCCCAGGGCGATCATCAGATTCTGCAGCGGAAAGGCCAGGGTAACGGCGGTCAGAGCTTCTTCACTGAGACGGGCTACAAAGATGCTGTCGACTACGTTGTACAGGGCCTGCACCAGCATGGAGATCATCATCGGCAGTGACATGGAGATGATCAGCTGTTTGACCGGCATGGTGCCCATCTTATTTTCTTTTGTTGACATAATAAAGCTCCTTTAAATTTATTTCCTTTATTTCATGTAGAGAAGGAATCTGCCGCAGCGGGGGATCCGGGAAATCAGCAGACTGAGCAGGCAGGACAGCAGCAGGACAGCCAGCCACAGCAGAA
Source organism: uncultured Lachnospiraceae bacterium (assembly GCA_900320325.1). GTDB lineage: Bacteria > Bacillota > Clostridia > Lachnospirales > Lachnospiraceae > CAG-791. Next base: position 11,111 of record ONRU01000011.1, read on the forward strand.
AGACCCGGACCGGCAGCATGACTGACAGAGGCCGGATGACCGGGGCCAGGATCAGGATGAACAGATAGTGGATCAGATAAATACCGAAAGCGTGCCCGGACAGAAAGCGGATCCCGGTATAGAGCGGTACCCGGCGGATCCGGGAGAACAGCTCGAACAGGCAGACAGCGCAGATCATCAGAAGGCCGCAGTCATACCAGACATTATACTCCACCAGATTTCTGTAGGCGTAATACTGGAGACCGACAGTCAGCACAAAGCCGCACAGAGCCGTAAAGCACAGGACAGGTGTCTCGGTCTTTTTCAATAAGCCTCTGCGGATCAGCCAGCCGGTCACCAGATACAGACCGTAAATACCGCCGGAGAAACCAAGCTCGAACTTCCGGCTCAGGGGAGGCCACCCGGCTGTCTGCGCCAGTACCACCAGGACGGGACTGGCAAAAGCGTATGCCATGACAATGATATAGGGAATCCTGAGGCTGGACAGTTCCAGAGAATGCAGGGCATTGGCGGCCGCGGGCAGCAGCAGGTATACGCCCAGGATAACCGGCATATACCACATATGGCCGATGCTGCCGTTCTTGATGAACAGCATTTCCAGCAGCATGTCCCGCAGGGAGAAGTCCTGCTGGTTGGTCACGGACAGGAATATATGGTAGAAGAGGAACCAGATCTCCGTACAGGCCAGCAGCCGCAGGAAATTATGGCGGAAAAAATGCCGGCAGCGGTCTGCTGTATAGGACCTGTTCAGAAGAAGGTATCCGCTGATCATCAGGAAGAGCGGAACGCCCAGGCGGCCGGCCGTAAAAGCGGCAAAGCCGAACAGCCTTCCCGTACGATGCAGAGAAGACATGTAGGTCAGCTGCAGCCGGTAGATTTCATGCACACAGTGACAGAGTACGACGGTCAGGATTCCGAAAGCCCTTGCCAGATCGATCCAGCGGATCCGTTTTTTTCCGGACCGGCGGGCGGATCCGGTAATTGTATTCTCTTTCATGGGCACCTCCTTTTCCTCTATTGTAACATACTTAAGTCCATTCACCGGCATGGAACGGGACAGGTTTTGCCCGCGGATATGTTATGGTCTTACGGGAAAGGACGGAGATCCTGTTCCCAGGCGGCCGCCGGAGATGATACACTGAAAACAGGTACACTTAAACAGGTATACGGAAAAAATGGTACGGATACCGGCAAAGGGTATCTCCTGACAGTTATACAAAAGGAGGACGAGAAATGAACAGACCCATGATCACAGTACCGATCGGCGATCCGGCCGGCATCGGACCTGAAATCGTAGTAAAAGCGCTGGCGCTGCCGCAGGTGACGGATACAGCCCGGGTGATCGTGACCGGAGACAGCAATATTCTCCGCCAGGCGGCCCGGATCTGCGGAAAAGACCTGCGGATCCATATTGTGGAAAGCCCGGACCAGGGTGATTACCGGCAGGGAATCCTGAATCTGATCGATCTGAAAAATGTAGACATGGATTCCTTTGCGTACGGGCAGATCCAGGCCATGTGCGGCAGAGCCGCTTATGAATATATTGAAAAAAGCGTGCGGCTGGCCATGGAAGGGCAGGTGGACGCGGTCGCGACGACCTGTATCAACAAGGAAGCCCTCCGGGCCGCCGGAGTCCCCTATATCGGACATACGGAAATATTCGGCGCGCTGACCGGAACGGAAAATCCCCTGACCATGTTCGAGACCAACGGCATGCGGATCTTTTTCCTGACCCGGCATCTGTCCCTGCGGGACATGCTGGACCGGATCACCAAAGAAAACATCATTACCTGTGTGGAGGAGTGCACCCGGGCCCTGGAACGTCTGGGGGTCACGGAAGGGACCATGGCCATAGCGGGCCTCAATCCCCACTGCGGTGAGCACGGTCTGTTCGGCTGGGAAGAGGTACGGGAGATCATGCCCGCGGTAGAAGAGCTGCAGAAGAGAGGATACCGGGTAGCCGGTCCCATTGGCGCGGATTCCGTCTTCCACCAGGCGGCCCAGGGGCGTTACAACAGTGTACTGTCCCTGTATCATGATCAGGGACATATCGCGGCCAAGACCCTGGATTTTGACAGGACGATCTCCGTCACGAACGGCATGCCGATCCTCCGGACCTCTGTGGACCACGGGACGGCTTTTGACATTGCCGGGACAGGAACCGCGGGTGAGATCAGCATGGTCGAAGCCATTCTGCTGGCAGCCCGCTACGCCCCGCATTTCAGAAAAGACCTGTAAAACGGGCAGCCGGACAATAGAAAAAACATAAAAAAAGGGCATCCTGTTATGAGGAGGGATGCCCTTTGGCGTGAGATCGATTGGAGATACTGAGGTAAACTACAGTTGACGAGAGAATATGTCGATCTCTGTATATGAGGGAGCATATACATCACCACACCTATTCTACTAAAATACCGGAAAGGAAACCTTATACAATCACAACATTTTGCCAAAAAGAGGTAAATGTTTTATAAAAAACCACTTTATCCACATTCAAATTGTGGATAAAGTGGTTTTTATGGTGCACAGATGGTTGATAAAAACAGTCATCCTGTGGACAAAGACAGAAAAATCAGACACCCGGTCAGGGCAGATACCGTTTTACCAGCCTTACATAGAACATGTTTCCATAGCTGTATTTCCAGCCTCCGTTGGAACGAATGGCGATGGGGTGGAAATAGGGATGTTTTCTGCCGTCAGACCGGATCCGGGCATATTCTTCTCCCAGCGCGGAGGTATGGACACCGCCTCCCTCAGCCGCGGCGTAGTCCAGATAGCCGATTCCGTAATTGTAGGCCTGGATGACACTGTCCGAATCGCAGCCGAGTACTTCGGCCCGGCGCAGAAGCTCCGCGAAATACCGGCAGCCCTGGCGGATGGATTCCTCCGCGGTCAGGGTATTGGGCGACAGGCCCATGGATTCGCTGGCCTGCATGACATCCCCGCCCTTTCCTTTGGACTCCACCTGCATGATGGCCAGCAGGCAGGGAACATATTCGGAAATTCCGTATTCTTCCGCCGCTGCTTCCACGTCCGGACGGTAATCCAGGACCTGGCCGGAAAGTCTGTCCCGGTACTGTTCACTGCCCAGATGGTATACCGTGCCGGCAGCAGCCAGAAGGCCGCCGCCGATACATAGCAGCAGGATCAGGAGAAAGCGCAGAAACCGGATTCCCCTGTGTTTTCCGGAACGCCGCCGCCCGCCGGTTCCAGACCGCTTCCTTGTTTTATGCAGTTGATCTTTATGCGCGGAATGAGATTTTTTCACGCTTTTTCCTTGTCTGGTCAGGATCGCTCCCGTGAATATGTGTTTGTGAATGGCAGCCGGGAAGCGTACGCCGCCCATCCTGTTCGACAGGGCTGTCATATGATGATTCCTAATATACCCCATATGGGACGGATAATCCAATAGTCTCCTCGCAAACAGCGGGATTTTCCCCTGCCTGAACAAAAAGAGACGCAAATTGCCGCTTCCCCGGGCGGATTTTATTGCAATCATGAAATCATATCGCTAAAATAGAGCATGCGTGATTTTTTATAAGGAAGAGACCAGTCTCATCCTTTGCGTACAAAAGCTGCAAAACAGGGAACAGACATGGATATACAAGAGAACAAAAACAGAAACGTACATAAAAACGAAAAGCCTTCCGGCAAAAGACCTGTCAGAAAGACGACGGCTGCCGCTTCAAGATCCAGGCGGGCCACACACGCGTCCAGACAGAAACGCTGGCGGGAGCAGAAACGACGCCGTCAGCGCCAGCTGATGATCGAGTTCACGATCATCGGTATTGTCGTTGCGGCTGTAATCTTATTCGGCATATTTAAGATTTTCCATCCGGGCAGCAGTCATCAGGCCGCGTCCGCGTCCACGGAACAGGCTGCGGCAGCTGTAACATCGCAGGCGGCTGCCGCCGGTACCGCCGGGGAAGAGGCGGAAAAGAAGGCGGAAGAAGAAGCGAAAGCCGAGGCGGAAGAAAAAGCGAAGGCGGAGGAAGAGGCAAAAGCCGAGGCGGAGGCCAAAGCGAAGGCGGAAGAGGAGGCAAAAGCCGAAGCGGAAGCCAAAGCGAAGGCGGAAGAGGAGGCAAAAGCCAAAGAGGAAGCCAAAAAGAAGGCGGAAGCGGAAGCAAAGGCTGCCTTATCTCCGGAAGTGGCTTCTTTTGCCGTCGGCTACAGTCCCAAAAAGACAGACAAAACCAGAACCATCGACGATCCCTATTTCAACTCCCTCTTCGCGGTCCTGATCGATGTTGATACCAATACGATCATTGCCGGGAAGGAATCCGGCAGCAAGATGTACCCTGCCTCCATGACCAAGATTCTGACGGTCCTGACGGCGGCGGACTATGTCTCTGACCTGGACGAGCAGGTCACAGTGCCCCAGGAGGCCATTGATTACGCCTACGAGACCGGCTGCAGTACGGCCGGTTATGAGCCGGAGGAGGTCACGACGGTACGGGACCTGTTCTATGGCACGATCCTTCCTTCCGGCGCGGATGCCGCTTATACGCTGGCGGTTTACTGCGCGGGCTCTCAGGAGGAATTTGTCAGCCGGATGAATGCCAAAGCGGAAGCCCTGGGCCTGTCCGACAGCTGCCATTTCACCAACTGTATCGGCCTCTATAATGACGATCTTTACTGTACCGCCATCGATATGGCCATGATCCTCAAGGCGGCCGTGGAAAATGACTTCTGCCGGGAGGTGCTGTCGACACATCACTATATCCTTTCCTCCAGCGAGATCCATCCGGACGGACTGGACCTGTCCAATATGTTCCTGCGCAGGATCGAGGATAAGGAGACCCCCGGTGAAGTTGTTGCCGCCAAGACCGGCTTTGTTACTGAGGCCGGCAGCTGCGCGGCCAGTTATTTCGTATCGGACAGCGGCCATCATTACATCTGTGTTACAGGCTTTGCCCTGGACCAGTATATTTGTATCGATGACCATGTATTTATCTATAACAATTATACAGAATGAGGACAGTCAGCTTTGCCGGGCACGGAAAATGCCCGGCAAAACCATACTGTCCCTTGTCTGCCGCCTGAAAGAACACACATATAAAAAAGGAGACTGCCTTGATCAAGACCCGACTGATACAGCTTTTATCCGATTCGGCCAGATATATAGCTTTCCAGGTACTGTGGATGTGGCTTTCCCTGGCGGGCCAGATCATCCTGATCTGGTCTTTTACGGGACTGCTCCGGTCCGCCCTGGAAGGAGCCATGGGAAGCCCGGAAATCCTGCGGGCCGCGGCCCTGATCGCGCTCGGCGTTGCCCTGCGTACGGCAGGAGACCGCCAGGCCTCCCGGGCTTCCTATAAGGCCAGCGTGGACGTCAAGCGGGTCCTGCGGGACCGGATTTACGGCAAGGCGCTCCGGCTGGGCCTGTCCTACCGGGAAACGACGCCTACTTCCGAGATCGTACAGATGGCAGGGGAAGGGGTGGAGCAGCTGGAAGTCTATTTCGGGAAATATCTGTCCCAGTTCTTCTACGCCCTGCTGGCGCCCCTGACGCTCTTTTTCTTTTTCCTTCCGGTCTGTTTTCCCGCGGCTTTGGTCTTGCTGCTCTGTGTTCCGCTGATTCCGGCCGTGATCGTTCTGGTCCAGAAGATTGCCAAAAGGATCCTCAGCAAATACTGGGATATCTATCTGTCTCTGGGTGACAGCTTCCTGGAGAATCTGCAGGGCATGACCACCCTTAAGATCTATATGGCGGATAAGGAACGGCAGAAGTCCATGGATCAGGAATCCGAGCGTTTCCGCCAGGTAACCATGAAGGTCCTGCAGATGCAGCTGAACTCCATTATCGTCATGGATGTCATCGCGTACGCGGGGGCCGCGCTGGGCATGCTGGTGGCCCTGTGGCAGCTGACGGCAGGAAAGATCGACTTCTCCGCCGCCATCATGATCATATGGCTGGCAGCTGAGTTCTTCATTCCCATGCGCCGGCTGGGCTCCTATTTCCATATCGCCATGAACGGCATGGCGGCCAGCGACAGGATCTTTGCCTTTCTCGATCTTCCGGAACCGGAACAGAAAACAGGCAGCATTGACCCGGAACAGACCGATCTGGTCATACAGGGACTCCGCTATACCTATCCGGGCGCGTCCGCCGAAGCCCTGCGGGGCGCCGGTATACAGTGCCCCCGGGGCAGTTTTGTGTCGATCGTCGGCCCTTCCGGCTGCGGCAAGTCTACCATAGCCCGTGTTCTGACCGGCAGGATCCGGGACTACAGCGGCAAGATCCGGATCGGCGGAAGCCTTCTGTCGGATATTTCCGAGGAAAGCATTGTCAGAAATATCACCCTGGCGGCTTCGGACAGCTACCTGTTCAAGGGAACGGTCGAAGAGCAGCTGCTGCTGGCGGATCCGGGGGCGGATCAAAAACACATGTGGGACGTATTGCGGGCTGTCAATCTGGAGGGCTTCCTCCTGACTCAGGAAGGTCTGCAGACCCGCCTGACGGAAGGCGCCTCCAACCTGTCCGGCGGTCAGCGGCAGCGCCTGGTGGTCGCCAGAGCGCTTCTGCATGACTCTCCCATTTATATTTTTGACGAAGTTACTTCCAATATAGACGCCGAAAGCGAAGAAATGATCATGAAAGCCATCCGCCGGCTGGCCCGGACACGGACGGTCATTCTGATCTCTCACCGTCTGGCCAACGTTACGGAGTCCGACTGTATCTTCATGATGGAAGACGGAAGGGTGGCGGAACGCGGTACCCATGCGCAGCTGATGCACTGGGGCGGGAAATATGCCGCTCTTTATCAGAGCCAGATCCGTCTGGAACAGTATACCTGGGATATGGAGAGCCGCCGGAAGATCCGGGACACGGCAGGAAGTTCTCAGGCAGAACCGCAGGATGGAGAGCTTCCGGAAGCGGCGCCGCAGGTCATTTCTCTGGAACTGTCAGAGGAAGCGGCCGGCCTGCAGGAGCCGGATTCCCGCTTTACGGAGGAATATCAGGAATTTCTGGAGCGGAGTGAGAGCCCGGAAAGCAGATATGAAGGATCCCCGGAAGAATATCCCGAAGAATATGCGGAAGAACATACGGAGAACGGTTCCCGGAAAAGTACGGGCAACAGAACGGGCAGCCGGCGCGGCGGCCTGACCATTATGAAAGAGATGATCGGCCAGATACGCCCCCTGCTGCCGGTCATGATCCAGGCGGTCCTGTTCGGGACCCTGGGGCATCTGTGTGCCATTTTTCTGACCGTTCTGGCCGCTGAAAAAATGATCGCGGTACTGGGATCTTTCGGTTTCGGCGTCGCCTATATGGGCAGGGTCCCTTTGATCGGCCGTCTGTCCTGGACAGCTTTTGCCGCTGTCCTGCTGCTGACAGCCGTAATGCGCGGCGTTTTCCACTATCTTGAGCAATACAGGAATCACCTGATCGCCTTCCGGATCCTGGCGGTCATCCGTCATAAAGTCTTCGCGGCACTGCGCAGGCTCTGCCCGGCCAGGCTGGAAGGCCGTGACAAGGGAGACATGATTGCCCTGATCACTTCGGATATAGAGCAGCTGGAGGTCTTTTATGCCCATACGATCTCTCCGATCGCCATTGCCCTGCTCACCAGCTGTGTCATGGTGATCTTTATCGGACTGCAGCATCCTCTGGCAGGCATGCTGGCGCTGGCCGCGTATCTGGTGGTCGGCGCTGTCATTCCGCTGACTCTGGGCAGACGGAGCGCAGGTCCCGGTGTGGAGCTGCGGGCCCGTTTCGCCGGCATGAACAGCCTGGTGCTGGATTCCCTGCGGGGACTGGAGGAGACCATCCGCTTTGGAGGCGGGACCGCCCGCCGGGAGAAGCTGGCGGACAGATCCCGCAGGATCGCTGCCTCCGGCAATCGCCTGAATCTGCTGGAAGCGGCTTCCTACGCGGTTTCCGATCTGGCGGTACTGGGATTTTCGGCAGCCATGCTGACCCTGATGCTCTGTCTGTATTCCCAGGGCGGCGCGGACTTCCTGCAGACCGTGACGGCCGTGACAGCCATGATGGGGTCCTTCGGACCGGTCCTGGCCCTTTCCGCCCTGTCATCGGGGCTCAGTCAGACACTGGCCTGCGGAGACAGGGTGCTGGATCTGCTGGCGGAAGAACCGGAAACGGAGGAAGTGATCCGGGGAGCGTCGCCGGATTTCGACGGTGCCCGGGTCTGTGATGTCACATTTTCTTATCGGAAAGAGTCGGCGGAGCCGGTCCTGTCCGATTATTCGCTGGAAATTCCCCGGGGCAGGATCATCGGGATCCATGGACCCAGCGGCTGTGGTAAATCCACACTTTTAAAACTGCTGATGCGTTTCTGGGATCCCGGCCGGGGCAGGATCCTGATCAGTGATATGGATATCCGGGAGATCAATACCTGGTCCCTGCGCGCCATGGAAGGCTATGTGACCCAGGAGACCAGCCTGTTCCATACGTCGGTCGCGGATAATATTTCCCTGGGCAGCAGCTACGCGGACCGGGACCAGATCATGGAAGCGGCCAGAGCGGCATCTGTCCATGACTTTATCATGAGTCTGCCGGATGGGTATGACACCATGGTCGGAGAGCTGGGCAGCACGCTTTCCGAAGGAGAGAAACAGCGGATCGGACTGGCCAGGGCCTTCTGTCATGAGAGCGCCTTCCTGCTGCTGGATGAGCCTACCAGCGCCCTGGACGCCCTCAACGAAGGCATGATCCTGAAAGCGGTCCGGGAAATGCAGGACCGCAGTCCCGGGACGATCGTTCTGGTCTCCCACAGAAAATCCACCCTGAGCATAGCCGATACGGTCATTGAGATGGCCAGCCGGGCTGATACCTGACTGGACAGAACAGGGAAAGCCTTTTCGCAGGAGGTATGATATGCTCCTGCGGGAAGGCTTTTTCGCGCTTTCAGGCTGCCGGTTCCCCCAGAGTGCGAAAAAGATCTTTCAAAAAGGAATGATATAATAAGTCAGAGGCCGTGTGATTACAGAAGGGAAGGAAAAGAAAACAGACCGTTGAATTGTCAGAACAGCCGACATGAGCTAAAATTGAACGGGAATCCGAAATATGCGGACTGCGGCGGTCTGGAGCCGCAATAAATCGTGAGAAAGGCGGGACAGAGGATGGATCCTGAAACCTTATATGTATGTGTCATAATCTTGTGCCTGTTTGTCGGCGGGTTCCTGCTCAAGAACTGGTCCATTCGGAGAGAGGATAAAAGAGAAAAAAAAGCCCGCAGCGACACGCGCATAAAATCCGACATGGTGAAGGAAAAATCTTTAACAGATAAAACGGCCCGGGAAATATATATAAAAGAAAAAGCCGGAATAGAAAAAACGGACAAAGACAGAACGGAAGAAAAAAAGAAAGTTCCCCGGCAGCCGGCGGCCGGGACAAAAACAGCGGAAACAAAGAGTTTTCCCCGCATCATTTACAATTATTTTCCTCTGACCTCGATGGGGGAAGAGGAGCCGTGGGTATGCAGGGACTGTGAAGTAGAGAACAGCGCAGATCATAATGCCTGCTGTCTCTGCGGAGCTTCCAGAAAGACCGGCTGACCACCGGCGCTTCTGACAGAGAGAGAGCGGCCGCTGCGGCGGTCAATCACGAAGAAAAGAGAGGTAATGTATGTTCTGTACAAAGTGCGGCGGCCGGATTCCGCCGGAAGCTTCAAAGTGCCCCAACTGCGGCGCGGACCTTCCGGTCATGGAATACTGCAGCGGATTCTGGTCGGAACTGAACCAGAATACGCAGTCCGGAGCGAAGGAAGAAATGACAGCGGAAGGACAGGAAGAAGTATGGGAGAGGGCTGATGGAACAGCCGCGGAAGAGCCGCGGACAGAACCGGAAGATGCCTTTACCCAGGTCCCCCCTGTTTCCGGAGAAAGCGGGACTTCCGAAGCGGAAGACAGAAAATCTGCGGGGAAGCCTGCCCGGCACGCCAAAAAGAGGTCCGTCCTGCGGTATATGCCCGCAGTCCTGGCGGCAGTCCTGCTTCTGCTGCTGGCGGGCAGTCTCTTCCACATTTCCGGACTTCGACGGCAGCTGCAGGATACAGAAGAACAGCTGCAGGCCCTGCAGGGTGAAAACGAAGTCCTCAGAGAGGACTATCAGCATCTGTTGGCTGAGTACAGCTTCCTGTATGTACAGGATATAGTCCGGAAGGAGGGAAAGAATATCTGGGAAGCGGCAATGGAGACGGCGCGTCATGGAATAATGGCCGTATTCCAGGAAAACGAAGAAGAGATCTCCGGCGCGGAGAACGCGGAAACAGCGGAGCCGGCCGGGGAAGAAAATACGGAAACAGCGGAGCCTGACGGGGAAGAGAACGGGAATCCGGCAGATTTTTCCGACACAGAGGATACCGGTATGACAGAGAGTGCCGGACAGGATACAGGGGAGCAGTCAGGTTCCTCTGTACAGAAGCGGAATACACAGGAGGCCTCCCCCAACAGTGAGGACGGGGAGCAGGAGGAAATGCCCCCCGGAGCGCCTGAGCACACATAAGGAACAGGAAAGACAGTGTGACGGCTGTATACAGAAGAAAAAACAAATATCAGGAGGAGCTGCGGAGAGAACTGCAGGCCAGGGGGAAGATCTGGCAGGCAGGAGAAAGTGATCTTTATTAGGAAGGGAAGGTGTGATTATGGGCAGCAATTATAAGCTGACATATGGCGTAGATCTGGTCTTTTGCATTGATGTGACGATGAGCATGGACCATATTCTGGATACAGTCAAAAAGAATGCCCTCAGATTCTATCAGGATTTTCAGGTCATTATGAAAAACAAGCATAAGAACGTCTCGGAGCTTCGGATCCGGATCATTGCCTTCCGTGATTATTATTATGACCGCGAGCAGGCCATGCTGGTCACGGATTTCTTCCATTTACCGGACCAGGCAGCGGATTTCAAGGCCTGCCTGACAAGTATTGAAGCGTCCGGGGGCGGAGATGACGAAGAGGATGGGCTGGAGGCGCTGGCCTACGCCATGAAGTCAAAGTGGAATACGACTGCCCAGAAACGCAGACATGTCATTGTCGTATGGTCGGATGACGGGACCCATGATCTGGGATTTGGAAAAAGCGCCCCCAATTATCCTGCCAATATGGCAGCGGATTTCAATGAGCTGACCCGCTGGTGGGGCAGCAGGACCTCCCCCGGCGTCATGGATGAATCGGCAAAACGGCTGATCATATTCGCGCCCAATAAGAAAAGCTGGAACAAGATCACGGATAACTGGAACAATGTGATCCAATATGAGTCAGAAGCGGGCGATGGCCTCGCGGACTGTGATTATGAGCAGATCCTCAGCGCGATCGGTAATTCAATATGAAGAATGAAAAACAGAGTCAGGCGTTCCATGATATATTTGACGGCCAGTTTGTCGTCTCCGCGGAGATTGCCGGCGGAAAGGGGGAAGACAGCTTTTGCTGCTCCCGCGCCGGGAATGCGGCCCTGATCGGTGTGTTTGATGGATGCGGAGGACTGGGTGCCCGGCAGTATGACCATTATGAAAAGCATACAGGGGCCTATATCGCTTCCAGGCTGGCCAGCGGCGCGGTATATGACTGGTTCCGGAGCGGGATCCATAAAGGCCGGCATGGCGATCTGACAGAAGAACTGCGGGAGAGGACCGCCGGAGCTTTATTGCTGGGAGAGCAGAAAGGCGGCAGCGCCCTGAAGCTGCGCGGTGCCATGGTACGCGATTTTCCGACAACGGCGGCAATCGCTCTGGCTGAATACGGAAACCGTGAGATTACGGTGCAGGCGGTCTGGGCCGGAGATTCCCGTGTCTATATTCTGAACGAAAACGGACTGAGCCCTCTGTCGAAAGACGATACCCACAGCCGGGACGCCTTTGAAGATTTAAGGGACGATCCCGTACAGACCAATGTGCTGTCTTCCGACGGCCGGTATACCCTGCACACGAACCACATGCGCCTGCAGGGGCCCACAGCCGTGGTGGCTGCCACGGACGGCTATTTCGGCTATTGGAGGACGCCCATGCATTTTGAGTATTTTCTGCTGGACACCCTGCGCAGATCCGGATCCCTGTCGGAATGGAAGGAGAAGCTCCACAGCGAGATCCAGGATGTGACAGGGGATGACGCGACCATGGCGGTCATGCTTTTTTCGTTCGGGACTTTTGAGAATTTGAAACAGTTTTACGCGGACAGGTGCAGGGAACTGGAGCAGGTATACATACAGCCTCTCACGGACGCCTATACGGAAGAAAAAGCCAGAACCTTATGGCAGGACTACCGGAGCGGCTATGAACGGTACTTGAAATAATGGAGTTACATTCGGATGGCGGAGATTATCAACCAGTATGAACTGATCAGGCCCTTTCAGAACCAGAACGCCGGGTTCTCCAGATGGTCCATAGCCCGGAAAGGGAATGCCAGTTTTTTTATTAAGGAATTCATGAATCCCAGATATCCCGATGAGGATACCCTGGAGGAAGACCTGCGGATTGAAAGAATCCGGGAATGTGAGAGCTTTGAAGCAAAAAAATATGAGCTCTACAGGGATATCAACGAGGCGTCTGATGGAAATCTCGTCAGGATCGCGGAGTTCTTCCGGGTCGGTTCCCGCTATTATATGACGACCTGGTGGATCGAATCGGACGGAATGGGCCCGGATCAGATAGCCGGACTGCCGCTAAAGGACAAAATGCTGCTGTGCAGGACAGCTGCCCACAGTCTGGCGGCCCTGCACGCGAAAAATATCATCCATACGGATATCAAGGATACCAATGTGATCGTGCATATGTCCAAAGGCGGGAAGCCGGTGGCCAAGATCATAGATTTTGACGCCTGCCTGTACGAATATGACCTTCCGGAGCACGAAGAGGATCTGGAAGGGGACCAGGTCTATCTGTCGCCGGAAGCGTGTCTGTTTTTATGCGGGGAAGAAGCCAGACTGTCCTGCAAGATGGATGTATTCGCCATGGGACTATTGTTCCACCAGTATCTGACCGGAAAACTGCCCTGGTTCGATACGGATGTCTATGATTACGCCCATGAAGCGGTCCTGGACGATTTTGTCCTGAAAGCGGATGCCGGGGCAATCCAGTCACCGCGGCTGCGGGAGATTATTGAAAGCATGCTGCTGAGGGATCCGGAGCGGAGAGCCTCCGCCACAGAGGTCTACTCCCGCCTGACAGCCTTCTGTCTGGAGCATTTTCCGGACCAGACGCCCCATAAAGAAGACGCGCGCATCCACAGGCCCGGGGGGTCCCCGGAGGACAGGAAAGGACCGGTAAACGTCAGCGCGAAGCTGAAATTTTCAAGTGATTTTTTCAAACAGGCGGAAGACCTGTAGTCAGAAAGCCTCCGCGCGGGTACAGCAAACGCGCGGAGGCTTTTTTGCCATCTATATCATACTAATCCTATAGGAATTTCAAAAATTTATGCTTGACAGCGGGTGCCGGGAATGCTAATATACAGCCATGGAAAAACAGATAAATCCTAACTGAATAGTAGGAATTAAAGCGGAGGTAGTACAATGGCAAACATTTATAAAGGAACAATCGGACTGATCGGAAATACCCCTCTGGTTGAACTGGTCAACCTGGAACAGAAGCTGGGTCTGGAAGCCAGACTGCTGGCCAAACTGGAATACTTCAATCCGGCGGGCTCCGTCAAAGACAGGATTGCCGCTGCCATGATCGAAGACGCTGAGAAAAAGGGACTGCTCAAAGAAGGAGCGACCATTATTGAGCCTACTTCGGGCAATACCGGTATCGGTCTGGCGTCTGTAGCGGCGGCCAAGGGTTATAAGATCATTCTGACCATGCCGGAAACCATGAGTGTTGAGCGAAGAAATATCCTGAAGGCTTATGGAGCCAAAGTTGTACTGACCAGGGGATCCCTTGGTATGAAGGGAGCGATTGAAAAGGCAAACGAACTGGCAAAGGAGATCGAAGGGTCCTTTATTCCCGCCCAGTTCGATAACCCTGCCAATCCGGCGATCCATGCTGCCACGACCGGTCCCGAAATCTGGAAGGATACGGACGGTCAGGTCGATATCTTCATCGCGGGCGTAGGTACCGGCGGTACCCTGACCGGCGTGGGCACCTATCTGAAGAGCCAGAAGCCCGGGGTCGAGATCATCGCGGTCGAGCCGGCCGGTTCTCCGGTCCTTTCCCAGGGCAGGGCGGGCGCCCACAAGATCCAGGGCATCGGCGCCGGCTTCGTTCCTTCCGTACTCAATACCTCCGTATATAACAGGATCGTGACCATCGAGAACGAGGACGCGTTCAGGGCGTCCAAGAGCCTGGCCGTGACCGAAGGCATTCTGACCGGTATTTCCTCCGGCGCCGCCCTCCATGCGGCCATCCTGGAGGCACAGAAGCCTGAGAACAAGGGCAAGACCATTGTCGCCCTGCTGCCGGACAGCGGTGACAGATATTATTCCACCCCTCTTTTCATTGACTGATTTTTTTATTGACGGATACTGCCGTTCCGGACAGCCGGTGCCTGCAGGCGGCGGCCGCCGGAGAGAGCGGATGCGTCAAAATAAGGACAGAACCGGAGGACGCGGGCCATTGCTGCCTGTGTCCTCTTTTTGTTTGCGCGCCATGGGCGCGCTCTAACGGGTGAAAGTCCCGAGTACGCGTAGGCAACGACGAAGTACATAGCTGAACAGCAAGGGTGTCCATCGTGAGGTGGAATCTGAAGGAAGCTGTAGGCAAACCCTTGGCCTGACGGACAGGAACCACATATAAGGCTGGGAAATACGGATAAGTCGGCAAAAGGCGATAAAGTCCAAAAGTTGCTGGAAGTACCAGTAAATGTGGCAGGTAGATGAGGGGAAAGAGCGCACACCTTAAGCGTGGAGATCTCACAGACGGTCTCATTAGCCGTAGTAACAACGAACTGTGAGAAGTCAGCAGAGCCCATAGTAGTGAAGAAGTTCCTGTAATGGGAATGGAGCGAAGGGGCGAACAATCGATCAGTTGAAGTACGTTCCACTTCGTAGCCGGAGCAACGTCTGTCGATAATGTCAAAGGCGGCAAAGGCAAAAGGGGCAGAAAGGAAACAACGCATGGACACAAGTAGTCTCATGGAGCAGATACTTAGCAAAGATAACCTCAATGCGGCGTATCTGCAAGTCGTCAGAAACAAAGGAGCGGCAGGTGTGGACGGTATGACCGTTGAAGAACTTGGCGCGTTCCTTTCGGAAAACGGCGAAAGCATTAGGGAACAACTGCGGACTAGGAAATATAAGCCGCAGCCAGTCAAAAGGGTGGAGATACCGAAGCCCGACGGCGGAATCAGGAACCTTGGAGTCCCGACAGTGGTCGACCGCTTCGTACAACAGGCAGTCGCGCAGGTGCTTACTCCAATCTTTGAAGAACAGTTCCATGACCACAGCTACGGATTCAGACCCAACCGATGTGCACAGCAGGCAGTCCTGAAGGCATTAGAGATGATGAACGACGGACACAGCTGGATCGTGGATATCGACCTTGCAAAGTTCTTTGACACTGTTGACCATGACAAGCTGATGACTATCTTCGGACGCACAATCAAGGACGGAGACGTCATCTCAGTGGTGAGAAAGTTCCTCGTAAGCGGAGTGATGATTGATGATGAGTATGAAGATACCATAGTCGGCACACCCCAGGGAGGATTATGTCGATATCCGCATAATCCTCCTTATGCCGAGCTAGTTATTATGCCGAGTTAATGAAGGGAACTGTTGAAAAACAGGCATCTCATCATTAATGCCAGCGCGTTAATCGCCTCATTTTTTAACCTGTTGTCAGCTCGGCTGTAGATCTGAGTGGTAGAAATATCCTCATGGCCGAGGAAATCGCGTATATATACTATGTTGATCCCGGCAGCGAGCATGTGCATCGCCTTACTGTGACGAAACTGATGACAATGGACATGCTCCGGGAATGCCTTATTCTCCACACGTATTTCGCGAACATATTTATCGATCATGTATTGAACACCATCGCGGCTCATTTTCCTGCCTGTACGGTTAACGATCAACGGCTGGTTTTGCAAAGAGCCAATCCGCTGACGGGAGATATATTCTTTCAACAAGCCTCCCGTGCCCTCGGAAATGACAACCGTACGGTACTTGTCACCTTTCCCATGCAGTTTTACCGTTGGACTGCTTCCGGTGTTAACGTCACCGATCCGGATATCGCATAGTTCCTGTACACGGCATCCGCTGTCATATAAAAGAGTAAGTGCTGTTCGATGACGCAGCCCGCTTCGGGTATTGACATCAGGCCGGTTGATCAATAGTGTCATCTGATCAATGTTAAGGAATGATATTTCCTTCCCCTCCGTCTTGCGTGAGCGTATGCCCTGTACATCCTGCAGGGGAGCCATGTAATCAATCCGTTCGATCTGCGCATAGGAAGCAAAAGACTTCAGTGCCGCTAATCGCTGGTTGGCAGTAGATACAGATGCGCCGCTTGCCCGGCACCACTCAAGGAATTCAACGACAAGTATTCTGTTGAACCCTGACATAGTGAACCTTGACAACTGTATTTCCTTCTCTTCTGTAAGGAATACAATGAACAGCTTTAAGGCA